>JAYVZV010000074.1:0-4125 GCA_043782995.1 Acidimicrobiales bacterium | reverse complement strand
AGGGGCTTCAATGGATGGTCGAGCTCGGACGACTCCGCGCGGCCTCGCTGCGCTACTTCAACGCGGCGGGCGGCACCCTCGCTCACGCGGAGCGTCACAGTCCCGAGATCCACCTAATCCCCCTCGCCCTCGACGTGGCGGCCGGCCGGCGGAGCCACCTGGACATCTTCGGCGACGACTACCCGACCCCTGACGGCACTTGCGTGCGTGACTACATCCACGTGAGCGACTTGGCTGAGGCCCACTCCCTCGCGATCACCGCACTCGGTGAACACCCCGGCCTAACGCTCAATCTGGGCACCGGTGTCGGTTCGTCCAATCGGGAGGTCGTCGACGAGGTGAAACGGGCGACGGGGCGCGACTTTGATGTCCGATACGTCGCCAGGCGCCCTGGCGACCCGGCCGCGGCCGTGGCCGCCAACGAGCGCGCCCGCGAGCTGCTCGGTTGGCGGGCGCAGCAATCGGATCTTGGCTCCATTGTGGCCGACGCCTGGACCGCCTATCAAGCCATGGAGCCCTAGACCGACGACCAGTTCGCCATATCGAACTGAGGTGGGGGCCTGACGAAGAACCCCCGACCGCTCACAAACGTGAGATGGTCGGGGGTTTCGTCGATTTCTTCAGGCCCCTGGTATCGGTCCTATTCGGCGAATAGGACCGACGAGTCGGGCCTTTTGGCCACAGTCCCGCCGCCGTGATCGGCTGAGGCGGACTCCGCGTACGACCCTCATCGAACTCATCGCCCCAATCTCCCCGGCGGGTCGATGAACTTATGCACTCAACGGATGATCAATCGTCCTGATCGCGGCCCTTGAGAATTTGGGCAATTCGACGTCTGGACGTCAATGGGCCACAAAAATATGGGAATTTGAGCGGTTGTTGAGTGTCCGTAGGTCGTGACTTGATGCTGGCCCGCAAGTTTAGGCATATGAAAAATGCAAGGGCCCATAAGACCACCACCCGCGGTACGACGCGGCGAGCCTCGGAGTTCGTCACTCTCACCGTGGCCTCGGCCATGATCCTGTCGATCGTCGGCTACTCGGCGGGAGCGTCAACGAACAGCTACAGGCCGGTGAGGCTGGCGGCCAGTTCTTTCAACTTCTCCAATAGCGTGTTGACCTCGAACGAGACGACGCAGCGCCACCACAAGTTGCCTACGACGACCACGACGCTGCCTGCCGGCACGACCACCACACTGCCGTCGGGCACGACGACGACGACTCCGTTGAGCACCACCACGACGGCACCGCTCATCACGACTACCTCACAGCCCGCGGCGACAACGACCACCACCGTGCCGGTGACGACGACCGCGACCCCTAGTTCCTATCCGATTGGCCTCTCCTCGAGTTCCGAGCCGTCGGGCATGGCGCCGCCAGGGGCCGGAGCGCTCGCTGGTTACTCGCAGAGTTACGTGACTGACTTCTCCGGGTCGTCCCTGCCCAGTGGCTGGGACGTCTATACGGGAAAGCCGGGTGGAGACCCCGGTGCCCAGTTCGGAGCTGCCCACGCAGTAGTGGGAAGCGGTTTGCTCCAACTCAACACGTGGCAGGACTCGGCGTACGGCAACTCCTGGGTTACCGGGGGTGTCTGCCAGTGTGGGGCGCCCCAGACCTACGGGGCCTACTTTGTCCGTTCACGTCTTACTGGTGCCGGTCCCACCGGCGTCGAGATCCTTTGGCCCGCCGCCAACACGTGGCCCCCCGAAGTCGACTTCAACGAGACTTTCGGCGGTACGGCCGACACCACGGCAACGGTCCACTACGGGGCTTCGAACTCCCAGATCCAGCGCACCGTGAAGCTCGACATGACGCAGTGGCACACGTGGGGCGTGATTTGGACGGCAGCGACAATTACGTACACGGTCGACGGCAACGTCTGGGGGACGGTGACCACCTCCGGTTCGATTCCTAACCAGGCGATGTGGCTCACACTTCAACAGCAGACCTGGTGCGCCTCTGGTTGGGCTTGTCCGACCGCGCCCCAAAGCATGCAGGTCGACTGGGTAGCCGAGTACACGGCGAACTAACCGAAGTCACATCGCAGTGCCAGGGCAGCACACCAGTGCAGCGCAATGCAGGGAGAGATCGGCGAGATCATGACAGAAGCGACTAATGCAGCTGACGAGTCATCGAGGGCTAAGAGTCAGGATGATCCTGGCGCGACCGGGCGGCGTGAACCCCTCTCTGCTGTACTAACCCGAGTCTGTGAGCGATTCGTCGCTGACGCGTTCCATTACGATTCGTCACTCTCCGACGGACAATTGTCAGGACTGACACGGCGCGGGTAGTGAAAAATACAGCAAGCGTTGCCTGTCAAAGCACTTAATTCCGATACCCCCTATTGACAGTATTGAACTATTCTGTAATTCTTTTGATACAAAGGCTGATGAGGAGAAATGTAGTGGTAACGATTAACCGGGGGGCGCCATCGGACGCATCGGACGACTTTTCGGAGCGTCGCGCGACCGGCTCGGTGCCAAGGGTCACGGTGATGATTCCCACCTTGAACGAGGCGGGGAACCTTCCTTACGTGCTAAACACCATCCCGAGTTGGGTCGACGAGGTCGTTATCGTTGATGGACGGTCCCGCGACGACACCTTGCGTGTCGCGAAACTCCTCCACCCTGAGATTCGCGTCATCCAAGAGGCGAGGCCTGGGAAAGGCGCGGCGATGAGGGCAGGGTTCGAGGGCGCCCAAGGCGACTTCATCATAGCGCTGGACGCCGACGGATCTATGGATGGCGCCCAGATCGGCGCGTTCTGCGAGGCGTTGGCCGCCGGCGCGGACTACGTCAAAGGCTCTCGCTTCGCCCCGGGCGGCGGTTCGGCGGACATCACGAAATTTCGGCGCTTCGGCGACAGAGGCATCTGTTTTCTAATTGGGCTTTTCTTCGGTGGAAGTTACTCTGACGCAACCTACGGATTCATTGGTGTGCGTCGGGAAGCAGTAGCCAAACTCGGCATCGATTCCGACGGATTCGAGGTTGAAACCTTGATCGGGATTCGGGCAATTCGTGCTGGACTGCGAACAGCGGAAATCCCATGCTTTGAGGCACACCGAATCCATGGGACTAGTAACCTCCGCGCGGTTCACGATGGATTGAGGATATTCCGTGTCATCGTGACGGAGCGACTTCGAAGGTACCCCCGTGCTCCTGGCTAACGAACCTACCGCCGGCCGAGGGGACGGGGCCGCCTCGATGAGATCTGAAATTGTCGTCGCCGGCCCGAGCTCGTCGTTGACGATCCCCGGACTCATTGTCTCGCAGATTGTCATGCTGCTGGCCTCGGGTCACGAGGTGACTCATATTGAGGTCGATCAGAGCAATGACTTTGACGCCGGTCTTCATCGCGCACCCTCGTTGGCTGCCGCGCACGATGAGTTGCTGATGGGCAATGTAGTCAGTTATCATGCTCCGCTGAACCCTCGCCTGCGCACGCATGCCTTCCGAAAGTGGATTGGTGCTGACACTCGAACTGCCATTGCGTTCGTGTGGCCAGGCCTTGACAACAATTGGGTCAAGCAGTTCATCGCGGCGGCGCAGAACGTCGGCGCAACGGCGACCGTAGTCTGCGTTAGCCTCCCGAAATCGAGTCACTCGAAGGTCATTGCTCTGGCGGACGTCATGTCCGAGGCCAATCTGATTTTGGTCGGAAATTCGGCGGAGGCCGATGCCCTCCACGGGGATTATGGAAAGTCAGGACCGGTCGTTGAGACCCATCGTGCGCTCTCGCTGCACGGCCGAAGCGTTCGACCGGCCACACATCAGATAACGGCGTTCCTCCCGAAGGACAGCACGGAGACTTTGGCGACCCTGTTAACCGCCTTCGATGCGATCCCCGAAGCCTGGATCGAGAACTACCAACTGCAAGTGGTGATGCGCTATTCCAAGGTGGAAGTGCCCAATCTGGTGGCTAATAGTTATCACGCGGACTCCGTTCACCTCATCGGAGACGATATCTCCTCACAAGCGTTGAAGGACCTGATAAGCGCGTCCTCTGCGCTGATCACCGCCGATCCGGCGTTCGACTCTCGGGTCTTTTCGATGGCCGTCGACTGCGGTGTCGCCACGGTCGTGCTGGCCTCAATGAAGCTGCCCGACGTCGGTCATCGCTACGTGGG
>JAYVZV010000073.1:0-12422 GCA_043782995.1 Acidimicrobiales bacterium | reverse complement strand
GCGGGTGACGGTGAGAGCGGGTGACGGGGATCGAACCCGCATGGCCAGCTTGGAAGGCTGGAGCTCTACCATTGAGCTACACCCGCGTGCCCCTTCGGGACTCCGGCAAGTCTAATTGACGCCATTAACGTGGTGGCGTGCCAGCGACGTTCTACGAGGAGGTCGGCGGCGAGCCGTTCTTCGAGCGGCTCGTTGAAGCGTTCTACGAGTCGGTGGAGAGCAATGAGCTCTTACGCTCAATGTACCCCGAGCAGCTCGCCGAGTCGCGCCGTCACCTTGAGCTGTTCCTCGTTCAGTACTGGGGTGGGCCGACGACGTACATGGACGAGCGCGGACATCCAAGGCTGCGGATGCGCCACGCGCCGTTTCGCATCACCAAGGCGGCCCGCGACGCGTGGCTAAGGGCGATGGGCGAGGCTCTCGAGTCCGTGCGTTCGGAGTTGACCAATGAGCAGTTCGCTGAGATGTCCGGCTACTTCGAAATGGCCGCCAATCAGATGCGCAACGTCTAGCGCGCATCGTCACCTGACCGTCACCGACGGTGACGTGACCAGGGGCGTCCAGTCCTTACTCTGGGAGGTATGGGTCGGCGAATGGCGTGGCGGGACGGCGAGGTGCAGGTCATCTCAATAACGCCCGTCGCCCGTGGACTCTGGCGCCCGACGTTCGCGACCATCGCCGCCCTCATTCTGATCGTCCTGGGGGCGAATCACGTGCACCTGATGCACCGGCACGAGACCGTGCTGGTCGTCGTCGTGGTTGGGCCCTTCGCGATGGTCGCTCTCACCCGGGCCTGGCGTTGGCGCTCGCACAAGGTCCGCGTCACCAACGAGCGAATCGTCCTAGAGGGTGGCGTGCTGCACCACCACCGGAGCTCGATCGAACTGCGCGACGTGATCGCGACTCGAGTCGACCAACGGGTCGTCGAACGCCTGACCCGCAAGGGAATCGTGCTGCTCGAGACTGTTGCGGGGTCCGTCGTCGTCGGCCCGGTGCGCCATCCGAGCGCGCTGTGTCGGCTGATCGACGCTCAGCGGACTGGTCCGTCGTCGGGCCCACTGCCCCTCGACACGGTGTTCTCCTACGAAGAGCCCGACCCCTTCGACTTCGAGGTCCGGCCGCAACGACGTCGGCCCTGCAATCGGTATGAATGACCGCCACGTTCCTCCAGGTACCGTGAAGACTGTGATGACTCGATACCGGTGCACCGCCTGCGGGAACCTGACTCGATTCGACGTCGTCGAGACCACGTCGGTGCGGGCCTTCCATCACTTCACGGTCGGCGGTGACCTGTCGGTCGAAGAGCCCGAAGTGATTGCGCGCAACGTCGAGTCAGTGACGTGTCGCTGGTGTGGCCACGGCCGCGCCGTCGAGGCCATCGCCGAGTCGTAGTGACCGGCAATTTCAACGTCCACTCCTTCGACCGTCCCCGCGATCGGGCGGCCCCCACGACGTTGCGGGGCCACTGGTCCAAGGGCGATCAGGGCTCAATCGTCCTCGTCGGACTGACGCTGATCGTCGCAATAAAGCCCCAATGTGACGGGTGTCGAGTGTTCGTGACGGGTGCGCTGGGTGAGCTCGACGACGTGAACGTAGTGCTCGTGAGTTCGACCGACGACGACCAGGGGGAGTGGAGTGAGTCGAGGCGCCCCGTTCTCGTGGCTCCCGAGGCGCTGAGGGAGCTCGAAGTGCGCTGGCCGCCCTTCTACGTGCTGGTCGACCCCGCAACCGCTCGAGTTCTCACCGAGGGCGTCGTCTTCGGTCCGGCGCAGGTGGCCGAGGAGATCGAGCCATTCGTTCACCTTTAACGCGTCACAGTGCCCGGTAAGGATGGGCAAAAGTGAAAGGTGCAAAGATGACCAACGGCATTGAGCTCTCGATCAGCTGCCACGAGTGCGTGCGGCGAGGAACGCCCGACTGCGCCGACTGCCTGGTGACGTACGTGATTGGTGAGACCCCCGACGAACTAGTAATGACCAGTCGCGACGCCGACGTCGTTCAACTGCTCACGCACCAAGGCATGATCCCACGGTTGAAGTTCCAGCACCGCTCCGCGGTGGAGTAATTCGGGGAGTCGAACGGGGTGAGTAGCGTTGGCCCATGGCCCGCCACCTTCTGGTGACCAACGACTTCCCCCCGAAAACCGGAGGAATCCAGGTCTACCTCCACGAACTCTGGACCCGACTCGAGGCCGGACGCGCCACAATCCTGACCGCCTCGTCGCACCCCGACGCCACGGACTTCGACACCGGGTCGCCGATCGTGGTCGAGCGGGTCCCGGCCTCGACGCTCTACCTGCCCACGCTGCGCGCGCTCTCAATGATCGAGGCGGCCATTGAACGACACCAGCCCGATCTCGTCCTTCTCGACCCGGCCTGGCCGCTCGGCCTCCTGGGGCCGCGACTCTCGCGCCCCTACGGAGTCGTCTTGCACGGGGCCGAGGTGGCGATCCCCGGCCGGCTCCCGTTCGCGGCATCGTCACTTCGCTACGTGCTTCGTCGCGCGCAGGTCGCGATCTGCGCGGGCGGCTACCCCGAGGCCGAGGCCCGTCGCGCGACCGCCGAGTACATGCCCCCGGTCATCCAAGTGCCCCCCGGCGTCGACACGAAGTGGTTTACGCCGCTCGGGCCGTCGCTGCGCGCCGGCGTGCGGCGCTCGATCGGCGTGGAGGAGGACGCGTTCCTCGTGAGTTCGTACTCGCGACTCGTGCCGCGAAAGGGCATGGACACCCTGATTCACGCGTCGGCCCGCCTCGCCGTCGAGATCCCGCGGCTGCGGGTGGCGATAGGTGGCGCCGGTCGCGACCGGGCCCGCCTCGAGCGCCTGGCGACGAAGTTGCGTGCGCCGGTCACGTTCCTCGGACGGGTCCCCGACGAGCGGATTGTCTCGTGGCTGGGGGCGAGCGACCTGATGGTGATGGACTGTCGGAGCCGCTGGTGGGGCCTCGAGCAGGAGGGCTTCGGCATCGTCTTCGTCGAGGCGGCGGCGACGGGCGTCGCCCAGGTCGCCGGCCGCTCGGGCGGAAGCCACGAGGCCGTGATCGACGGTGTTACCGGCACTGTCGTTCCCTACTCGCGCAGCGAAGAGGCCCTGGCGGACGCGATTCGCGCGCTCGTGGTGGACGACGAGCGACGCCTCGCGTACGGACGTCGGGCGCGCGAGGTCGCCGTCGCGCGCTTCGACTGGGACACTCTCGCGGCGCAGCTCTCGCGAGACTTGGCGCCCTACGACCACTTCGGAGCCCATTTCTAACTGCTCTAAGGTGGTTGTCAGGGAGGCGGCGTGGCGCAACGAGCGACGGAATCGATAGTGGTGGGCGCGGCGCCCCTCGTCGTCTACGGCGTGGTGACCGACTTCGAGCACTACTCGGACTGGGTCAGTGACCTCAAGCGGATCGACGTCCTCCAACGCGACGACGAGGGCCGTGCACTCGAGGTCCAGTTCCGCGCCGCCGCCTTCGGCCGTTCAACGACCTACACGCTGCGCTACGACTACGGCCGGGCGCCCGAGCACTTGTCTTGGCGCCAGATCGAGGGTGACCTCACCGAGACTCTCAATGGCCGGTACCGGTTTGAACCCTCGGGCGAGGGCACGGAGGTCACCTACGACCTCGAGGTTGAGCTCCTCGTGCCGATTCCGTCGTTCATCAAATCCCGGGCGGCCTACCGCATCCAGACCCAGGCCCTTCACGAGTTGAAGGCACGGGCCGAGCAACTGGCATGACCGAGGTCGCGCTTGGCGTCGACGTCGGCGGAACCAAGGCCCTCGCCCTGATCGTCGCGCGCGACGGGCGCGTGTTGAGCGAGGTCCGGGCGCTGACGCCCCACGACCACGCCGATGGCGCCGGCGAGGCGACCGCGAAGGTCCTCACCGGTCTGATCAACGACCTCTGCGCGCGCCAGGGAGTTCGTCCCGGTGACGTGCCCGTGGGTATTGGACTGCCCGGGATGATGCGCCGCGACGGATGCCTCGCTTACGCGCCGAACCTGCAGACCGCCTCGGGCGCCGACCTCGGAGCCCTGGTCGGCCAATCCCTGGCCAGTTCACTGGTGTTTTGTGAGAACGACGCCAACTGCGCCGCGCTCGCCGAGCACGAGTGGGGCGCCGGACGAGGCATCGACGACTTCGTGATGGTCACGCTCGGCACCGGCATCGGGGGCGGCGTCGTCGCCGACGGCAAGCTGGTGCGCGGTCGCAGCGGCTTCGCGGGCGAGATTGGCCACATGGTCGTGGTCGCTCGCGGCGCGGCCTGTCACTGCGGGGGCCACGGCTGCTGGGAGCGCTACGCCTCGGGAGGCGGGCTCCACCGCCTGACGCGTGAGGCGGCCATCCAGGGCCGTCTGCCCACCCTCGTGACCGAGTGCGGCAACGCCGCCGCGGTGCGCGCCGAGGACGTCACCGCCGCCGCCGCCAAGGGCCTCGACGAGGCGGTGTTGCTCATGAAGGAGGTCGGCTGGTGGCTGGCGCTGGGGTTGGCCAACCTCGCGGCCATTCTCGACTGCGGCCATTTCGTGATCGGCGGCGGGCTCTCGAGCGCGTCGGAGCTCGTGCTGCCGTCGGCGCGCGAGTACCTGGTGGACCTGGTCGAGGGCTACCGCGCCCGTCCGGCCATCACCGTCACCTCGTCGATGTTCGGTCCCCGTTCGGGAGCCATGGGCGCCGCCCTGGTCGCCTTCGAGCGCAGTTCGTGAAACTCGGCGTTCTGCTGCCGACCTTCCGCGGTGGTGTTGACGACGCGTTCTCCCTCGCCGACGAGGCTGCGGCCTCGGCCCTCGACGGCGTCTTCGCCTACGACCACCTTTGGCCCATGGGCTCGCCCCGTCGCCCGTCGCTCGCCCCGTTCCCGCTGCTCGCCGCGATCGCGCGACGCCACAATGGCCTCATCGTCGGGCCCCTCGTGGCGCGCGTCGGCCTCGTCAGCACCGACCACCTGGTGGGTGAGTTCACGACGCTCGAGCGTCTGGCCCCCGGCCGGGTAGTGGCCGCCCTCGGCGCGGGCGACCACCTCTCGGCCCCCGAGAACGAGGCCTACGGCCTGGCGCCCCAGTCGGCCGACGGGCGACGGGACCTGATGCGCGAGGCGGCCCTCGCGCTCGCGCCGGTGATGCCGGTGTGGTTCGGCGCCGGGGCGCCCGCGACCAACGACGTCGCACGCGAGCTCGGTGCCACGCTCAACCTCTGGGACGCGACCGTCGAGCGGGTCGCCAAGGAGGCTTTGAACGGCCCCGTCAACTGGGCCGGACCGGCGCCCGACGATCTGGCCGCGCGACTCGACGCCTTGGCGGGGGCCGGGGCGACCTGGGCGATCCTCACTCCAGGTGCGTCGATCGCGACGTTGGCAGAATGGCGTTGCACCCGATGACTCAGTAAGTTGCAGCGATGGAATTTCGTCGCATCAACGGCCTGCCGCCCTACGTCTTCGCCCAGATCAACGGGCTGAAGGCCGAGGCCCGTGCCGCGGGACGCGACGTGGTCGACTTCGGCTTCGGGAACCCCGACCTGCCGAGCCCTGACGTGGCGGTCGCCAAGCTGGCCGAGGCTGCGCGCAACCCGCGCAACCACCGCTACAGCGCCAGTCGAGGCATCCCCAACCTGCGCCGCGCCATCGCCAATCGCTACAAGAGCCTCTTCGACGTTGACCTCGACCCCGACACCGAGGTCGTGACGACCATCGGCGCCAAGGAGGGACTCACCCACCTCATGTGGGTGCTGCTCGGACCGGGGGACTGCGCCATCGTGCCGAGCCCGAGCTACCCGATCCACCTCGCCGGCCCGGGCTTCGCCGGGGCGACGGTGATCACCGTGGCGATGCACGACCCGGGCGCCAGCACGAACGACCCCGGCGACGACTTCTTCGACGGGCTCGTCGTCGCGTGGGAGGGCGCCGCCGTCAAACCGAGGGCGATCGTCTGCTCCTTCCCGCACAATCCGACGAGCGCGTGCGTGGACCTCGCTTTCATGGAGCGCCTGGTCGGCTTCGCGCGCGATCACGGCATCGTGATCTGCCACGACTTCGCTTACGCCGACCTCGGCTTCGACGGCTACCGTCCGCCCTCGATCCTCCAGGTGCCCGGCGCCAAGGAGTGCTGCGTGGAGCTCTACACGCTCACGAAGTCCTTCTCGATGGCGGGCTGGCGTGTCGGGTTCATGGTGGGCAACGCCGAGGTCGTCGCCGCGCTGACCAAGTTGAAGAGCTACCTCGACTACGGCACGTTCCAGCCGGTGCAGATCGCCGCGATAGTGGCGATGAACGAAGCGGTCGACTACCCCGACCAGCTTCGCGTTATCTACCAGTCCCGACGCGACACCCTGATCGAGGGTCTGCACCGGATCGGTTGGCCGGTCACGGCACCGCGCGGTTCGATGTTCGTCTGGGCGCCGATACCCGAGCCCTACCGCGAGATGCCCTCGCTCGACTTCTCCAAGTTCCTCATTGAACGGGCCGACGTGGCGACGAGCCCGGGCGTGGGATTTGGCGAGGGCGGCGACGGTCACGTGCGCTTCGCCCTAATCGAGAACGAGCTTCGCACGCACCAGGCCGTGCGCAACCTGAAAAAGGCGCTGACCGAGCTCGGCTAGATCCGGGCCACCTCGCGCACTGGCGACCGGCCTCGAGGGCCCCGCCACTGACCGAATCGGAGCCGCGTCTAGGGCAACCCGGCGCCGGGCGTCGACACTCGAGCGGACTCGATGGCGCCGAGCGTGAGGTGGGCGATCTCCAACGGGTCGCTGGTGGGAGCGGTCATGACGTAGAGCGTGCGTCGGTCCTCGCCTCCGAGCATGCACGCGAAGGCGGTCTGGCCCGTCGTGACGACGCCGGTCACGACGCCACCCTCCTGCACGCGCAGGCACTGGTTCGAGATCGCGTTGGCGAGCCAGATTTGGCCGTCCGCGTCGAGGCACATGCCGTCGGTGAAGACGAAGTCGAGCTGGGCCCACACGCGACGGTCGCGCAGCGTCCCGTCGACGTCGATCGTGAAGGCGCTCAGCCGGTTGGTCATGGTCTCCCCGACGATGAGCGTCGTTCCGTCGGGGGTGATCACGGAGCCGTTGGGGAACGACAGGTCTGGCACCACTTGGATGACTCGACCGACCGGATTTATGACGACCACGTTGGTCGTCGGCGCCGGCAGCGGGACCTGGCCCGTGCGCAGAACCGCGTGCAGGTCGAAGCCGAAGTTGCCAATGTAGGCGTGGCCGCTCATCGATACGACCATGTCGTTGGCCCAGAAGCCGCAGTACTCCGAGACGTTGGCGAAGACCGACTCGCCGTCGGCGCCGAATCGAAGGACCCGGTGGTCGGTCGCCGACACGCAGAGCAGGTCGCCGTCGGGCAGCCAGCCGAGACCCGACGGCTGCCCGGGCACGGCGTGTTCGAGCCGCTCGTGCCATCCGTCGGCGTCTATCGAGAAGACTCCGTGACGGTAGAAGTCCGAGTACCAGAGGCGGCCCTCGTGCCATCGGGGGCTCTCGCCGAACGAAAGGCCCCCCCGTATCACCTTCGACGTCAGACCCTCCACCGTTCCCCCTTCCCGTGGCTCGAGACTACGGGCCCTAAGCCCGTTCGACGGCCCGGCGCCAGTTGGCGTAGCCGACATCGACCACGAGCGGCTCGCCAGGCTCGAAGCGCCGTTCGCACTCCCAGAGGCCGCTCAGCTCTTCGAGTGAGCCCCACAGTCCCGACTCCAGTCCGGCGAGGGTGGCAGCACCACGGGCCGTCGCCTCCAGTGAGGCGCTGCGCAGCACCGGGAGCCGGGAGTTCGTCGCCTGGAGCTCGAGCAGCAGGTCCATCGCCGCCGCACCACCGTCGGCCCGGATCTCGCTCAGCGCTATGCCCCCCTGGGCGAAGGCGTCGGTCATGGCGCGCACCTGGTACGCGAGCGCCTCGACGAGGGCGCGCGCGATCTGGCCCCGACCGGCGCCGCGACTAAGACCACTGATCGATCCGCGCGCCTCGGCGCGCCAGAACGGCGAGCCGAGACCGGTGAAGGCCGGTACGAAGGCCACGCCCCCGCTGTCGGGCACGCTCGAGGCGAGGGCCTCGAGGTCCGACGAGAGCGCCACGAACCCGAGCTCGTCACGGAGCCACTGCACCGCCGCGCCGGCCACGAAGGCCGACCCCTCCACGGCGTAGGCGGCCGGACCGAAGGAGCCGAGGTCCCACGCGACGGTCGTGAGTAGTCCGTCCACCACGCCCGGAGGGCTCTCGCCGGCGTGGGCGAGGATGAAGGCGCCCGTGCCGAAGGTGGCCTTGACGACGCCGGGGGAGAAGCAGGCCTGGCCGAAGAGGGCGGACTGCTGGTCGCCGAGGACCCCCGTGATCGACACCCCCGAGAGCTCGGGCACGACGTCTCCACTGATCTCGCCGAAGTTCGTGGTCGAGGGGTGGATGTCGGCGAGCATGTCGTCGTCGACGCCGAACAGCTCGGTCATCGCCGGGGACCAGTCGAGCGTCTCGAGGTCCATCAGCATTGTGCGCGAGGCGTTGGACGGTTCGGTGACGAAGGCGCCGCCGTCGACGCCGCCGGTGAGCCACCACAACAGCCACGTGTCGATCGTGGCGAAGCTCGGCGCCGTCGACGCGTCGAGGAGGCCCTGGTCGAGGAACCAGCGCATCTTGGTCGCCGAGAAGTACGGGTCGAGCACAAGTCCGGTCGTGGCGCGGACCAGGTCGCCGCGGCCCGAGGCCTCGAGCGCCTCGCACTGCCCCGCGGTGCGCCGGTCCTGCCAGACGAGAGCTCGGTGGGGTAAGTGTCCGTTCTCGCGGTCGAAGGCGACGGTGGTCTCTCGTTGGTTGGTAATCCCCACCGTCGCTACTCGGTGGCCAGCGCGGTGCACGCGGGTGGCCACTTCGCGCAGCGTCGCCACCGCCAGGTCGGCGACCTCGGCCGCGTCGTGCTCGACCTCGCCCGGGCGGGGAAAGTGCTGGGTGAGCTCGCGGTAGGCCGAGTCGACGATTCTCGTCCGGTGGTCGAAGGCGACGGTTCGCACCCCCGTGGTGCCGGCGTCGAGGGCGAGGACGAGTTCCACCGGCGTCAGGCTAGTGAGAAACGGGGCCGTTACTGGGGCATCGGTTTCGGGCGCGAGAAATCTCGAGAAATCGCTAAAATAGAGTTGACGTGGTGTAATTACAGTGCTGTAATGACACAGCATCTTGCGACGGGAAGTGGTCTGACCACTACATCTTGTGGCTGGGGGGCCGGGACGCACTAACCTCGACTTCCCGACCCATTCGGCGCCAGAGGCTGGTACCCAGTGTCGGACTCGGACAGAAAAGGAACAACTGAAATGGCTATCGCACCTCAGCGACTCGGAATCGGACTTCGACGCTTCTTCACCACTGACGACCGTCACCCGTACGACGAGCTGGTCTGGGACCGCCGCGACGCGCGCATCTCGAACTTCCGAGATGGTTCGGTCGCCTTCGAGCAGTTGAACGTCGAGGTTCCCGCGGGCTGGTCGTTCAACGCGACGAACATCCTCGCTCAGAAGTACTTCCGCGGGACATTGGGGACCCCGGAGCGCGAGACCAGCTTGAAGCAGGTGGTCGACCGCATCGTGGACACCGTCACCGTCTGGGGTGTCGAGCGCGACTACTTCGTGGACGAGGAGGAGGCCGAGACCTTCCGCGACGAGCTGAAGCATCTGCTCGTCACCCAGAAGGCCGCCTTCAACTCTCCGGTGTGGTTCAACATCGGCGTGAAGGGCGTGCCCCAGCAGGGCAGCGCCTGCTTCATCTTGAACGTCGAGGACTCGATGCGGTCGATTCTCAACTGGTACACCGAGGAGGGCATCATCTTCAAGGGGGGCTCCGGCGCGGGCGTCAACCTCTCGAAGATCCGCTCGAGTGCGGAGATGCTCGAGGGTGGCGGCACGGCGAGTGGGCCGGTGTCGTTCATGCGCGGCGCCGACGCCTCGGCCGGAACGATCAAGTCCGGCGGCAAGACGCGCCGCGCCGCCAAGATGGTCATCCTCGACGTGGACCACCCGGACATCGAGGAGTTCATCTGGTGCAAGGCCAACGAGGAGAACAAGGCCCGCGTGCTGCGCGACGCCGGCTTCGACATGGACCTCGACGGCAAGGACATCCACTCGATCCAGTATCAGAACGCCAACAATTCGGTGCGGGTGTCGGACGAGTTCATGCAGGCCGTCATCAGCGACGGCGACTGGGACCTCGTGGCGCGCCAGGGCGGACGGGTCGTTCAGACCACGCGCGCCCGCGATATCTGGCGCCAGATGGCCCGGGCCGCCTGGGAGTGCGCCGACCCCGGCCTGCAGTTCGACACCACCATCAACAAGTGGCACACGTCGTCCAACACCGACCGCATCAACGGTTCAAATCCCTGCTCGGAGTACATGCACATCGACAACTCCGCGTGCAACCTCGCGAGCCTCAACCTGATGAAGTTCCTGGAGAGCGACGGTCGCTTCGACGTGGACTCCTTCAAGGCCGCCATCGAGGTCCTCTTCACCGCCCAGGAGATCATCGTCGGGGCGGCCGACTACCCGACCGAGAAGATCGGCGAGAACTCGCGCCGCTTTCGTCAGCTCGGCCTGGGCTACGCCAACCTCGGCGCCTTGCTGATGGCCTCGGGCCTCGCGTACGACTCCGACGAGGGCCGCGCCTGGGCCGCGGCGATCACCGCCTTGATGACCGGCCACGCCTACTCGACGAGCGCGCGCACGGCCGGACGCCTGGGGCCCCACGAGGGCTTCGCGGAGAACGCCGAGCCGATGATGAACGTGCTGCGCATGCACCGTGATGCCTCGTACCAGATCGACGCGACGAGGGCCCCGGCAGAGATCCTCGAGGCGGCCCAGTACGCCTGGGAGGAGGCCGTCGACCTCGGCGCTCGCCACGGCGTGCGCAACGCCCAGGCCTCGGTGCTCGCCCCGACCGGGACCATCGGCCTGTTGATGGACTGCGACACCACGGGCATCGAACCGGACCTCGGACTCGTCAAGTTTAAGAAGCTCGTGGGCGGCGGCAACATGTCGATCGTCAACCAGACCGTCCCGCGCGCCCTGAGCGTCCTCGGCTACTCCGACGCCGAGGTCTCGGCGATCGAGGCCTACATCGACGAGCACAAGTCGATCGTCGGCGCGCCGGCCCTGAAGCCCGAGCACCTCCCGGTCTTCGCCTGCTCAATGGGCGACAACACGATCCACTACCTCGGCCACGTGAAGATGATGGGCGCCGTCCAGCCCTTCATCTCCGGCGCGATCTCCAAGACCGTCAACATGCCCGAGGACGCCTCCATCGAAGACGTGGCGAACCTGCACATGGACGCCTGGAAGCTTGGCGTGAAGGCCGTGGCGATCTACCGGGATAACTGCAAGGTCGGCCAGCCCCTTTCGACGGCGCGCAAGGACGGCGAAGAGTCCTCGTCGTCAGTCACCGCGACCGACTCGGTCGCGGCCGAGCTCTACACGAAGATCCACAAACTCGAGGCGGCGCTCGAGCTCGCCAAGACCGAGGGCTCGCACGTCCTGGTCGGCGCGGTGCGCGAGCGAATGCCCCGTCGTCGCGAGTCGGCCACCTTTTCGTTCCGCGTTGCGGACTGCGAGGGCTACGTGACCGTCGGGGAGTACGAGGACGGTCGTCCGGGTGAAGTTTTCATAAAGGTGTCCAAGCAGGGGTCGACCCTCGCGGGCATCATGGACGCCTTCTCGATCTCGATCAGCCTCGGCCTGCAGCACGGCGTTCCGCTGGCGACGTACGTGCGCAAGTACGTGAACATGAAGTTCGAGCCGTCGGGCATGACCGACGACGGCGACCTGCGCATCGCGACGTCGCTCGTGGACTACATCTTCCGCCGTCTGGCGCTCGACTACTTGAGCCCGAGTGAGCGAGAGGACCTGGGCGTGCTTTCGACCAGCGAGCGGTTCCAGCCCACGCTGCCCGAGGTCGTCGAACAGGCGACCCCGTCGGTCAACGCGAGCATCCAGCCGACGCTCGGCGACCTCGCCGAGCGGACCTCGCACGGGCCGACGCTGCTCCACCGGTCCGAGCAGCGCGACGCGCCGATGTGCTACCAGTGCGGCAACACGATGCAGCGTGCCGGATCGTGCTACGTCTGCTCCACGTGCGGAGCGACGAGCGGCTGCTCGTAGTGTCAAGTTGCACTCGAACTTCAGTGGTAATTTCACGCGAACTTCAGTCGAGTTGCATCTGAACTTCAGCACGGTTGCATCCGAACTTCAGTCAGAGGTCTATCAAATTACTTTTGAAGGAATTGGTGCGCCCGGCGCAACGGAGAATGGCCGCGACGACGACAACGGACGCCACCGTCCGCTCTAACTGCGTCGCTGCTATGCCGCGAGAACACAGACCTGGGCTTAGGATTCCGTTGATTCTTCGCTGCCGAGCCACGGTCCAATCGCATAAAGCGGCACGTTGATCATGTCCTCCTGCACGC
>JAYVZV010000072.1:0-12543 GCA_043782995.1 Acidimicrobiales bacterium | reverse complement strand
CAACTGCGCTCTACCATCCGTCCTGATCAAAGGGTTTAATCAGGACCGCATCCCCGTTCGCTCGGTAATCTGGAGAAGCACCACAAAGGAGTCCGCATGAGCGACGCACCACACCCGACCCCACTGGATCGGGCGGCAATACTTGGCCTCGTTCGCGACAATCTCGCCGAAATCCTCGAGAAGAGCCCGAGCGACATTGTCGAGGACGTCCCCTTCACCGACCTCGGCGCCGACTCGCTCGCCCTCATCGAGCTGGTCGAGGCCTTGGAGGAGACCCTGTCGACCTACTCGGCGGGATTTCACATCGACGACGAGGACCTCCAGGGGCTCACGTCGGTGCGTCTCGCCGTCGACTACGTCGCGGCGAAACTGCAGGTGGCCTGACGAGGCGTGTGAGCCTGTTGCTCTCGCCACTTGACGCGTTAGCCGAGCGCCTGGGACTGGCTCGAACGAGCGAGTTGCTCGTGGTGGCCCTCACGCACTCGAGCTACGCCGCCGAGCACGGGTGCGAGTCGAACGAACGACTCGAGTTCCTCGGCGACGCCGTCGTCGACCTCGCCATCGCCGACCTGATCGTCACCGCCTACCCCGAGCTCGACGAGGGCTCGGGTTCGCTCGTGCGCTCGCGGGTGGTCAACGAGGCCTCCCTCGCCGACGCGGCTCGGCGGCTCAACCTCGCCAGCTGCGTGCGTATCGGACGCGGCGTGAAGAAGGAGCACGGCCTCGAACGGCCCTCGTTGCTCGCCGACGCCTACGAGGCCATCACGGCCGCCCTCTACCTCGAGTCCGGCTGGGAGGACGCGAAACGCTTCGTCCACGAGACACTGGCCGAGACGGTCGCCGAGGCGGCCCGGCGGCCCGGCGAGGTCGATCCGAAGACCCGGCTTCGCCAGTGGGCCGAGGCGACCGGCCGCGGCACTCCCGTTTACCGCGTGGTGGCCGAGGGGCCGGGCCACGCCGTCACGTTCACCGCCGACGTTCACGTGGCCGGCGACCGGATGGCGACCGGTCAGGGCCGCTCCAAGAAGAGCGCCGAGGTCGAGGCCGCCGAGGAAGCGCTGAAGGGCCGCGACGATGCCTGAGCTGCCCGAGGTTGAGACGGTGCGCGCCTCGCTGGCGCGCGACCTCGTCGGAAAGAAGATCAAGGCCGTCGCGGTGACCAACGGGCGCCTCGTGCGCCGTCACAAGAGCGCCAAGGACTTCCGCGCGATGCTCGAGGGCCACTCGATCAAGTCGGTCCAGCGCCTCGGCAAGAACCTGGTCTTCGGTCTGGAGAACGGGACCCACCTGGTCGTCCACCTGGGCATGAGCGGTCAACTGCTGCGCGCGAAGGGCCCGAAGGACCCCAAGCCCAAGCACACCCACGTCGTGTTCTCCTTCGTCCCGGGGGGCGAGCTGCGCTACGTCGACCCGAGGACCTTCGGCGAGCTCTACGTGTCCCGGCCCCCGGCCGAGGACGCCGAGGTCGAGATCTCGAAGTTCGCCCGCCTGTCCATCGGCGGGGACGGACTGGCGCTGCGCAAGGCCGTCCCCGAACTGGCCCACCTGGGCGTCGACCCCTTCGAGGACCAGATCGGCTGGGACCGGTTCGCGGCAATACTGCGCAGCCGCTCGACCGGGCTGAAGTCGGTCCTCACCGACCAGGACATCATCGCGGGGATCGGCAACATCTACGCCGACGAGATCCTCTTCGCCGCCGGCTTGCGCTTCGACCGGGAGTCCGAGTCGCTCTCGACGATCGAGATTCGTCGACTGCACCGCGCCATCTCCGAGGTGCTGACCGACGCCATCAAGCACGGAGGATCGACCCTCGACGACGAGCAGTTCGTCGACCCCGACGGCGTGCCCGGCACGTTCCAGCTGCTCCACCAGGTCTACAACCGCGAGGGCCAGCCCTGCCTGCAGTGCCGCCAGCCGATCCAGCGCGAAACGGTGCGCGGCCGCTCGACGTTCTACTGCCCCAAGTGCCAGAGTTAGCACCAGGACGATCCTCGAACGTTGCTAGCGTCTACCCGTGTTTCTTAAGCGATTGACCATGAAGGGCTTCAAGTCCTTCGCCGACAGCACCGTCCTGGAGTTCGAGACCGGCGTCACCGCCGTGGTCGGTCCCAACGGCTCGGGCAAGTCCAACGTGGTCGACGCCGTCACGTGGGTCCTCGGCGCCCAGAGCACCCGAGCGCTGCGCAGCTCCAAGATGGACGACGTGATCTTCATGGGCACCGCGAACCGCGCCGCCCTCGGTCGAGCCGAGGTGGCTCTCACTCTGGACAACTCCTCGGGCCTGCTCGCCATCGACGGGGCCGAGGTGACGATCTCGCGCACGCTCTTTCGAAACGGTGACTCCGAGTACGCCATCAACGGCACGACCTGTCGGCTCCTCGACGTTCAAGAGCTGCTGAGTGACTCGGGGGTCGGGCGCCAGCAGCACATGATCATCGGCCAAGGTCAGCTCGACTCGATCCTCAACTCGAGCTCGGAGAGCCGCCGCGCGGTGATCGAGGAGGCCGCCGGGGTGTTGAAGCACCGTCGGCGCAAGGAGCGAGCCGAGCGACGCCTCGCCGCGACCCAGGAGAACCTCGAGCGCCTCGGCGACCTGGTGCGCGAGGTTCGACGCCAGATGCGTCCACTCGAGCGCCAGGCCGCGTCGGCCCGCAGCCACTTGGACGTGGCGGGTGACCTGCGCACCGCTCGTCGCGCGCTGTTCCGGTCGCGGCTCTCCGACTTCGAGGCCCGACGTGGCCAACTCGAGAACGAACTGGCCGGCACGTCGTCGCGCGAGCGAGAACTTCGCCACGAGCTGGTCACCCTCGACGCCCAGGCCGCCGCCGCGACCGCCGAGATGGTGAGCCGTCGTGAGGAGGTGCTTGCTTCGACGCTCGGCACGCTAGCGGGGCTCGCGGAGCGGGCCAAGGGCACGGCGTCGATCATCCAAGAGCGCGACCGGTCGCTCCACCAGGCGCTCGTCGCGTCGGCCGACGAGAACGTCATCGCGACGCTCGAGGCGGACGCGGCGAAGATGGCGGGGGACCTCGGCGCGCTCGACCACGAGGAGCTCTCTCTGGTCGCGATGCGCGACGCGCTGGGCGAAGCGCGCGCCCAGCTCGACCGGGCCGAGACGGAGTTCGACGAGCGCAGCGGATCGTCGTCGCTCGACGACGAGGCCGCCCTCGTGGCCGCCCGCCATCGCGTCTCGTTGTTGGAGCGATCGCTCGCCTCGCTGTGCGAGAGCCATCGTCGGGCGACCGAGCGCGGGGCCGACGCGCGCGAGCGGATCTCCTCGACCTCAGCGGAGCACGAGGCCGTGGTGAACGCCGCGGGCCGGGCGCAGCGCGAGCTCGAGGGGGCCCGCACCGAACTGGCTGACGCCGAGCGCCACGCCGAGAGAGTCCAGCTCGAGCGCGGACTCGCCGACGAGGCCTTCCGCGAGGCCTCGGACGTCGCCTCGCGCACCCAGGCGCGCGCCGTGTTGCTGGCCGCGGCCTTCGACGAGTTCTCGGGCGCCGGCGGACGGGCGATCCTGGGTAACCTCGAGGGCGTGCTCGGGTCCTTCCTCGAGCTCATCGACGTCGACGCCGGATGGGAGCGCGCCGTCGAGTCCGCCGCCGGCGCGTCGGTCAGCGCGATGGTCGTCGACGGCCGCCAGTCGGCTCGCGCCGCCCTGGAGGTCCTTCGCCGCGAAGGAGGGGCCGGTCTCATCCTGGCGGTCGGGGAGGACCCCGTGGACGCTCCGGCGACGCCCGCGGGCTGCCGGTCGTTGCGAGCGCTCGTGAGCGCCCGACGACAGGCCCCCCCACACGTGACGCGGGTCCTCGACGCGCTGTTCTCGCGAGCCTTCATCGCCCCCGACTGGGAGTCGGGCATCGAGGTCGCCCTGGCCAATCCTCAACTCGTGATCGTCACCACCGAGGGCGACCGGTTCGCCGCGTCGGGCTGGCGAGTCGCCTCGGGTCGGGCCATCGTCACCAGCCAGACGGTCCGCGACGCCGAGGTGGCCGCGAGCGAGGCAGCCCGGGAGGTCACCCCGGCCCGCGAGCGTCGAGCGCGGGCCGACGCCGTCGTCGCCGAGGCCCTCCAGCGGTTCAATCGCGCTACGTCGCGCGCGGCCCAGGCGGAGGCGGAGCACGCTCGACTCGAGGGCGAGGGCCGTCGGCTCTCGGCCCTTCTCGACACGGTGCGCGCCGTCGCCAAGTCCGAGGAGGTGGAGGTGGACGAACTCGCTGAGCAGATTCTCACCATCGACGAGGAGCTGCTCGCGTGGCGCGGCCAGCTACCGGTCTTGGAGGACGCGGTGAGCCGGTCCGCGGACCGCCAGCGCGAGTCCGACCAGGCCCTCGGCGTGCTGGAGACGCACCGCCGTCGCGTCACCGACCAGGCGACCGAGCTCTCATCGCGCGAGGCGCAGTTCGCCGAACGGCGCCGTCTCATCGAGCAGCGACAGGGCGAGATCGAACAGCGGCTCGAGGGCCGCTCGAGCGAGCGGGCCGAGGCCGCGGGACGCCGAGAGTCGCTCGAGTTCGATCGGCAGGTGCTCGCTCGCCTCGCGGCGATGGTGGCCCGGTGCGCCGACGAGATCCGCGTCGCTCAGGAGGCGATGGACTCGACCTACCGCGAGACCCTCGAGGCGTCGCGCGCCGGCGCCGAGCGGCTCGAGGAGGTCCGTCGGGACCGCCACGCCGCCGACGAACGCCTGATCGAGCTCGGCGACGTCGTTCGCCGATCCGAGATCGAGCAGGCCGAGCTGGTGGTGAAGATCGCCAACCTGCACGAAGTCGTGCGCCGCGACCTCGGGATCGAGCCCCCCGAGCTCGGCCCGGCTCCGCTCGTGGAACTTCCCGACGGGGTGAGCCTCGAGCAACACGTCGGTGAGCTTGAGGCGCGCATCACGTCGCTCGGTCCGATCAACCCCCTCGCCCTCGAAGAGCTTTCAGCGCTCGAGGACCGCTACCGGGACCTCGACGCGCAGGTCAGCGACGTGCGCACCGCGCGCCGAGAGATTCAAGAGGTGCTGCGCGCCCTCGACGCGGAGATTATGCAGACCTTCTCGAGCGCGGTCGCCGACGTCAACGAACACTTCTCGACGCTGATCGCGATGCTCTTCCCCGGCGGTCAGGGACGGCTGATCCTGACCGAGCCCGACGACCCGCTCAACACCGGGGTCGAGATCGAGGTGCGGCCGATGGGCCGCAACGTCCGGCGCCTCTCGCTGCTCTCCGGCGGCGAGCGGTCGATGGCGGCGCTCGCCTTCCTCTTCGCGGTCTTCCGCTCGCGGCCCTCGCCCTTCTACCTGATGGACGAGGTCGAGGCGGCGCTCGACGACGTGAACCTCCAGCGGTTCCTGAGCCTGGTTGATGAGTTCCGCGACGAGGCGCAGCTGCTGATCGTGACCCACCAGAAGCGAACCATGGAGGCCGCCGACGCCCTCTACGGCGTGACCATGGGCCCGGGCGCGTCGTCCAAGGTCGTCAGTCAGCGGGTCAAGCGGGTGCGCGAGACCGAGCCGGCGTGACGATTGCCTACGTCCTCGTCGCGCTGGCGGTCGTTGCGCTGGTGGTCCTCGTGCTGGTTCGTCGACGGCGCGCGCCGCGCGAGACCGAGGCGCGCGCGGCGATGCCCCCGGTGCTCGTCGAGGATGCCGCGCCGCGACCGGTGCTCGACGGGGCGCCGACGCTCAACCAGCGACTCACCTCGTCGAGGGGCGTGTTCGAACGGGTGCGCTCGCTCACGGGATCGGGCGCCCTCGCCACCGCGCAGCTCGACGTCGTGGAGGAGGTCCTCTTGCGCAGCGACGTCGGGGTGGCCACGACCAACGTCGTGCTCGACGAACTGCGTGCGAACGGCGCGCCCCGGGGCGTGGCGGCGACCGTGCGCCAGGTGCTGCTCGACTCGCTCACGTCGGACCGGACGGTGCTCGACGCCGCCGGTCCCGGGCGCGTGCCGGTCTGGCTCTTCGTCGGCGTGAACGGCGTGGGCAAGACCACGACGATTGCCAAGCTGGCCCAGCGCCAGGTCGATGCCGGTCGCTCGGTCGTCCTCGCGGCCGGCGACACCTTCCGCGCCGCCGCGGCCGACCAGCTCGAGGAGTGGGCCCGACGGACCGGCGCGGACCTGGTACGAGCCGGCGAGGGGGCCGACCCCGGCTCCGTCGTGCATGACGCGCTCGGTCGGGCGGCCGCCCGAGGGGCCGACATCGTGCTCGCCGACACCGCCGGAAGGCGGGCCAACAGCACCAACCTGCTCGACGAGCTCGCCAAGGTCCGTCGCGTCGCGGACCGTGAGCCGGGCCAGGTGGTCGAGACCTTCCTGGTGCTCGACGCCACCACGGGCCAGAACGCCCTCAGCCAGGCCCGCGAGTTCCTCGCCGCCGCGACCGTGACGGGGATCGTGCTCACGAAGCTCGACGGCACCGCCCGGGGGGGCATCGTGGTCGCCATCGAGCGCGAGTTGGGCATCCCCGTCAAGTTCGTCGGCGTGGGCGAGGGGGTGCGCGACCTGATTGCCTTCGACCCGATCGCCTTCGTCGATTCGCTTCTCGACGCCTGACGGTAGCCTTTCAGCACAATGTTTGATGCCCTGAGCGAACGGTTCGAGCGGCTCGGCTCGTCGCTGCGCTCGCGCGGACGACTGAGCGAGTCCGACCTCGACGACGCCCTCGCCGAGGTGCGCTCGGCCCTGCTCGAGGCCGACGTCGAACTGGGCGTCGTACGGGCCTTCCTCGAGGCGGTGCGCGGACGGCTGAGCGGCGAGGTGCTCAGCCAGAGCCTCTCACCGGGCCAACAGGTCATCAAGGCCGTCCACGAGCAGTTGGTCGAGGTGCTCGGCGGCTCGGCCCTCAAGGTGACCTACGCCTCAAGGCCGCCCACCGTCGTGCTGCTCGCCGGGCTCCAGGGCGCGGGTAAGACCACCACGGCGGCGAAGCTGGCCGCGTGGTTCAAGCAACAGGGCCGCCAGCCCTACCTCATCGCGGCCGACCTGCAGCGCCCGGCGGCGGTCGAGCAGCTGCGAGTGCTCGGCGCCCAGGTCGGCGTCGACGTGTTCTCGGACTCGTCGACGCCGGTGGAGGTCACCCGCCGGGGCGTCGCCGAGGCGACGCGCCTCGGACGCGACGTCGTCATCGTCGACACCGCCGGGCGGCTCTCCATCGACCAGGCACTGATGGACGAAGTCCGCGCGATCAGCGACGCGGCCAGCCCCCACTACACCTTCCTCGTCATTGACGCCGTCACCGGCCAGGACGCCGTCGAGACCGCCCGGGCCTTCCACGAGACGCTGGCCCTCACGGGCCTCATCGTCACCAAGCTGGACTACGACGCGCGCGGCGGAGCCGTCCTGTCGGCCCGGGGCGTCGTCGGTCGGCCGGTCGTCTTCGCCTCGACCGGAGAGAAGATGGGCGACTTCGACCTCTTCCACCCCGACCGCATGGCGTCGCGCATCCTCGGGATGGGCGACGTGCTCTCCCTGATCGAGCAGGCCGAGCGCACCATGGACGCCGAGGTCGTCGCCGACTCGGCCGGCCGGATGCTGAGCGGGACCTTCACCCTCGACGACTTCCTCGCCCAGTTGAACCAGGTGCGCAAGATGGGCTCGCTCGGCGGGCTGATGAAGTTGATGCCCGGGGTCACCAAGGAGATGCGCACCGCGGCCAGCAACGTCGACGAGGGCGAGCTCGACAAGGTCGAGGCGATCGTGCGCTCCATGACCGCCCCCGAGAGGCGCAATCCCGCGATCATCGACGGCTCGCGGCGCACGCGCATCGCGCGCGGGTCGGGGACGACCGTCAGCTCGGTCAACCAACTCTTGAAGCAGTTCAACGAGATGCGCAAGGTGATGCGCCAGATGGGCAGTGGACGCGGGCCGTCGCTGCCGGGCGTAGGTCGCATGGCGGGGCCCGCGGCGCGCGCCGGCCCGCGCGAACAACTACCCGCCGGCTTTGAGGCGCTCGGCGCGGGCATGGCCTCGGGCGTCGCGCCGCGCGGCGGAGGCAAAAACAAGAAGAAGAAGGGCGGGAGGGTCACTCCCCCTAAACAACGCTAAACTTTGACGCTCGGGTATATCGCCCCGTTCCGGTGGACCGGGACGAAAGGTTTGAAGGGAATCTCGCCGTGACCGTGAAGCTTCGTTTGGTTCGAATGGGGAAGAAGAAGCAGCCGACCTACCGCGTCGTGGCGGCGGAGAGCCGCCGTGCCCGTTCGGGAGCCTTCCTCGAGATCGTGGGGACCTACCAGCCCCGGGGCCTCTCGGCGGCCGAGCCGGAAACCGTCACCAAGATCGACAACGAGAAGGTGCTTCGCTGGCTTCACCAGGGCGCCCAGCCGACCGAACGGGTCGCCAAGCTCCTGAAGACGAGCGGCGCCCTGGAGATGTTCGA
Organism: Acidimicrobiales bacterium; assembly: GCA_043782995.1. Taxonomy (GTDB): domain Bacteria; phylum Actinomycetota; class Acidimicrobiia; order Acidimicrobiales; family RAAP-2; genus RAAP-2. The sequence continues at coordinate 4,178 of JAYVZV010000072.1, read as the reverse complement.
ATCGGCCAAGGCCGAGCGGGCCGCCGCCCAGGCCACCAAGAAGGCCGCCCAGTGAGTGACGCGCACGACGACTACGTCGCGGGCGACATCAACACCATCGGCGACAGTGACCAGGTTGACGACGTCAACGACCTCGACGACGGCTACGAGCCCGACCGGGCCGGCAACGCCGACCGGGCCGCCACCGCGACCGCGGTGCTTGAGTTCATCGCGACCTCGCTCGCGGAGGACCCCGAGGCTGTCTCGGTCGAGGTGAGCGAGCGCCAGGGCAAGGTCGTCCTCTCGCTGAGCGTCGGTTCCAACGACATGGGACGCGTCATCGGACGCCGCGGGCGCACCGCCCAGGCGATCCGCGCCCTCGTGGGCGCGGCCGGCGCACGCGACGGCGTGACCACCTCCGTCGACATCGTCGACTAGCCGTGAGCGCCGCGGAGCGCCTGCTCGAGGTCGGGCGGATCATCAAGGCTCAGGGCCTCAAGGGCCAGGTCCTCGTCGACCTGTGGACCGACCGTCAGGAACGCCTCGACGTCGGCGCGGAGCTCTCGACCGAGCGCGGGACGCTGGTGGTCACCTACGCCGGCGCCCACCAGGGCCGCTTCATCGTCAACTTCGACCGCATCACCACCCGCGAGGAGGCCGAGCGGTGGCGCGGCGTAGTGCTGTCGGCGTCGCGCCTCGACGACGACAGTGTGATCTGGATCGACCAGCTCTACGACGCGGAGGTCTTCGACGACGTCGGGACCCGCCGGGGCGTCGTGGTGGGCGTCGAGGCCAATCCCGCGAGCGACCTCCTGGTGCTCGACAGCGGCGCACTGGTGCCGCTCACGTTCGTCACCCGTGTCGAGGCCAACACGCGCATCGACGTCGACGTGCCCGAGGGGCTGTTCGAGTGACGCTGCGCGTCGACGTGCTCACCCTCTTCCCCGACGCGATCGCCCAGTACGCGACGACCTCGGTGCTCGGGCGCGCCGCCGAACGCGGCGTCTGGTCGCTGCACCTGCACGACCTGCGCGAGGCCACCGACGACGCGCACCGCACCGTCGACGACACGCCCTTCGGGGGGGGAGCGGGCATGGTGATGATGGCCGAGCCGATCTTTCGCACCCTCGACGCCCACCCCGACCTGGCCCGTCCGCTCATCGCCCTGACGCCCTCGGGGCGGACCTTCGACCACGGGGTCGCGGTCGAACTCGGCGAGCTCGGCGGCTTCTCGCTGCTCTGCGGCCGCTACGAGGGCATCGACCAGCGCGTGCTCGACTCTGTCGTCGACGACGAGGTCTCGCTCGGCGACTTCGTGCTCGCCGGAGGCGAGTTGGCCGCGCTCTGCGTCATCGAGGCCGTCGTGCGCCTGCGCCCCGGGGCGCTCGGCAACGACGAGTCGAGTGTGGAGGAGTCCTTCGGCAATCTCCTGCTCGAGTACCCCCAGTACACCAAGCCGGCCGAGGTGCGCGGGCTCGCCGTGCCCGAGGTGCTGCGCTCGGGCGACCACGCCGCGATCGCGCGCTGGCGGCGCGCCCAGGCACTGGCGCGCACGCTCGAGCGCCGCCCGGACCTGATGGCCCGGCGCGGCGGGCTCTCGGCGGAGGAGGCTCAAGCAGTGGCCGAATTGGCGCATCTGGATGAGAACGGCGCGAACGGCTAAACTTCTAAAGCCTCAGTGATCCGAAAGGGACCGCTCTCATGAACCCCACCGACCTCATCGACCGCGACTCGCTTCGCGACGACATCCCCGCCTTTCGCACCGGTGACACCTTGAAGGTCCACGTCCGCGTCGTCGAGGGCACCCGCGAGCGCGTCCAGGTATTCCAGGGCGTCGTCATCCGCCGCCAGGGTTCGGGTCTGCACGAGACCTTCACCGTGCGAAAGATCAGCTTCGGCGTCGGCGTCGAGCGGACCTTCCCCGTCCACGCTCCGACCATCGCCAAAATCGAGGTCGACTCCTACGGCGACGTCCGTCGCGCCAAGCTCTACTACCTCCGTGATCTGCGCGGAAAGGCCGCCAAGATCAAGGAGCGGCGCGTCACCGAGCGCGCGTAGTCGCGCGTGGGTGAAGAAGAGCTCGACGACTACGAGTCGACCCTGGAACTGGCGCTGGTGCAGGAGTACAAGGCCGTCGTCGGGATGTTCGACTACGCCGTAGAGACCGACCGACGCTTCTACCTCGCCAACGACGTCGCGGTCGAGGTGCGCGCCGCCGGCACCCCGACACTGCTCGAGGTGATCCTGCACGACGCCTGGGTGTGGGACATGTACCGCTCGGCGCGCTTCGTGCCGTCGGTGCGCATCCTCACCTTCCGCGACGTCAACATCGAGAAGCTGCCCAAGGAAGACTTGCAGCCCTAGCGATGGAGATGGCCCGCCTCGACGCCCCGTTGGCCCGTCTCGGCGACGCCGCGCGGCTCGCCGGGCAGCGCCACCTCGTCCTCTCGTGCGTCGACGCCGACACCGTGATCGCGGCGGCGTCGTTGCGCGGGGACCTCGGTTCGCCGGTCGGGGTCTGGCTGCAGGTCTCGCCCGGCTACCCCCCCCAGCTGGCCGCGCGCGACGTCGCGACGCTCAGCTGGATCGTCGAACTCGACCACGTCGTGATTAGCGCCGACGTGACGGCCCCGAGCCACGCCCAGGTGGTGCGTGCGCTACTCACCGACGACGAGGTCAACTTTGCCAACGACGTCGCGACGCTCGTCGGGGCCTACAACCGACCGGCCCCGCCGAGGGAGCTGCGCGTGTGGAGCTGGGACGGGTCGAGCCTGCACTGCGACGCCGACACGTTGACCCTCCAGTCCCGCGAGGCCGTGGACGTCGGCGAGCTCTCGACCTTCGCCTGATCAGTCCGGCTGGCGGGCGATCCGATCGGGCCGGATCGTCACCGTGACGCGGACCTGGCCCACTCGGCGGTCGAGGAACACGTCCGATCCGGTGTACTTCTTGGCCAGTCGGTCGATGACATCCTCGGCGCCCTTCGTGGTGAAGCCGACGACGGTCCCCAGAACGACCACGCAGACCTCGTCGTCGTCGGGGTCGGTCAGTGAGAGGGCGACGCGCGGATCGGTGGCCAGGTTGCGCGCCTTGACTCGCCCGAGGGCGGTGTTCATGACGACGTCGTCGCCGTCGAGCTCCACCCACACCGGACTGACGTACGGCGCGCCGTCGGGCCCGAGGCTCGCGACGTGGGCGAGGACCGGCTTGTCGAAGAGGGCTCGGGCCGCGGCGGAGAAGGATTCGGCCATTGGTGTCCTGACGTCGAGGGGTGGGGGGCGAGGTAGTTTTACTGTAATGAACATCGGGGCCCACGTCCGCGGCGGCGGCAAACTCGTTCCCTCGCTCGAGGCCGGCGTCAAGATTGGCGCCACCTCGGTGCAGATCTTCACTCAGAGCCCCCGGATGTGGAAGCCCTCGCAGTACGCGCCCGAGGTGCTCGCTGGCTACCGCGAAGCCCAAGCCGCCCACGCGACGATCACCCACACCTTCTGCCACGCCACGTACCTGATCAACCTGGCCAGTCCCGACCCCGAGCTCTACGAGAAGTCGGTCGCGTGCCTGGTGCACAACCTGTCGGTCGGTCGGGGCATGGGCTCGTCGGGAGTCGTCCTGCACGTGGGCTCGCACATGGGCGCCGGCTTCGAGACCGTCATCTCCCAGATCGCGCGCGCCTTCGAGCGGGCCTACGAGTCGGCCGATCCGGCGCCGGCGGGGGTCGCGGACTGCCCGATCCTGATCGAGAACGCGGCGGGGACGGGCGGCACGGTCGGGCGAAGCCTCGAGGAGATTGAGGCCCTCATCGACGCCTGCGCCAGGGACGGGCGCCTGGGGCTGTGCATCGACACTCAGCACCTCTGGGCGAGTGGCGTCGACTTCTCGAGTGTCGCGGGCACTAACAAGTTGGTGAAGGAGATTGACGCGCGTATCGGGCTGGAGCGCCTGCGTTGCTTCCACCTTAATGACTCGAAGATCGAGCTCGGTGGCAACCGCGACCGACACGCCAACATCGACGAGGGCACGATCGGCACCTCGGGTCTGGCCCCGCTCGTCGGGCATCCGAGTATCCGCCATCTGCCACTCTTGCTGGAGGTTCCCGGTAGCGGCGAGGGGCCGAGAGCCGAGGACGTCGCCAAGGCCCGCCGAGTCGTCACCACCGGCGTCAAGCTCTACGACGGGTCCGCCACGACGAAGAAGTC
>JAYVZV010000071.1:0-36390 GCA_043782995.1 Acidimicrobiales bacterium | reverse complement strand
AGCTTCAGCGACGTGCACAGCGCGTCCCAGTCGTCGGGCGCCCATCCGAGCCTGAACTGGCGCGCCACCTCGCCGCCGATGCCGCGCGAACGGAGGTATTCGCGCGCCGGGCGGGCGTCGGGCGAGTTGAGCAAGCGGTCGTGGTACCACTCGACGGCGCGATTCATGGACTGGAGGTACTCCAGACGCTCCTTGCGGGCCGGCCCGGCATTGGCGTCTTCGTGCAGCTCGATCCCGGCCCGGTCAGCCAGCATGCGCAACGCCTCGATGAAGTCCACGTGCTGCATCTCGCGTACGAAGGTGAACTGGTTGCCCGCGGCGCGGCAGCCGAAGCAGTAGTAGAGGCCCTCTTCGGCGTTCACCGAGAACGAAGGGGTCTTCTCGCCGTGGAACGGGCACAGTCCAGTCCAGCGCCGCCCGGACTTCTTCAGTGCGACGTGCTCACTGATGAGGGCCACGATGTCGGTGGCCGCGCGGACCTGCGCGATCTCGTCGGGGGATATGGCCATGGAAAGAACGTACCGGTTCTCTCTCACGCGCACGGCGAGAAACGCCGATTCGTTGCCTAGACTGGCGCCCATGCCGCAATTCGCCGTCGAGGCCACCAACATCGTGCGCACCTTCGGCGACGACAAATTCCTGGCCCTCGACAACGTCACGTTGCGGGTCCCGGTGGGCGAGGTCTTCGGGCTCTTGGGACCCAACGGATCGGGCAAGACGACGATGATCCGCATCCTCTCGACGGTGCTGGCGCCGAGCGCGGGCGTGGCGTCGGTCGCCGGCTTCGACGTGGTGAAGCACCCCGAGGACGTGCGCGTCAACATCGGCCTGGCCGGCCAGTTCGCGGCCGTCGACGACAATCTCACCGGATTCGAGAACCTGCGGATGGTGGGCCTCCTTAACCACATGGAAAAGGCGATGGTCATTGTGCGTGCCCGTCAGCTCCTGGAGGAGTTCGGTCTCGCCGACTTCGGGAACAAGCTGGCCCGGACCTACTCGGGGGGCATGCGTCGACGTCTGGACCTCGCGGCCGCCCTGGTCGCCAATCCCCCGATCCTCTTCCTCGACGAGCCGACGACCGGGCTCGACCCCCAGAGCCGCCAGGACCTGTGGGGCATCATCGAGGGCCTGGTGGAGGGCGGAACTACGGTACTGCTGACCACGCAGTACCTCGAGGAGGCCGACCGCCTGTGCAAACAGCTGGTCGTCCTCGACCACGGCAAGATCATCGCCGAGGGGACGTCGGCCGAGTTGAAGAGTCGGCTCGGCAACACCGTACTCGTGCTGACCTTCGCGACGTCCCACGAGGCGGAGCGGGCGGTAAGCCTGATCGCGGACCTCTCTGCCAAGCCGGCCAACCTGGAGGGCACGGTGGTCGAGCTGACCGTCGACAGTGGCCCGTCGGCCGCCGCCGACGCCCTTCGGCGGATCGACGGCGCCGGCCTGGTCCTGTCCGGCCTGCAACTTCGCGAACCGAGTCTCGACGATGTCTTTCTCAGCCTCACCGGCCACAAGGCCGAGGAACCGGCGTCTTCAGAGGGTCCTCCGAGTCGGCGCAAGCGCCGTAGGGTGAAGACGTGACGACGGTCACGAGTACCCCCACCACGCGTTCGTCACGCTCGTCGCTGCGCTGGGCTGTCAGCGACGTGCTCACCCTCGCCCGTCGCAACCTGATGGCGCTGATCCGCGTCCCCACGTCGTTGGTCTTCGCGATGATTCAACCGGTGATGTTCGTGCTGCTGTTCCGCTACGTCTTCGGCGGCGTGATTCAGGTCCCCGGAGTCGACTACGTCAACTTCCTCATCCCGGGCATCCTTGTGCAGACCACCATCTTCGGCGCCGTCGGCACCGCGATCGGCCTCGCGGAGGACCTTCAGCGCGGTCTCATCGAACGGTTCAAGGCGCTCCCGATGGCCCGCATGGCCGTGCTCGGCGGCCGCACCCTGGCCGACAGCCTGCGTAACCTCATGATCCTCGTGATCATCACCGGGGTCGGGATGCTCGTCGGGTTCCGGCCGCACAGCTTCTTCCCCTACCTCCAAGCCAGCCTGGTCATGCTCATCTTCGCCTACTGCCTTTCGTGGGGCTTCGCCTTCGTGGGCCTCGCGGCGCCCAACTCCGAGACCGCCCAAGCAATGACCTTCCCCCTGATCTTCCCCCTCACTTTTGCCTCCAACATCTTCGTGCCGACATCGGGCATGCCGTGGTGGCTAAGGGGCTTCGTCAATAACCAACCGGTGAGTCAGACGGCCGAGGCGGTCCGGGGCCTGATGCTCGGCACGCCCCACGGCCAATCGACCTACGTGTCGCTGGCGTGGGCCATTGGACTCATCGCGCTGCTCGCGCCGCTCGCGGTTCGGCGCTTCCGCCGAGCCGCCTAGGACCTCGTGGCCCCCCTCGGCGTCGGCGAGCTCCAGGCGATACTCGACGGCGCCTTCCCGACGTCGGAGGTCGCCCACGTCGAGGAGGTCAGTGACCACCTCGTGGTCGTGAGCCTGCCGATCACCGACCAACACGGCCGGCCAGGGGGCACGCTGTCGGGCCCGACCATGATGATGCTCGCCGACACGGCCGCGTGGCTCGTCATCATGGCCGAGGTCGGCCCGGTGCTCTTGGCCGTCACGACGAGTCTGCACATCGACTTCCTGCTCAAGCCCCAACTCACCGACCTCATGGCTCGGGCCCGTCTCTTGAAACTCGGGCGCAAACTGGCGGTCGCCGACGTCGAGCTCTATTCGAGGGACACGACCGACCTCGTGGCCAAGGCGCAGGTGACGTACTCGCTCCCGTCGAACATGAATTGAAGGACTCGGTCGACGACGACGACCGATAGCCTCGAATCGACCGACTGCGAGCGATGACGACCGAGACAAGCCCCAGCACCCCGGGACCGCTGACCGGCCGGCTGGTCACGGTGCTGTCGATCGCGACGGGCGTCATCGTCGCCAATCTGTACTACCTACAGCCGCTGCTCCACCAGATGTCGCGGGACTTCCACGTCGGTGCGGCGAGCGCCTCGCTGCTCATCACTTCAATGCAAGTCGGCTACGTGGCGGGCCTCGCCTTCGTCGTGCCCCTCGGTGACCTCATCCCGCGGCGTCGACTTCTCGTCGGGATCTTCCTGCTGTCCGCCCTCACCATGGGGATCGGCGCGGTGTTGACGTCCTTCGCCGCGCTCGCCCTCGTTACCCTCGTCATCGGACTCTCGTCGGTCGGCGGTCAGGTCATAATCCCCTTCGCGGCCGACCTCGCCCTCCCGAGCCAGCGCGGTCGCGCGATCGCGCACGTCACCAGCGGACTGCTCCTGGGCATCCTGCTCTCGCGCACGGTGTCGGGACTGATCGCCCAGGTGGCCGGCTGGCGCTCGGTCTACTGGGGAGCCGCGGCCCTGCTCGTCGTCGTGGCCCTGGTCCTCCACCGGGTGCTGCCGACCGAGCCGGCGCGACCGCGAGTCACGTACTGGACGCTGGTCGTCGGCTCGCTCTCCCTGCTCGTGACCGAACCTGAATTACGTCGCCGGGCCTGGCTCGGCGCGCTCGCGTTCGGCGGCTTCAGCGCCCTGTGGACGACGCTCTCGTTCCACCTCTCGCGAGCGCCGTTTCACTACTCCAACGGCGTGATTGGCCTCTTCGGGCTGTTCGGCGTGGCCGGCGTCGCTGCTGCCAACGTGGCGGGGCACCACGCCGACCGCCAGCGCACCCGGCGCAGCACGATAGTTTCGGCGACGATTTACGTGCTCGGCTTCGCCGTGCTGTGGTTCGGGCGCCACTCGCTGGGGGCCATGGCCGTGGGCATAATGGCCCTGGACGCGGGCGTGCAGGGGATCCAGATCTCGAACCAATCGATCATCTACACCCTCGTGCCCGACGCGCGAAGCCGCATCAACAGCGCCTACATGGTGTGCTTCTTCGCCGGTGCGTCGCTCGGCTCGTACGCGGCCGGCCAGCTCTACGGCTCCTTTTCGTGGGGCGGCGTGTGCGCGCTCGGCGGCGCCATCGGCCTGGCACTGCTCATGACCGCGCTCTGGTCGCCGAGACGAGCGACCGTCTGATCAGCGCAGGCTGCGGTCGTCGCGGCGCACGGTTAGATCGGAGTGCGCTCGCGCAGACTGGCCAGGAGCTCGTCGATGGCGACGCGAACCTGGGCGGTGGTGTCGCGATCGCGCACGGTAACAGCGCGGTCCTCGAGCGTGTCGAAGTCGACGGTGATGCAGTACGGCGTACCGACCTCGTCCTGGCGCCGGTAGCGCCGACCGATCGATTGGGTGACGTCGTAGTCGCACATGAAGTGCGGCTGAAGAATAGTGAGAACCTCGCGCGAGACGCCCTCGAGTTCGGGCTTCTTCGAGAGCGGCAGCACCGCTACCTGGTAGGGCGCGAGGCGCCAGTCGAGTCGCAACACCGCGCGCGATTCCCCCTCGACCTCGTCCTCGTGATAGGCGGCCAGCAGGAAGGCCATCATCGCGCGCGTCGCCCCGGCGGCCGGTTCGATGACGTAAGGCGTGTATCGCTCGTTGGTCGCTTGGTCGAAGTACTCCAGCCTGGTGCCCGAGGCGACCGAGTGCTGAGTTAGGTCATAGTCGCCGCGGTTGGCGATCCCCTCGAGCTCGTCCCACCCCCAGGGGTAGGCGAATTCGACGTCAGTCGTGCCGCGCGAGTAGTGCGAGAGGTCGGCCGGCGCGTGCTCGTGCAGGCGCAGGTGGCTCTCAGGGATCCCGAGGTCGAGATACCAGTCGTAGCGGGTCTGGATCCAGTAGCGGTACCACTCGTCGGCCTCGGCCGGCGCGACGAAGTACTCCATCTCCATCTGCTCGAACTCTCTGGTGCGAAAGACGAAGTTCTGCGGGGTGATCTCGTTGCGGAACGACTTGCCGATCTGGGCGATGCCGAAGGGCGGCTTCTTGCGCGTGGTGGCGAGCACGTTGGCGAAGTTGGTAAACATTCCCTGGGCCGTTTCGGGGCGCAGGTACGCCGTCGCCCCGTCTCCCTCCACCGGTCCGGCCTGGGTCTTGAACATCAGATTGAAGGCGCGCGGCTCGGTGAACTGGTCCGAGCCACAGTTGGGGCAGATCCCGTCGATTTTGTCGGCGCGCCAGCGCTCCTTGCATTTGCGGCAGTCCACCAGCGGGTCGGTGAAGGTCTCGAGGTGGCCCGAGGCCGCCCATACGGCCGGCGGGCCCAGGATTGCGGCGTCGAGCCCCACGATGTCGGTTCGGCCCTGGACCATTGCGCGCCACCAGGCCTGCTTCACGTTGCGCAGCATGTTGACCCCGAGCGGCCCGTAGTCGTAGGTGGAGCGGAAGCCGCCGTAGATCTCGGCCGATTGGAAGATGAACCCGCGCCGTTTGGCCAGATTGGTGACCTTGTCGAGCAGTTCGGGGTCGGGCGCGGACGGGATCTCCATGGCGCAAGGCTACCGGACTAGTCGGCGCTCCTCAGCCGGACGATGACTTGGTTGGCGAGCAGTCGACCGTTCGGCGCCAGCGTCACCCGTCCGTCGCGAACCCTCACGAGGTGGCCGATCTCGTCGAGCGAACCGAAGGCCTCGACGGGCACGCCGCGACTGGTGCGTAGGGCGAGCGAGTCGCGCTCGAAGGCGCGCGTCGCTGCGTCGAGCGACTCCTCGCCGCCCAGGGGGACGGTCCCCGCGCGCACCATCGCGATGTAGCGTTCGGGCGTGCGGACGTTCCAGTAGCGACGACCTTGGCGGTGCGAGTGGGCCGCCGAGCCAAATCCCACGTAGTCGTCCTGGTCCCAGTAGACGTGGTTGTGACGGCACTCGTGCCCGGGCTTCGCCCAGTTCGAGATCTCCTCCCAGAGGTAGCCGTGGGACTCGAGCACCCGTCCGACGAGGTCGTAGGCGTCCGCCGTCTCGTCCTCGTCGGGGTGGCGCGTCGGGTCCTCGCCCAGCGGGGTGCCCGGCTCGGGGGTGAGCGCGTAGCAGCTGAGGTGGGGCGGCGCGAACTCGAGGCCCAAGAGGTCGTCCAACGTCCGCTGCACGTCGGTCAACGTCTCGGCGCGCGAGCCGACGATCAGGTCCATGTTCCACGTGACGAATCCCGCCTCGTGGACTGCCCGCGACACCTCCTCGTGGGCCATGGTGCCGTGGCGCCGGCCGAGGTCGGCCAGTACGGCCGGGCGGGTCGACTGGACGCCGAAGCTCATACGGCTCACACCCCCGTCACGGTAGGCGCCTAGGCGCTCAGCGCTCGCGTCCTCGGGGTTGCACTCGACCGTGATCTCGGCGTCGTCGGTGCGGGGAATCGCGCCGAGGACCTTAAGCAGCTGCTCGGGCGTGAGTCGAGACGGCGTCCCGCCGCCGAAGAATATCGACGTCGCCTCGGGAAGGCCGTCGTTGCGGGCCCGGCCGATCTCGGTCACGACGGCCGCCACGTAGTCGTCCATCAGGTGGTCGCGGTCGGCGTACGTCGCGAAGGCGCAGTAGTCGCACCGATGGGCGCAGAACGGCACGTGCACGTACACGCCAAACGGCCGTGGGAGGTCGCGCGCGAATGACGCGACGGAGTCCGGTCCCACGTCAGCGACCGACCGAGGGAGGCGCGAGCGGGGGCGTCGAGCGGACCGCGCGCAGGTGACGCCCAAAGTGGGCCTCGACGGCGTCGAGGGCGAGGGCCATCACCTCGCCCGCTCCGGGGGGTGGCTCGTCGCGCAACACGGCCGCGAGGTCGCCCCCGAGGATTCGCCGGACCAGCGCGAGCGCGTCGGGCGAGATCGAGGTGCCCGATCGACAGTCGGGGCAGAGCGTGCCGCCGACCTGCGCGTCGAAGGCCACGAGCGGCCCCGTCCGACCGCAGTTCACGCAGGCGTCGACGACCGGCTCGGAGCCGTCGTGGGCGAGGAGTTTGAAGTAGAACGACGTGGGTACGAGCGCGGGGTCGAAGCGCTCGTCGTCCAGGGTGAGTAGCACTCGGGCCACCAGATCGAAGATCCCCTCGTCGGCCACGTCGTCCGACGGAATCGCGTCGACCACCTCCACGACGGCGTAGCCGGCGTTGATCCGACCGTAGGAGGAGCGCAGCGTCGTCAGTCGCTCGCGGTGCGCCACGTGACGCGCGACGTAGAAGTCACCGCGAGTCTTGACCAGGTCGACGTCGACGTACGCCAGCGTCTCGAGGTTTCCGCCCAGACGGCTCGAGGTCTTGCGGATGCCCTTGGCGAACACGCGGACCTTGCCGTGGTGACGGGTCCAGAGCACCGCCACTCGGTCGGACTCGCCGGACTTGTAGGTCCGCAACACCACCGCGTCGTCGCGGAACTCCCTCACTGCTCCTTCTCGTCATCTCGGTCGTCGAAGTGGGGTCGGCGAGGCGCGATGCCCACGAACCGGTTGAGCGCGACCCCCAGGGCGACCATGACCGCGAGCACGGCCGGGATGAGCAACGGGGCCACGAGGTTGGTGGCGCCGTGGGCCGCGACCACCCACAAGAAGGCGTACCCGAGGACGGCGAACACGAGCACGATCCGCGTCATCACTTGTCGAGGCCGCCGAATCTGCGCTCGCGCCGCTGGTACTCCTCCACGGCCTCGAAGAGGTGCTCGCGGCGAAAGTCCGGCCACAGCACCTCGGTGAAGACGAGTTCGGAGTAGGCCATCTCCCATAGGAGGAAGTTCGAGATGCGGTACTCCCCCGACGTGCGGATCACCAGGTCGGGGTCGGGGATCTCGGGGTGGTAGAGCCGCCGGCGGATGGCCTTCTCGTCGACCTGGCCGGCCTCGACGCCGTCGGCGACGAGGCGCTGGACCGCGTCGACGATCTCGGCACGTCCCCCGTAGTTGAAGGCGATGTTGAGCGTCATGACCTGGTTGGAGCCGGTCAGGGCGGCCGCCTCGTCCATATTGCGCAGCACCCCCTTGGGCACCCGCCAGTCGCGGCGGCCCGAGAAGGTGATCCGCACGCCCTGGTCGTTCAGCTCGCGCTGGCGGCGTTGCAGGAGGCCTCGGTTGAAGTTCATCAAGTAGCGCACCTCGTCGATCGGGCGGCGCCAGTTCTCGGTCGAGAAGGCGTAGACCGTCAGCACCCGCACGCCGATCGACAGGGCTCCGTAGGTCGTGTCGAGCAGCGCCTCCTCGCCCGCGCCGTGGCCCTCGGTGCGCGCCAGACCGCGACGCTGCGCCCAACGTCCGTTACCGTCCATGACGACCGCGACGTGGTGGGGGACGCTGCCCGGGTCGATCGACGCGGGAACCGAAGTCGGACGGGGATCGGGCACAGACAAAACCTAGTTCGTCGGTCTCGCAATCCAATCGGCGCCAACCCCTAGGGTCGAATGGTGCAGAGTTTCGATCCCGACGAGGATGTCACCTACGTCGAGCCCGACCTAGAGTCCGGCGTCCAGCTCGACGAGGACGTCGTCGCGATCGACGCGGAGCGGGCGCTCGAGCTGCTCGACCTCATCACCGGCGAACTACCCGGCGGCGGCGAGAGTCGCGAGGGACAGCGCCAGATGGTCCGCTCGGTGGCGACCGCATTCTCTCGGCGCCAGAGCGCGGTCGTCGAGGCCGGCACGGGCGTGGGCAAGTCCCTCGCCTACCTCGTGCCCGCCGCGATGTCGGGACAGCGGGTCGTCATCGCCACGGCCACGAAGAACCTCCAAGACCAGTTGGCGAGCAAGGACGCCCCCCTAGTCGCCGCGCACGCGCGGGGCGTGCGTGTCGCCGTCTTGAAGGGCAAGCAGAACTACCTGTGCCGCAACCGCGCCCAGAGCGTCGGCGGGGCCGCGCAGCTGAGCTTCGACGACGGCTCCGACGTGCCCAAAGGCGTGGCCGACCAGATGCGCCAAATCCTTCGCTGGTCGGGCGATACCGTGAGTGGCGACCGCGACGAACTGCCCTTCGAAGTCGACCAACGGGCCTGGCGGGGACTCTCGGTCACCCCCCAGGAGTGCCTCGGTCGCTCGAGGTGCCCCCAGGGTCAGAACTGCTTCCACGAACTCGCGAAGGACCGTGCGGCCGAGAGCACGATCCTGATCGTCAATACCCACCTGTACGCCTCGCATCTGGCGTCCGGCTCGATGCTGCTGCCCAGCCACGAGTTCGTCGTCTTCGACGAGGCCCACGAGATTCTTGACATCTTCGCAACGCTGCTCGGCACGTCGCTTAACGCGACGCGCCTGCGCGGACTGGCCGGCGCCGCGCGCCCGTTGCTCGGGCCGGAGTTCACCGAGCGCTGCGGCGACCTCCTCGTCGTCGCCGACCGATTCGCCGCCGCGCTCGGCGCTCAGTTCGAACGCGACGAGCTGACCGGGCTCGACGAGGAGTGTGCGGCGCACCTCGCCCGCGCCACCGAGCTGGTGGTGGCGATCATCGAGGGACTTCGCGCGCTGGCGACCAATGGTGCCGAGGCTGAGGCCCGCAAGGTCCGCACGCTCGGCCCGGCCATTCATCTGGGCAACGACCTCGAGCGGATCACCCAAGTCCGCGACGGCGAGCTGCTCTACCTGGCCCGGCGCGACCGCGAGGTCGACGTCGAGATCTCGCTCGTCGACGTCGGTCCGCGACTGCGCGACGACCTATGGGGGAACGTGACCGCCGTGCTGACGAGCGCGACCATTCCCGACACGCTGCCCAAGAGTCTCGGGCTCGACGGCGTCTCCGTCCAGCACCTCGACAGCCCTTTCGACTACACGAGCAACTCGCTGCTCTACGTGCCCCAGGACTTCCCCGGACGCAACACCCCGGGCGCCGAGGCGGCGATCATCGATGAGCTCGTGGCGCTCATCACCGCGGCCGGCGGACGCACGCTGGCGCTCTTCACCAACCGCTCGGTCATGAACCGGGTGGCCGAGGCGGTCGCTCCGCGCCTGCGCACCGAGGTCCTGGTCCAGGGAACCCTGTCGCGCCAGCGCATCATCGCTGAGTTCCGCGACAGTGCCGAGGCGAGCCTGTTTGCGGTGACGAGCTTCTGGCAGGGCATCGACGTCCCCGGCCACTCGCTCAGCCTCGTGACGATCGACCGGCTTCCCTTCGCCGTGCCGAACGACCCCCTGGCCGAGGCCCGGCGCGCCAAGTCCGATCGCCCGTTCTACGAGGTCGACCTGCCCCGGGCCACGATGCTCCTGGCCCAAGGGGTCGGCCGACTCATCCGCAACCGCACCGACCGTGGTGTCGTGGCGGTGCTCGATACCCGCCTGGCTGAGTCCCACTACAAGTCGGCGATGTTCAAGAAGTTGCCACCGATGCGCCGCACTCGCGACCGCACCCTGGTGGAGGATTTCTTGGCCGAGCTACGCCAGTAGGCGCTGCTACACCTATTTATAAGTAATCCGCCGAAGCGCCGCCGCAATAGACTACTATTTCACTAGATATTGTTCCTAACGTCGGAGACCACGTGCATATTGACCTCTACCTCGTCCTCGGCAGCGCCGTCGTGGGACTTCTCGTCGGACTGACCGGCATGGGCGGCGGCGCGCTGATGACCCCCATGCTCGTTCTGCTCTTCGGGGTCACGCCCTCGGCCGCCATTGCGTCGGACCTCATGGCGGCGCTCTTTATGAAGCCGGCCGGCGTGGCAATCCACTGGAGCCGCCGGACCGTGAACTCCGACATCGTGAAGTTCCTCTGTCTCGGATCAGTGCCGGCCGCCTTCCTCGGCACCTACGTGACTCATCTCCTGGGCCAGAGCGCCGCGGCCGAGCACCAACTGCAGATCCTCTTGGGCTCTGCACTGATCATCGGCGCGCTCGCGATCCTCTACCGCTCGATCTTCATTGAGTCCACGCCCAAGGGCACCGATCACGTCCCCGTGCGTCCACTGCCCACGGTCGTCATCGGAGCGATCGGCGGCTTCATGGTCGGAATGACCTCGGTCGGAGCCGGCTCGCTCATCCTGGTGCTGCTCGTGATGGTCTACCCCAAGCTGCGCAACGACCACCTCGTCGGCACCGACCTCGCCCAGTCGCTACCCCTGACGCTGAGCGCCACGCTCGGTGCGCTGATGTTCGGCCACGTCAACTTCTCGCTCACGACGTCGATCATCATCGGCAGCGTCCCGATGGTCATCGTGGGCTCACTGTTGTCGTCGAGGTCCAACGGCTACCTGCTGCGTCGCGTCATCACCGGCGTGGTGCTGATGAGTGGTCTCAAGTACGTGGGCGTGCCGACGACCGAGCTCGGCATCGTCGCCGTGCTGGTCATCGGCTTCATCACCGTGAACGCACTACGCCACCGGGCCAACGAGCGCCGGCTCGTCCTGGCGGGGCTAGTAGCCCAGCCGGTCCAAGATGTCGTCGCGCTTCTGCCAACCGGGCTCGACGGAGACCTTTAGCTCGAGGAAGCAGCCCTCGGGCAGCTGTCGTCGCGCGGCGATGCCGACGTCCTTCAACAGCGCCCCGCGCTTGCCGATGACCATGCCCTTCTGGGACTCGCGCTCCACGAGTATCTCCACCGTGATGTGGGGCCACTCGAACTCAGTCACCCGGCAGTGGATCGAGTGCGGCAGCTCTTGCTTGGTCTTGCGCACCAGCTGCTCGCGCACGAGCTCGGCGACCCACATGGCCTCGGGCACGTCGGAGACCTCGTCCTCGGGAAAGAGGAAGGGCGACTCGGGCATCAGCCCCTTCACGTAGTCGACCAGCGCCCGGGTCCCCTCACCGGTCTTCGCCGAGACCGGGAAGTACTCGACCCGGCTCGCGGCCTCGCCGAGCGCCAGTTCCTCGGCGACCTCGGCGACAGCCTCGGTCGCGGCCACCAGCTGAACGGCGACGCCTTCTTTGCCCGTGCGGTCCATCTTGTTGACGACGAGGCAGGGCTGGGGCCCGCGCAAAGTGCGCGCGTTCATCAGCATGGTGGCGATGACGTGGCGGTCACCCGGCCCGATCGCCGCGCTGGCCTCGATCACCGCGAGGATGACGTCGACGCCGTCGGCCGCGGCCTTGGCCGTCTCGTTCAGTCGGCCACCGAGCGAGGTCTTAGGGCGATGGATGCCCGGCGTGTCGACGAAGATGACCTGGACGTCGTCCTCGGTGAGGATCCCCCGGATCGCCTGGCGCGTCGTATTGGGAGAGGCCGCGGTGATCGACACCTTGGTGCCCACCACCTGGTTGAGCAGCGTGGACTTGCCGACGTTAGGACGCCCGAGGATGGCGGCGAAGCCCGAGCGGGTCACGTCTCGTCGTCGAGCGGCTCGACGAGCACCTCTTCGATACGGCGCCCCTCGAGCCGTACGACCGTCAAGCGGTAGTGGTCGGTGGCGTAGACGTCGCCGACCTCAGGCACGCCCCCGGCGAGGTCCATCACCAGTCCGCCGACCGTGTCCCAGCCATCCTTGGGCAGGGCCAACCCGTAGTCCTCGTTGGCGTCGTCGATGTTCATCCGTCCGCTCAGCTCGATGCCCTGCTCGATGGTGCGGTCCACGTTCTCCTCTTGGATCGTGGGGTCGGACTCGTCGGTAATCTCGCCGACGAGTTCCTCGAGGACGTCCTCCAGAGTGACGAGTCCGGCCGTGCCGCCGTACTCGTCGACCACGACGAAGAGGTGGGTCTTGGCGCGGCGGATCTCGCTCAGCAGCGACGCCACCCGTTTGGTCTCGGGGACGAAGTGGGGCTGCCCCATGTGGTCGCGCACGAGGTCGGCCCCGAGCCCGTCGGCGACCAACCCGGCCAATCGTCGCAGGTTGACCATCCCGACGACGTCGTCGACGCCCCCGCCCAGTACCGGGATCCGGGAGCGACCGGACTCGATCGCGAGCTCGAGCGCCTCGCGCACGGTCGCGGAGTCGGCGATGTCGACCATGTCGATTCGCGGGACCATCACCTCGCGAACGATGGTGTCCCCGAACTCAATGACCGAGCGGATGAAGTTGCGCTCACTGGACTCGATGGCCTGGTCCTCGTGGGCCACGTCGGCCATCGCGAGAACCTCGGACTCGGTCATGCGGTGGCGCCGGCTCGTCTCGCCGAACCAGCCAATGACGACGTCGGCGATGGCCAGTAGCAGGCCCGAAATCCACTTGATCGGCCAGAATCGCAGAATCCTCCCCACGATCGGCGCGGTCAGGAGGGCCGCCGCGTCGGGATGCTGGACGGCGAAGTTCTTGGGGATGGCCTCGAAGATGACGAAAATGACGACGACCTCGCCGAGCGTGGCCACGAAGACGCCGGCCGCCCCGAAGAGCCGGCCCGCGAGCACCCCGACCATTGTGGCCGACACCAGTTGGCAGATGAGGACGAGCAGCAACAGCGGGTTGAGGAACAGTTCGGGCGACTCCGCCAGAGCGACCAGGGCCTTGGCGCCTCGATGCCCCTGGTCGCGCAGCGAACGCGCCCGGGACTTGTTCATGCGCACCAGTGACGTCTCGGCCAGCGCGAAGAAGCCCGAGAGCACCAACAGCACCACGACCGTGACGCCGAGGTAGGTGTCGCTGGCCGACCAGCTGGCGGCGATCACGACGGGACCGCCCGATAGTGACGGGCGAGCAGCACCCGCTCGCGCGCCTCCATCCGCTCGGCCTCCTCGTCGGCGGCGTGGTCCCAGCCGAGCAGGTGCAGCACCCCGTGAACGACGAGCAGGGCCAACTCGTCGTCGAGGCTGCACTCGTGCTCGAGGGCGTTGCGCCCGGCGACGGCCGGGCAGATGACGATGTCGCCGATGAGCTGGGGGATCTCGGGCTGGGCCGGCTCGCCCGGCCCGCTGCCCCCGGCGTCGGGCACCCGACCGGTCGGCTCCGGCTCGGTGTCGATGGGGAAGCTCAGCACGTCGGTCGGACCGGGGCGGCCCATGAACTGCTGGTTCAGGGCCGCGATCGCCGGCTCGTCGAGGAAAATGAGCGAGACTTCGGCCAACCCGCGCACACCCTCGTCGGTGAGCGCCCCGTTGGCGAGCCCCACCCAACGCTCAAGGTCGATGTCGTGATCGCTTTGTTCGTCGGCGGCGTAGATGTCGATGGTCACGGCAGTTGTTCGTACGCGGCGACGATATCGGCCACGATGCGGTGCCGCACGACGTCCTTCGACCCGAGGTGGATGAAGCTGATGCCCTCGACGTTCCAGAGGATCTTCTCGATAGTCGCCAGCCCGCTGTGCTTGCCGTTGAGGTCGACCTGGGTCACGTCACCGGTCACCACGGCCTTCGAGTTGAAGCCGATGCGCGTGAGGAACATTTTCATCTGCTCGGGCGTCGTGTTCTGGGCCTCGTCGAGGATGATGAAGGAGTCGTTGAGGGTGCGCCCGCGCATGAAGGCCAGCGGCGCCACCTCGATCGTGCCGTTGGCGATGAGGCGTTGGGCGCCCTCGGGGCCGACCATGTCGTAGAGCGCGTCGTAGAGCGGTCGCAGGTAGGGGTCGACCTTCGCCATGAGGTCGCCCGGAAGGAACCCCAGGTGCTCGCCGGCCTCGACGGCCGGCCGGGTCAGCACGATGCGTTGGACCTGGCGGCGGTGCAGCGCCTGGACGGCCTGGGCGACGGCCAGGTAGCTCTTGCCAGTGCCGGCCGGTCCGATGCCAAAGGTGATGATCGACGAGTCGATCGCGTCGATATACCGCTTCTGTCCGGCGGTCGAGGGCCGGATCGCCTTGCCCTTGGCGCCGCGCACGACTTCGTGACGCAGGACCTCGCTCGGGCGCAGGTCGTCGTCGACCATGTCGATGGTTCGCGCGATCTTCGTCGGGTCGAGGGCCTGGCCGCTCTCGAGGACGAGCACGAGCTCGTCGAACAGGCGAAGGACCTTGGCCGCGTCGGGGCCGGACACGGAGATCTGGTTGCCCTGAACGCGGATTTTGGAGTTCGGAAAGGAGCGCTCGACGACGCGCAGGTGCTCGTCACGCGGACCGAGCAGTCCGGACATGAGGTGCGTGTTGGGAACGAAGGTGGTCGCCGTGAGGGCCCCCTGGGCCGTCGCATCGAAGGTCATCCGGGAGGCCACTCCAATCGCCGTCCGCCGAGCACGTGCATGTGAAGGTGCGCAACCGACATCTGGCCATCGCGGCCGACGTTCATGACGAGGCGGTAGCCGCTGTCGCGCACCCCCTCGAGTTCGACGACCTCCTGGGCCAGCAGGACCAGGTCGTCCACGATGCCGCCGTGGTCGCTCGCGATCTCGTCGGCGCTGGTGATGTGGGCCTTGGAGATGATCAGCACGTGCACCGGGGCCTGGGGGGCGATGTCGTGGAACGCGTACGCGGTGTCGTTCTGGGCTACGGGCTTCGACGGGATGTCCCCCGCGACGATCTTGCAAAACAGGCAGTCACTCATGTGGTGCTCTCATCATTACCTATGGGCGCCGCCGTCGATGGTAAATCCCCAACCACCAGCGCCGAAGGCGAGGAGCGCCGCGGCGACGACACCGGCCGTCTCGCCCCGCAGCACGGTGGGTCCGAGCACGACCCGGCGACGCTCGACCGTCCACTCGTCGGACTCCCATCCGCCCTCGGGCCCGATCGCCACCGACGTCACCCCACTCCAGTCGCCGTCGCCCTCGAGGTCCGCGACCGCGACGTCCGACGGCACGTCACCGACACGAACCGGATCGCCGACTTCCAGGTCGTGCGTTCGGCGGCACTGTCCGGCCGTCTCGGCGGCGATGCGGCGCCACCGCGCCACGATCTTGTCACGGACCTCGCCCTTGAACTTGACGACGAGCCGTCCGCTCACGAGTGGCACGACACGGCTGACGCCCACTTCGGTGGCCTTGGCGACCGCCCATTCGCTGCGGTCCCCCTTCAACGGCGCGAGGTAGATGGTGGTCTCGGGCGCGCGCGGGTCGACGTGGACGGGCGTCACGCGATGAAGTCCGACTTCGCCAACCTCGCAGAGCGACCACGTGCCGCGGCCGTCGGTGACGACGATCTCCTCGCCCCGTCGCGCGCGCAACACCGCGCGCAGGTGGTGCTCGTCCTCGGTCGACAGCGCTGGCACCTGCGGGTCGTCGACGCGGAACTGCCCGATCGCCGCGACGCGGCGCGGCCACTCGACGAGGATCACTTCTTCGCTCCGCGCCGACGGTGGAAGAGGCCGGCGGTCGGCTCGTGCACCGCCTCGCTTCGCTGCTCGGCCAGCCGGCGTAACAGCTCCTCGGAGGCCGGGTCGAGCTCGGTGGGCACGTCGACGACGAGGTGCACATAGAGATCGCCCCGTCCGCGTCCGTGCAAGTGCGTGACGCCCTCGTGGCGCAGGCGGTGCACCGTGCCGTTCGCGCTGCCCGGGGCCAAATCGATCGTCTGAATGTCGCGCAGCGTCGGTACCTCGATTAAGGCGCCGAGGGCGGCTTGGGTGAAGGCGACGTGCGCCTCGTGGTGCAGATCGTCGCCGTGGCGCTCGAAGCGGGCATCGGGTTGGACCGCCAGGTGGACGAAGAGCCGCCCGTTGGGTCCTCCCCGGACCCCGGCCGGGCCGCGGTCGCTCAGACGCATCGTTGAGCCGTCCTCCACGCCGGCGGGCACCTGAACGGTCAGCGTCGAGGTCTCGTTGCGCCGTCCCTCGCCGCGACAGTCCGCACACGGCGATTCAATGCGAGAACCCATTGCGTTGCATCGGCCGCACGCCATTGAGGTGACCATTTGGCCGAGGATCGAGTTGCGCACCCGTCGGACCTCTCCGGTTCCCGCGCACTCGAGGCACGTGGTGGGCGAGGTGCCGGGCGCGCAGCCCGACCCGTCGCACGTTGAGCAGCGGTGCGGCAGGGTGACGGTGACCTCGTGGCTGGCGCCGAAGGCCGCGTCGTCCAGCGTGATGTCGAACGAAATCTCGGCGTCGGGCCCCGGCTGGGGACCGCGACGCGGCGAGGAGTGTCCGCCCATACCGCCGAAGAACATGTCGAAGATGTCCTGAACCGAGTTGGCGCCGAAGGGATTGCCGCCGGCGCCGACGTCCGAGCCGAAGCGATCGTAGTTGGCCCGGCGTTCGGGGTCCGACAGGATCTCGTAAGCCTGCGAGACCTCTTTGAAGCGGGCCTCGGACGCGGCGTCGCCCGCGTTGGCGTCGGGGTGGTACTGACGTGCGAGGCGGCGGTAGGCGCGCTTCAGCTCGTCGAGTGACGCCGTCGGCGCGACCTCGAGCACGGCGTAGAGGTCGGGATTAGCCACGGTCGTCCTCTCCCCCGAAGTGGCGCGTCAGGTGGGCGGAGACGACCTCGGCGGCCGCCATGGCCTCGCGGTACTTCATGCGGGTGGGCCCGAGCAACCCGACCGCACCGGCCGGTAAACCGTCGACGGTGACGGGCGCCACGATCACCGCGCACGCCGAGAGCGGCTCGAAACCGTGCTCGGAACCAATGGCGACCGACAACCCCTGGTCGAGGATGTCCTGGACGAGCGACACCACGAGCAGTTCTTGTTCGAGGATCGACAGCACCTGTCGAACGGTCTCGACGCCGTCGAAGACCTGGGCGACCTTGGACGAGCCCCCAATGAAGACCTGCTCGCCGTCTTGCGTCGGCTGCTCGGCGTGCAACACGCTCACGGACTCGCGCACGAGCGCCGCCACGTGGTCGTGGCGCGACGGGACCTGGACCCTCGTCTCGAGCGTCGTCCCGATGAGCAGTGCGTTCAGCTGGCGCGAGGCTTCGGTGACCTCCGTGTGCGACGCCTCGAACGTCGGAGTCACGCTGTGCTTGACGACCGAGCCGTCTGAGAAGACCGCCACCAGCAAGTGGTGGCGTGGGTCGAGGTTGACCAGCTGAACCGAGAGGACCTTCGTGTGCGCGTGACTGGGGCCGACCACGACCGAGGTGTAGCTCGTGAGCTCGCTCAGCAGAGTCGAGGTCTGCTCGAGCACGTCTTCGACCTCGCCTCGCACGCTCGCGAAGAACTCACGGACCTGCTGCTGCTGGGCCGCGCCGAGGACCCCGGACTTCAGGTGGTCCACGAAGAATCGGTAGCCCTTTTCGGTGGGGACGCGACCGGCCGAGGTGTGAGGCTGAGCCAGGTAGCCCTCGCGCTCCAGGGTCACCATCTCCGAACGCACCGTCGCGGGCGAAACCTGCAGGTCGGCGTTCGCGGCCACGGCCGACGACCCGACCGGCTGGGCGGTATCGATGTGCTCGACCACGACGGCTTGGAGGATCGTGGCCTTGCGAGCGTCGAGGTCGTTGGGCGCCATCTTTGGCGCTTTGGTGATGCGACGGACCATGGCTCTCCTTGTTAGCAGTCAATTCTACCGAGTGCCAACTCCGCGACACCGGACGCATTATCGTGTATCGGTGGATCGGATCGAGTTGCCCGAATTGATCCAGCCATTCGCCAGTGACGAGCGCTCGCAACTCGAGTGGTGGCTCGACTTCCAGCGCACGTGACTCGTGCGAAAGTGCGCCGGACTCGACTTCGAGGCGTTGACACAACGGGCCCTGCCCCCGTCGGCGCTCTCCCTGCTCGGGCTCTTGCGCCACATGGCTCCGGTCGAGCTGTTCTGGTTCGACCTCCACTTCTCAGGACACGAGCCCGACGCGCGCTACCTCAACCCCAACGACGACGCGGTCTTCGACCTCGACGGCGTAGAGCTCGACGAGGGATACGACTACTTCGTGTGGGCCTGCGAGCGATCGCGCGCGCTCTCCGCCAACCACGATCTCACCGAGCCAATGGTGAGGGCCTTCCCGGGCGAGGACATCGATCTGCGCTGGATATACGTTCACATGATCGAGGAGTACGCGCGCCACTGCGGCCACGCCGACCTGCTGCGTGAGACGCTCGACAACTCGACCGGCTACTAGGCCGGCTCCTCGCCCCACCGAGCCGTCACGGTACTGTGTCGCGATGGACTCCTTTGAGGCACCGCCACGCCAGTCGCCCGCGCCATCCGGCGATGAGCGAGCGCAGTTGGAAGCCTGGCTCGACTACTACCGCGCGACGCTGCTGGTCAAGTGCGCCGGGCTCGACCTTGTTCCACTCTCGATGCGCGCCGTTCCCCCGTCGGAGCTGACGCTGCTCGGCTTGGTGCGCCACATGACTCTCGTCGAACAGTGGTGGTTCGAGGCGACTTTCACCGGACTTGCCGTCGAGGAGTACTACGCCAATCCCGACGACCGTGACGCCGACTTCCACGATCTGTCCAGCGCCACCCTCGATGAGGTGCGCATCAACTTCGACACGGCCAGTCAGCGTTCGCGCGAACTCTGCGTCGGCCACTCGCTCGACGAGGTCGCCCAGAAGTCGGACCGTGACGGCACAGTCGATCTGCGCTGGATATACGTTCACATGATCGAGGAGTACGCGCGCCACTGCGGCCACGCGGATCTGCTGCGCGAGGTGCTCGACGGCTCTACGGGCGACTGATCAGTCCTCGAGCTTCAGGGCGGCCACGAAGGCCTCTTGGGGGACCTCGACGCGGCCGATGTTCTTCATGCGCTTCTTGCCCTCTTTCTGCTTCTCGAGGAGTTTGCGCTTGCGCGTGATGTCGCCGCCGTAGCACTTGGCGAGTACGTCCTTGCGGCGGGCCTTGACGGTCTCGCGCGAGATGATTCGCCCGCCGACGGCGGCCTGGATCGGCACGTCGAACATTTGGCGAGGGATCAGCTCCTTCAAGCGCTCGGCCATGCGCCGTCCGTAGTAGTCGGCGTTGGACTTGTGCACGATGGTCGAGAAGGCGTCCACCGGCTCGTGGTTGATTAGGAGGTCGACGCGCACGAGCTGGGACGTGATGTAGCCGGCCGGCTCGTAGTCGAGGCTGGCGTAGCCCTTGGTGCGGCTCTTCAGCGCGTCGAAGAAGTCGATGACGACCTCGGCGAGGGGGATCGTGTAGCGAAGCTCCACGCGCTCGGTCGACAGGTAGTCCATCTTGACCATCTCTCCGCGGCGCGACTGGCACAGGTCCATCACCGATCCCAGGAACTCGGCGGGAGTCAGGATGGAGATGGCGAGCATCGGCTCGTCGATGTGGTCGAGGCGGCTGAGGTCGGGCAGCTCCGTGGGGTTGTCAACGAGCATCTCGGTGCCGTCGGAGAGGAAGGCCCGGTAGACGACCGACGGGGCCGTCGCGATGATCGCCAGGTCGAACTCGCGCTCGAGACGCTCGCGGACGATCTCCATGTGCAACAGCCCGAGGAACCCGCAGCGGAATCCGAAGCCGAGGGCCTTGGAGGACTCCGGCTCGTAGGTGATCGAGGCGTCGTTCAGCTTCAGCTTGTCGAGCGCGTCGCGCAGGTCCGGCAAGTCGTCGCCGTCGATCGGGTATATCCCGCAGAACACCATGGGCTTGGGGTCGAGGTACCCGTCGAGGGCTTGCGCGGCCGGACGGACCGCTTCGGTGATCGTCTCGCCGGAGCGCGCCCCGCCCACGTCCTTCACCCCCGCGACGATGTAGCCCACCTCGCCCGGTCCGAGCCGGACGACTTTCAACATGTCCGGGGTGCGAATGCCGATCTCCTCGACCTCGTGGTTCTCGCCGGCGCGCATCATCCGGATCCGCGTGTCGTCACGCAACGTCCCGTCGATGACGCGGATCGAGCTGATGACCCCGCGGTACTGATCGAAGTAGGAGTCGAATATCAGGGCACGCAGGGCGGCGTCGGGGTCGCCCTGGGGCGCCGGAATCCGCTCGATGACGGCCTGGAGCAGCTCGGGGACCCCTTCGCCGGTCTTGGCCGAGATGAGGAGGATTTCGACGGCGGGCAGGCCCAGAACCCGCTCGAGCTCCTCCTTGCAGCGATCCGGATCGGCGGCGGGGAGGTCGATCTTGTTCAGCACCGCGACGATTTCAAGGTTGTTCTCGATCGCCTGGTAGCAGTTGGCGAGCGTCTGGGCTTGGATGCCCTGGCTCGCGTCGACGAGCAGGACGGCCCCCTCGCAAGCCGCCAGCGAGCGTGAGACCTCGTAGCCGAAGTCCACGTGTCCCGGCGTGTCGATCAGCTGGATGATGTGGCCCCCGTAGTGGACCCGCACGTTCTGGGCCTTGATGGTGATGCCCCGCTCGCGCTCGATGTCCATCGAGTCGAGGTACTGCGCGCGCATGAGTCGCGGGTCGACGGCGCCGGTGATCTCGAGGATTCGGTCCGAGAGGGTCGACTTGCCGTGGTCGATGTGCGCGATGATACTGATGTTGCGGATTTTGCCGGAATCGACGGTCGATGATGGAGTTGCCACGGTCTTTCAAGGCTACCCGGCGCCGCTCGAAACACCCGGGGCCGGGCCTCGAGGAGCGCTCTGCTATCATCAATAGGCCCGCCGGACGATTGTCCGTGCACTGAGAACGAGGTCGTTTCGTGGCAAACATCAAGAGCCAGATCAAGCGCAACAAGCAGAACGTGGTCGCGCGCGAGCGCAACAAGGCCGTCAAGTCCGAGGTGCGCACCCGCACCAAGAACGCCGTCGCCGCGATTGGCACCGAGAACGAGGAGACGGCGCTGCGTTCCGCGATCAAGCGCATCGACAAGGCCGCCGCCAAGGGCGTCATCCACAAGAACCAGGCCGCCAACAAGAAGAGCGGCCTGATGAAGCGCATCGCGCGCGCTAAGGCCGACGCGTAGTCGTGTCGAGCACGGTCCGTCGGGCCGAGCGAAGTCGAATCAGTCCCCACCCGTAACCTTCGTCGATAGTCTCGCCCCATGGACCATCCGAACCTCGATCACTGGGAGCAGTTGGCCGATTTCCACGGGCGCGGCGCCGACCACTACTACGACGTCGACGCCCTCGTCACGGGCACCGGGCAGTTGGGCGCCGAGGAGTCGAACGCGCTGCGCATCGCCACCGACGGGGCCGGCGTCGCGAACCTCGACGTCATGCACCTGCAGTGCCACCTGGGCTTCGACACGATCAGACTCGCCCGCGACGGCGCCCGCGTGACCGGCGTCGACTTCTCCTCCACGGCTCTGCGGCGCCTCAACGAATTGGCACTCCGCTGCGTCGTCAGGGTGTCCACCGTCGAGGCCGACTCCCGGGACCTCCCCCACCAGCTCGACGACTCCTTCGACCTCGTCTACGCGACCATTGGAGTTCTTAGTTGGATCAGCGACCTGGACGCCTGGATGAGCGGTGTCGCGCGAGCACTTCGTGCCGGCGGCGCCCTCGTGCTCGTAGAGCTCCATCCCCTGCTCGGCATGGTCGAGTCCGTCGAGCCGTTGATCGTCAACTTCCCGTACTCCTTTGACGGCGGACACGAGTTCAGCGGCGTTGGCTCCTACGCCAACCGCGACGCCGACATCGCCTGGACCGTCGTCGAGTACGCCCACAGCCTGGCCGAGGTCGTGATGGCCGCCCAGCGCGCCGAACTCGAGCTCTCCTACCTCGAGGAGCACACGTCGATGCGCTTCGACCCTCGCGGCGACTTCGAACTCGGGTCCGACGGCCGGTACCGGCTGAGGATCGGCGCCGGTTCGCCCGTCGACCCCACAGTGCTGGCTCCCCCGATGCCGGTGCTCTATAGCTTCATCGCGCGAAAGTCCGGAGGGGACCCGTCAGCGCCGTCGGGCGCCCAGGGTCATCTTGGCCAGGCGCGCGACGAGGATCTCGATCACCGTCAGCTCGGTGACGTCCATGTCGGTGTCGAGGTCCTTGCCGCCGTAACTGACGCCGCCCTTGAGCGCGACGTCGGCGTTGGCGATCCAGTGCACCGCCGTGGCGATGCGCTCGGTGCCGAGACGCTGGCTCATCTGCAGTGCCTTGGTGGCTGGGAACCCCTTGATGCCGAGCAGGGCCCCCGCGTCGTCGGCGCCGCGCACGCCGCTGCCCTCTAGCCGCGCCATCCGCAGGTAGTGGCGCTGGAGCATGTTGACGATCTGCAGCCCGGCCCGGCCCTTGGAGTCGAGCATCCGGCGCGCCACGACGATGGCCTTGGTCGCGTCGCCGCTGTCGATGGCGTCGGTCAGGTCCCACTCGGGCACGTCGCCGGCGTCGCCCAGGTAGGGCTCGATGTGCGAATAGTTGAGCGGCGACGAGCCGTAGATCGAGGCCAACGTTCGCGCGAGCGCGTCGACCCGCGCAACGTCGTCGCCGACCTGGTCGGCGATGCGCTGGGCCGTCGCGTGGTCGATCGTCACGCGGTACTCGGCCAGCTTCGACTCGACGAAGGAGACCCGCTCGATCGAACGGGACCCCACGTTCACTTCGACGACCTCGCCGGCCGCCTTCACCAGCTTGTGGGCCTTGGTGCCGACCAATGCGATCACCAACGCGACGGCCGGCGCGGGATCGGCGATCCACACGAGCAGGTCGGCCACCTCGTCGGCGAGGAGCGACTGGGCGTCGCGCAAGACGACCACGCGCCGATCGACCAGGAACGGCGGCGTGTTGAGCGCCTCGAGCACCCGGGGGGCGACCGACTCGGCGCCCGAGGTCGTCACGTCCTTCGCCGTGAAGTCCTGCAGCGCGAAGGAGGGGTCGAGGTCCCCGAGGGCGAGGGCCACGACGTTGTGCACCGCGTCGTAGACCATCGTCGCGTCGGTCCCGACGACGCAGACCGTGGCGCTACTCACGGTCGGACCTCGAGCAGCCGGGCGATGGTGTCGCGCACCCGAACCGCTCCCTCCACGTCGTGCACCCGCACGATACGACAGCCCGCGGCGATGCCGAGCGCCGTGGCCGCGAGCGACGGTTCGCGGCGTTCGGTGACCGGCAGGTCGAACATGACTCCGAGGAAGGTCTTGTTCGAGGCCGAGAGCAGCAGCGGCGCGCCGAGGCCGGCCAGCCGATCCGAGTCGCGCAGCAACTGGAGTGACTGGGCGGCCGTCTTGCCGAGGTCGAGGCCCGCGTCCAGGACGATCCGGTCGGGCGCCACCCCGGCGTCGAGCGCGCGCTGGCGCCGATCGACCAAGAACGCCCTCACGGTCGCGGTCACGTCGTCGTAGTGGGGGTCGGGGTCCGGGACGCGCGGACGCAGCCGAATGTGGGTGGCCACGACCGTGGCGCCGGCCGCGGCGGCGACCTCCAGGTACTGGGGGTCGGCAAAACCGCTGATATCGTTGCCGACGCACGCCCCTTCGGCGTACGCGGCCTTGGCGACCGAGGCACTCCACGTGTCGACACTGATCGGCACGTCGAAGCGCCGCGCGAGCTCGGCCACCACCGGCACCACCCGTTCAGTCTCCTCGGACACGCTCACTTCGTGGCCCGGTCCGGCCTTCACCCCGCCGACATCGAGCAGGTCCGCCCCTTCGGCGACGAGACGCTCGGCGCGCTCGAACAGCTCGTCGAGGTCATAGGTGGCCGCCGGCTCGTAGAACGAGTCGTGCGTGCGGTTCAAGATTCCCATCACCAACGCACTCGTCGTCACGTCGTAGTGACGGTCCCCGAGCGCCAGGTTGAGCCCAGTGGCCGGCCGGTGGATCCGCACTAGTAGAGGCGACTGGCCAGACGTCGCCGGTACGTGACGTAGCGCGGGTCGTCGGGACCAAGGGCGTCAAGGATCTCCAGGAGGTGGTCCTTGGCAGTGGCGTCGGTGGCCGTCTGCTCGAGGAGGTGGTCGAGGGTCAGATCGACGTCGCCCTCGAGGCTGACGCCCGACCGTTGCAGTCGCAGTCGCGCAAGTACGGTCTTGGCGCCGAGCAGGTGGACGAAGGGTTCGAGGACCGACTCGGCCTCGTCCAGCCGGTCGGACTGGCGCAGCAGGTCGCCCAGCGCAATCGCGGCCTCGGCGTTGGTGGCGTCGAGTTCGAGCGCGCTGCGCAGGGACGCCTCGTCGCCGGCGCCCATCAACTGATCGACCACCGACGTGCCGGGGGCCAACCGCTCGACGAACTCGCGCACGGCCTTCTCCGGCAACGCCCCGACAAACGAGTCGACGATCTGACCCTCGTGAATTGCGAACACCGCGGGAATGGACTGGACCTTGAAGGCCTGGGCAACCTGGGGGTTCGCGTCAACGTCGACTTTGGCAAGCTCCACTGCGCCACCGGTTTCGTCGACGACCTTCTCGAGTATCGGGCCCAAGATCTTGCAGGGCCCACACCACTCGGCCCAGAGGTCCACGACGACCGGCACGGTCATCGACCGTTCGATCACCGAGGAGGCGAAGTTGGCGTCGGTCACATCGATCACGACGGCCAGCCTAACGGTGCCGACGGTGCGACGAGGGGGCCTCGCGGCGCTGTTAGCCTCGGCCATTATGGACACTCCGGTCGTCGGCATCAACGAGGCCAACGTCGCGGCGTGGATGGCGGAGCACGTCGGCGCGCTGCCCCCGCTCACCTTCGAACTGATCGCTGGCGGGCGCTCGAACCTCACGTTTCGGGCCGTCGACTCGGCCGGAACGGCCTTCGCGCTACGCCGCCCGCCGGTCAGCCACGTGCTGCCGACGGCCCACGATATGGTGCGCGAGCACACCGTGATCTCGGCCCTCTTCCCGGTCGGGATCCCGGTCCCCGAACCCTTGGGCCTGTGCACCGACGAGTCGGTGAACGAGCGGCCGTTCTACGTGATGGAGTTCGTCGAGGGTGCGATCATCCGCGACCGCACCCAGGCCGAGGAGGCCTTCGACTGGGCCACCCGGCGGCTGATCGGCGACCATATGGCGACAACCCTCGCCCAACTCCACGACGTGGACGTCGACGCGGTCGGCCTGGGGAGCCTCGCGCGCCACGATGGCTACATCGAGCGCCAGCTGCGCCGTTGGCGCACGCAGTACGAGCAGATGCACGTCGACGGGGTCGACCACCGGGGGATCGTCGAGGCCGTGGGCGACCAGCTGGCCGCCCAGATTCCGGTCCAGCAGCGGGTCTCGATCGTGCACGGCGACTACCGCCTCGACAACACCGTGCTCGACCGGGGCGGCCGGGTGCGCGCCATCCTCGACTGGGAAATCTGTACCCTGGGCGACCCGATGGCCGACCTCGGCGTCCTGCTCTGCTACTGGGCCGAGCCCGGTGACACCACATCGGTGCTGCTCGGCGCACCGCCCTCGACGGCCGACGGCTTCGCCAGTCGCGACCAGGTACTCCAGAGCTACGTGCGCCACTCGGATCTCGATGTCAGTCACGTCGCCTACTATCAGGCCTTCGGGTACTGGAAGCTGGCCTGCATCCTTCAAGGAGTCTTCGCGCGCTACCGCGCCGGGGCGACGGCCGGCGATCTGGGCAGCGTTGCAGAGTTCCCGTCGCATATCGCCATGCTCGCCGAGACGGCGAAACAGACTTTGGAGCAGCACTGATGGACGAAGAGATTTACGAACGCATAATCTTTCTCGCCGACCCCGAACTCTCCGAGCCGGTGCTGGTGGTAAGCCTCGAGGGCTGGATCGACGCGGGACTGGGCGCCAGCAACGCTATCGGCACGCTGCTCGACACGATTCCCACCGAGGTGCTCGCGACCTTCGACACCGAGTACTTCATCGACCAGCGGGCCCGTCGCCCGCTCGCGCGCATCGTCAACGGGATCACCACCGAGTTGACGTGGCCCGAGATTCAACTGCGCTACGGCCGCGACGGCGACGGGGCCGACATCCTCTTCCTGGTCGGCCCCGAGCCGGACTTCCACTGGAGCGACTTCGTCGACGTCGTTACCGACGCCGCCGGGCGTTTCGACGTGCGCCTCGTGGTGGGACTCGGCGCCTTCCCCGCCCCGACGCCCCACACCCGGCCGGTGCGCGTCATCGGCACCGCTCCGGCCTCGAGCGCCCACGTCCTCGCTCTCGTCGGCTCGGTGAGCGGCGAGATCGAGGTCCCGGCCGGTATCAGCTCGGCGCTGGAACTCGGTTTCGCCCAGGTCGACATGGACATTGTGACCCTGTGGGCCCGCGTGCCGCACTACGTCGCCTCGATGCCCTACCCCCAGGCGTCGGCGGCGCTGATCGAGGGGCTGGCGCGCATCGCCGGACTGACCCTCGACGCCGGCCATCTGCGCGCCTCGGCCGAGGAGGCCCGTCAGCGCGTCGACGACCTCGTAACGAACAATCCCGACCACAGCTCGATGGTCGAGCAGCTCGAAGAGGCCGCCGACGAGGTCGAGGGCACCTCCCTGGGCGAGGTGCTGCCCAGCGGCGACGAGCTGGCGGCCGAGCTCGAGCGATTCCTCCGCGGCGAGGCCAGCTAAGCGTCGCCTAGCGTGGTGGTCATGACCAACGACACCAAGAAGAACGTACTGATCACCGGAGCCGGTTCGGGCTTCGGCAAGCTCTGCGCCCTCGCCCTGGCCGAGCGTGGCCACCACGTGATCGCGACGACCGAAACGAAGGACCAGGCCAAGTCGCTACGCGTCGAAGCGCCACAGCTCACGGTCAAAAAGCTCGACATCACCTCCGACGACGTCGACAAAGTCCTCCAGTGGGACGTTGACGTCCTGATCAACAACGCCGGGGCGGGCCAGACCGGGCCCATCGCCGACATCCCGCTGGAGCGGGTGCGCCACCTCTTCGAGGTGAACGTCTTTGGCACCTTGGCGGTGACCCAGGCCGTGCTGCGCGGCATGGTGGCCCAGCGCTCGGGACGGATCATCATCATGTCCTCGGTCGCCGGTGTGCTGTCGGCTCCGGCCTTCGGCCCCTACGCCATGACCAAGCACGCGCTCGAGGCAATGGGCAAGGCGATGCGCGCCGAGCTGGCGCCCCTCGGCATCGACGTCACGCTTATCAACCCCGGCCCCTACTTGACCGGGTTCAACGACCGGATGGCCGACTCGATGTGGGAGTGGTTCGGCGACAAGTCGTTGAACGGCAACGAGGCCGAACTGTTCCGCGTCATCGGCAGCTTCGTCACGACCGGTCAGCGAGACCCCGCCGAGGTGGTGGACAAGCTCGTCGAGCTCGTCGAGGCCGAGACGACGAGCGAGAACAACTTCGTCCCCGCGGACATCCGCGAACAGTTGAACCTGACCTAGTCCGGCGCGACGTCGACGTCGCCCTCCTCGATCGCGAGCCCCAGTCCGAGCGCGTAGCCCTCGAGAAAGAGCGCGCTCTCGGCCTGGCGAGTGAAGCGGTCGGCGATCTCGTGGAAACGCGCCGAATGGTCGGCCTCTTGAAGGTGGGCCAGCTCGTGCACGAGCACCGCGTCGATTACCCACGCCGGGCACTGGCGAAGCCGGCTCGAGACGCGGATCTCGCGCGACGCCGGTGAGCACGAGGCCCACCGCGCTTGCTGATTCGTCACCCAGCGCACCGAGCTCGGCTCGACACCATCGTTGTACTCGACCGCTAGCTCGCGGGCCCGTTCCTCGAGCGAGGTGTCGCCCGCGGCGTTCTGCGGCCGCTGCGTCAGGAGCCGCACCACGAGGTCATCGACGAAGGCGGCCCTCTCGCGTCCACGGATCCTCGCCGGGATCTGCACGACAATCCGGCTGCCCGACCAGTGCGCCGTGCCGGTCTTCTTTCGCCGCGACGAGGCGCGGATCTCGACTTCGGGACGGTCAAAGCGGGGCGGCTCGACCGTGATGATGGTGTCGGGCGAGGCGTTCTTGTGCTTGGCCATCAGACGATGATGTTGACCAGACGCGGCGGTCGCGACACGATTCGCGTCGGCGAGGCCCCGGCGAGCGCCGCGCAGACGGCGGCGTCCTCCATCGCCTCGGAGGAGGCGTCGGCCATCGTGATGTCCGGCGCGACCTCGAGTCGGGCCCGGACCTTGCCGTTGACCTGAACGACCATGGTGACCGTCTCGGCCCTCATCATCGCGGGGTCCGCGACGGGCCAGCGACGGAGGTGCACCCCCGGCTCGCCGGGATGACGCTGTTCCCAGAGTTCGGCCGCCACGTGCGGGGCCATCGGGGCGAGCAGCGTCAACATGACGTCAATCGACCCGTCGAGGGTCGACCGCTCAGCGCCGTGTTCGCTCCTCGCCCACTTGGAGACAGTGTTCAACTGCTCCATCATCGCCGCGACCGCCGTGTTGTAGCTCCAGCGCTCGAAGCCCTCCGTCACTTTGGCGATGGTGCGGTGCACTCCACGAAGCACTTCGACGTCGCCGTCCTCGACGCCCTCGTGGAAGTTGACCTCGTAGCCCTGGCAGAGTCGGTACAAGCGGTCAATGAATCGTGCACAGCCCTCAATCACCTCGTTGGTCTGGTCGGTCCAGTCCACGTCGTCGGCAGGCGGGCCGACGAAGAGGTGGAAGAGCCTGAGCGCGTCGGCCCCGACCGTTTCGTAGTAGACCTCGGGAGCCACCAGGTTGCCACGGGACTTAGACATCTTGGACCCGTCAAGGCGGATCATGCCTTGGGTGAAGAGCCGGCGGAACGGCTCGCGGGGCAGGCCCGTCGCCAGTCCGATGTCCACGAGGGCCTTCAGGTAGAACCGGGCGTACATCAAGTGCAGGATCGCGTGCTCGATGCCGCCGATGTACTGGTCTACCGGCATCCAACCGGCGACCTGCGCCGGGTCGAAGGCCAACTCAGGGGTGAAGGGATCGGCGAAGCGCAAGAAGTACCACGACGAGTCACAGAAGGTGTCCATCGTGTCGGTCTCGCGCCGCGCCGGCGATCCGCAGACCGGACAGACCGTGTCACGGAACCCCGCGTGAGTCGCGAGCGGCGACTGGCCGTGGCTCTCCAAGACGACGTCGTCGGGCGCGAGGACGGGAAGTTGGTCCTGGGGCACCGGCACGATCCCGCAGGCCGAGCAGTAGACGATCGGGATCGGGCAGCCCCAGAAGCGTTGTCGCGACACCAGCCAGTCGCGCAAGCGGTAGTTGACCTTCTGCACGCCCCGGGCGTGCTCGGCGAGGTAGGCGGTCGCCGTCGCCTTGGCGCTCGCGACGTCGAGTCCGTCGAGGAAACCCGAGTTGATGTGTGCGCCGTCGCCGGTGTAGGCGCCGCCCTCGAAGCCTGCGGGTGGCTCGGTGGTACGCACGATCGCGAGGCCGTAGACCGTGGCGAAGGCGTGGTCGCGCTCGTCCTCGGCCGGCACCGCCATGATCGCCCCCGTACCGTAGGTACCCAGCACGTAGTCCGCGACGTAGACCGGGACCGGCTCGTGGGTGAAGGGATTGAGGACGTATCGACCGGTGAAGGCGCCGCGCTTCTCGAGCCCCGCCCCCGCGTCAGAGGACGCCGTTCGCTCGAGCTCGCTGGCGGAGGTGGCCCGCCGCACCAACGCCTCGACGTGGGCGCGCTGCTCGTTGGTCGTCAGCTCGCCGAGCAGCGGGTGTTCGGGAGCGATGACCGCATAGGTCACCCCGAAGCCCGTGTCGGGCCGGGTGGTGAAGACGCGCAGGGCCTGGGTCGGGTCGTGGGCGAAGACCACGTCAAACTCGACGCCCTCGCTGCGACCCATCCAGTTGCGCTGCATGGTCTTGACCCGTTCGGGCCACTCGAGCGGTCCGAGGTCGACCAGCAGCTCCTCGGCGTAGTCGGTGATGCGGAAGAACCACTGTTCGAGGTTCCGTCGCTCCACTAGGTCGCCCGAGCGTTCGCAGGTGCCGTCGGCCAGGACCTGCTCGTTGGCGAGCACGGTGCCGCAGCCCGGACACCAGTTGACCGGCGCCTCCGCCCGGTACGCGAGGCCGGACTCGAGGAACGCGAGGAAGATCGTCTGGGACCACCGGATGAACTCCGGGTCGTGGCTGAACACCTCGCGGCGCCAGTCGTAGACCGCGCCGAGGCGCCTGATCGACGTCTTCAGCTCGGTCATGCGCGCCTCGGTATAGAGGCGAGGGTGGCTGCCGGCTTTGATGGCGGCGTTCTCGGCCGGCAGTCCGAAGGAGTCGAAGCCCAGCGGCGAGAGGACCGCTTTGCCGAGCATGGTCTGGAAGCGAACCACGAGGTCGCCGAAGGTGTAGTTGCGGATATGGCCCTGGTGGGCGGCGCCCGACGGGTAAGGGTACATGCAAAGTGCGTAGAACCGCTCCCGGGGGTCGTCGTTATCGACCTCGTAGGTGCCCTCGTCGCGCCAGCGGGCCTGCCACTTCGCTTCCACTGTTATCACGTCGAAAGGGCGGGCCATCTGGACATTCTAGAGAAGATGCGGCCTAACCTCGCTTCTAGAAAGCAGGTGCGATGACTGGTCCGACCTATCTCCTCGTCCACGGCGCCTGGGGAGGCGCGTGGTGCTGGCGTGACTTCGGGTCCGAGCTCGATCGACGCGGCGTCGCGTGGACGACGGTCGACCTGCCGAGTTCTAGGAGCGGCGCCGACCCGGCGACCGACCTCGCCGACGACGCCACTTTGGTCGCGCACCACGCCAACACCCTCGGGTCGGTCGTCCTGGTGGGCCACAGCTACGGTGGCGCTGTAATCACCGAGGCGGCCTCGCGGATCAACGGATTGCAGCGGCTCGTCTACGTCGCCGCCCTCGTACCACTGGTCGACCAGAGCGCGTCGACGACGTCCCAACAGGCCTACTCGCGCACGCTCCTCGACGTCGCAATCGAACGCGACGGGGGTCTCCTTCGTCTCAATCACGACCTCGCCGGCGCCGCCCTGTACGGCGATTGTCCGCCCGACGTCGTCGAGTGGGCGCTGGGGCATCTATCGACCCAGACTCTGGCCTCGTTTCGCGCCGCGAGAACATTCATAGACGCCACGGCACCCTCGTCATACATCAGATGTTCGCGAGACGGCGCCATCGCTCCGGGTCTCCAATCCGAGATGATGATGCGCTGTGACGAATCACTGAGCCTGGACAGTGATCACTCGCCATTCCTGTCGCAGCCGCGCACGCTCGCCGACGCGATACTCGACTGAGCCGTTCTAGCGAGCCCCGCACAACTGCTAACATCTTTGAACCTTTGGGGGTATAGCTCAGCTGGTAGAGCACTTGCATGGCATGCAAGGGGTCCGGGGTTCGAATCCCCGTACCTCCACCAAGTTTTAGTTGGGTCCCGGAAGGTCCTCCCCGAAACCACTACGAAAACAATTGGATCGAACCCGCTTTAAATAATCAATGTCGCCTGCTGGCGGCTTAGTGCGAGTCTTCCAGCCCGACTGAGCAATTGTGAAATTGTGTTCAGAGGCATTCCGTCCTGGAGAATTACGCGTTCGTTCGATCCAACGAGAAAGTATTCTTCCGGCATGCCACACGGATCTGATCATCCGCCTACTTCCAGTTGGCAAACGAGAACCACTGTGTACATTCAAAAGGAAGAAGCAGGCTGTATATCAGCGCGACGGTCACTTTTGTGATTGCAAACACTACTTGGTTGACTACATTCCATGATGCAGTTCTTTATACCCACTTGGGACCGGAGAATTTTGTGTCGAAATTCCATCGAATCTGATGCTGTGGCGCGTTCTGTCATGGCCGATGTTCAGCCTCTCGGGACTCCCGCAAAGGTGTCGTCGTCTGAGACGGAGCACAACAGTCGGTTTTGCCCCGCATGTACCGCCGTGCGAGGAGCACGGCGGCGGTACTGACAAGGGCTACCACTACGCCGACAAGGACGCCCGTGGTGAGCGCACTCGCTGTGGCCAGCACAGTGACGATTACCGGAAGAGTGCAACAGAGCATAAGGGGTATGGCCAGAAGCCCCATCGCCCAACTCGGTCCTTTGGTTTCCGCGTTCTGACGCTGGCGTCGAGTCGGCTGATCGTTGAGATGGCTCATGATGCACAGCACGACAAGGCCGCGACGTCCCTGGTGAACGACTGGGCAGTGAGTTTGATGGCTTCGGCCATGGTGAGATACGGCGTCCAGGCAGTAGCGAGCTGCTCGACGGTGAGGTTGCCTTCGAGCGCATAAACCGCAGCCAGGATCGAGTCAGCAGCTCCCTCGGCGAGGAGGTGGATGCCAAGCACGCGACCCGATCGGCGTTCGGCCACAATCTTCGCAACCCCTCTGGTGTCGCGGTTGACGATGGCCCTCGGGACTTGGGTGAGCGGAAGAACCCGGCACTCACAGTCGAGTCCGGCTCGATTCGCTTCCTCATCGGTCAGTCCGACCGAGGCGATAGCTGGAGAGGTGAACGTCACCCGAGGAAGGGTTCGGTAGTCGACGCGCCGATGAGCCCCATCGATGGCATTGTCGGCAACGATGCCGCCGTGCCGTCCCGCGACGTAGACGAACTGCGGATGGCCGGTAACGTCCCCCGCTGCGAAGATGCGCGGGTTTGTCGTGCGAAGTTCGTCATCAACGACAACTTCGCCTCGACCACCCACCGTAACTCCGACCAAGTCGAGGCCGAGGTCGCCTGTGCTGGGTCGACGACCCGTTGCGACAAGCACCGCTTCCGCACGAATTTCTTCGTGGTTAGGGCCAGAGTCAAGTGAGACGACAACATTTCCGTTATCTCGCGCAACCTTGCTAACCGTCGTTCCCGCTCGGATCGCGATTTCCTCCCCGGAGAGGATCGCAGTAAGCGCCTCAGACACTTCAGGTTCCTCGAAAGGAGCGATGCGAGGTAGTGCTTCAACGACGGTTACGACGGAGCCGAGCCGCGCAAAGAGTTGTCCCTGTTCGAGACCCACAGCGTTGCCGCCAATAACGACAAGTGAGCGGGGGACGTGATCAAGCTCCATCGCGGTTGTTGACGTGAGGCACTTCGACTCGTCGAGGCCCGCGATGGGTGGAGCCCAAGGAGACGCACCCGTCGCAATGACGTAGTGCTTCGCCTCGATGCGCGTTCCGTTGAACTCGAGTGCGGGACCGGGGACGAAGCGAGCGTGGCCCGACAGGATGTCGAATCCGTAAAAACCAGCGAGATCCTCGTACTTTTCACGACGCAGCGTGTCGACAATGGCATCCTTGCCCTCGACAATTGCCGCCATGTCAACCTCAGCAGCCGATGTCGCGATGCCCGGAAAATGTTGGGCGAGCGCCACATGACGTGCCTCTGCTGCCGCCAAAAGGGCCTTTGAGGGTATGCAGCCTACGTTGACGCACGTGCCGCCTACCGTTCCGCTTTCGATCATAATCACCGAGGCATCCTTTAGCCGAGCTGCGATGGCGGTCGAAAAAGCTGCGCTACCCGAACCGACAATGGCCAGGTCGAAGACCTTCTTCTTACGTGACTCTTTTAGATCCATGTCGGACCAATACGGGTGCAACTCATGAGATGCTCACAGTGTTCAGTGACGGTCGCGTGTGCCACATCGAGGAGCGCTCGAACCCGCTCCTCCTTTATCCGATACGTCACCTGTCGACCCTGACGCTCGGTCTCGACGAACTCGCACCACCGAAGACAAGCGAGATGATTGGAAACGCGGCTCTGTGGGCAGTTGAGATATTCCACGAGCTCTGAGACAGTATGAGGCTGCTCGAGAAGTCGCTCGAGAATCGCCAGCCTTGTTGGATCGCTCAAGACTCGAAAAAAACGAGCGGTTGCGACTCCTAGATCTGTTCTTGCTTCGAGAACTTGGTTCATGCCCGCACTATACAACAGGCTATCCTGTTGTGTCAAGGCAACGTGCAAGCGCATAGGACCAAACCTCGTGACCATCAATTGTGATCCGAGCAAGTTCGAAACCTTTGACGGCCACCAAATCGCGATGACCGAGATAATGATCTCGGCATTTTGAACGCCGACTGCTACACCGCAACTCTCGATGCCGCAAGTTATTATCGATTTCTCCCATGCGTATCGCGGGCCTGGATTCGGCGTCCCCGGAGGCAATCTCGCACTGTGTTCGCACAGAATCCGAGTTGCTTGCCGACCTCCAGGAACGAAAGCCCAGACGCGTAAAGACGCACCGTCGAGTCAATATCTTCGGAACTTGGAGATTGGCCGCGCATTGTGATTCCTGATTTCTTGAGCCGCTCGGCGATCGTTGCGCGATGACATCCGAATGCAGCAGCTAGCTCGTACACTGTCGCTCCTGCCCTGTATTTTGCGGTCATTTCGGCCACCTGAGCCTCAGTGAGCCGCCTCTGTCGTTGACGGATTGAGCCAAGTAGTTGATAATCAGAAGAGGTGATAACTTCCGGGGTATGCCTCTCCAGATGGCCTTCTTTAAGGAGTAACCATTTGTTTGAGTCAGCAGTGGATAGGGCCACGAAGAAAACCTAGATATTAAAGGTCGTTGCGAACTCCGCATGAACCAGGACACCATCGATGATGCCAAACTCACTCGAGAGGTACGACGTCGAATCGGTCTCCATTCCGAGTGGGATCACGGAATTCACCTGCACGAGCCTGGCCGAGACCCGATAATTCAAGCGGAGCAACCAACCGCTCAAGACGTAAGGACCATGAGCCTGTTGTCCGGGTTCAGGAGCGCAGGGGCGCCTCAATCCCAGTGATTCGCCCGTACTACGCTCGATTTCTCAGCCAGTGACATCCAATCGCCCGTCGGCAACGAACAGGATTTATATGCAGGATCTCTCGAACACCAGCGATACCGAGTTAGTGGAACTCGTAGTACAACAGAGTGAACTGGCGCTGGCGGAGATTTATCGGCGTCACGGTGGCGCGGTCTTCGGTCTCGCGCGACGGGTCCTCAACAACACGTCCGAAGCCGAGGATGTGGCACAAGAGGTCTTCGTGCGACTTTGGACCCATCCCGATCGCTTCGACCCTGCGCGCGGCGTGCTCCGCTCGTTCCTCCTGACCCAATCGCACGCCCGCGCCGTAGACATTGTCCGAACTCTCCAGGCGAGACGAAACCGCGAGGTCACTGACGCCCACCGCACGGCTCACTCGGGCTACGACCTAGAACATGAGATGGACGACCTGACCATGGCGGCCGACGTCGCGCAGGCCCTTCAAGGACTTCCAGAAGAGGAGCGAAAAGCCATTGAACTCGCGTACTTCGAAGGACACTCCTACGTGATGGTGGCGCACCTGTTGAACCAACCCGAGGGAACAGTAAAGAGTCGAATTCGAAGTGGAATGCGCCGCATGCGCCAAGCCCTCAATGAGTCCAAGAGACTGGAGGTCGAGCGATAATGTCACATGACGAATCGATAGAGTTACTCGCCTCGCTGGCTCTTGACGCCATCGACGACGGCGAGCGCGCCGAACTAGAAAGTCACGTTGAGACGTGTTCGAGTTGTCAACTCGAGTTGGACCAGTTACGCGAGGTCGCCTACGCGCTCGGTAACTCGGTCGAGCCCCTGCCTCAGGGGCTCTGGACCGATATTGCCGAACGACTACACCCCAATGGGGTCGCGTCCCTCGCCCTGGCCGCGACCATTGCTTCAGAAGAACGAGTCAACTTGACGCCCCTCCTCTCGTTAGGCCACCGGTCCAGGCGGAAGCGGATTGCGGTCGCCTCGGTCATTGGAGCGATGGCGGCAGCGCTCGTCGCCTTGAGTCTCAGCCTGGTGAGTGCCAATAGCCAGGTCCACACCTATCAAAGTGCCCTTAACAACACGAACAGCCAGGCCGTGGCCGCCGCCCTGGTCGCCCCGGGACACCGATTGGTGGAACTTGGTACCGCCGCGACCCCCTCGCTGGCCAAGTTCGTACTCCTCCCCAACGGAAGCGGTTTCCTGGTGAAGTCTGAACTACCGACCCTCGCTTCCTCGAGCACCTATCAGTTGTGGGCGATCATCAACGGCAAACCAATATCGCTCGCGTTGATGGGCCGCACGCCGAGCTTCGCTGCCTTCACGGTCGTGGGTCCGCCCGCGCCGTCGACGATTGGTATCACGATCGAGCCCTCAGGCGGTTCACCCACGCCGACCACCGCCATGGTGGCGTCAAGATCTCTGTAAC
>JAYVZV010000070.1:0-4199 GCA_043782995.1 Acidimicrobiales bacterium | reverse complement strand
AGGCGGCGATCCGTCGCGCGCTGCTCGCCATCGCGGGCCACTCCGGGGAGACGATTGAACTCGACCTCCTGGCGCCGCTCGCCCGGGCCGTGGGGCTTCCCGAGCTGGTGCGACGGTCCGGGCCGGACGTGACCGGCCACTAGATTTGACCGGATGACCAATCGATTCGACGGTTCGCGCGACGTGCAACGGGCGATCGATCGCCTGGCCCGACGACTTCCCGAGCCCCTCGAAGACCTGGCCTGGATCGCCTACAACTACCTCTGGACGTGGGTGCCCGGGGGCCAGGAGCTCTTCCGGCGGATCGACGCTCACCGGTTCCTGCTCTCGGGCGAGAATCCCGTCGCCTTTCTGGCGAACCTGCCCGAGCGCG
Source organism: Acidimicrobiales bacterium (assembly GCA_043782995.1). GTDB lineage: Bacteria > Actinomycetota > Acidimicrobiia > Acidimicrobiales > RAAP-2 > RAAP-2. Next base: position 3,826 of record JAYVZV010000070.1, on the reverse strand, counting down.
ACCTGCTGCGCGCCGCCACCGACGAGACGACGCTCGACCGGCTTCGCGAGGTGGTCGGGCGGATGGAGGCAGAGATGCAGCGCCCGGGCGAGCGAGTGCGGGCGAGCGGGCCGGTCGCGTTCTTCTGCGCGGAGTTCGCCCTGCACTCCTCGCTCCCGGTCTACGCCGGGGGCCTCGGGGTGCTCGCCGGTGACTTCTTGAAGGAGGCGTCGGACCAGGCGCTCGACGTCGTCGGCGTCGGACTGCTCTACCGGCGAGGCTACCTGCACCAGCGCATGGACCTGAGCGGATGGCAGCAGGAGTACTGGGTCGAGGCCAACACCGATCAACTGCCGGCGGTGCGGGTCCGCGGCGCCGACGGCGCGGCCTTGAAGATCACCGTCCCAGTGTGGGACGGGGAGCTGAGCGCCCACGTGTGGCGGGTGAACGTGGGGCGCACGCCGCTGTACCTGCTCGACGCCGAGCTGGCCGAGAACGACGCGCTCGAGCGCTGGGTGACCTCTCGGCTCTACGAGGGCTCCGAGGAGATCCGTCTGGCGCAGTACGCGCTGCTCGGCATCGGGGGCGTGCGCGCCCTCGAGGCGATGGGCGTCGCCCCCGCGCTATTCCACCTGAACGAGGGACATGCGGCCCTGGCCGCGCTCGAGGTCGCGTCGCGCGCGGCAGACGAGCTGACGGGCGACCGACCACCCCTGGCGCAGCTCCTCGAGGTCGGGCGAGAGTGCTTCATCTTCACGACCCACACCCCGGTGCCCGCGGGCAACGAGACCTACGACGCCCACGAGTACTTTTCGGTGCTCGGGCGAGCCCTCGACGAGATGCAACTGTCCCGCGAAGACGTCGCGGCCGCGAGCCGCGTCGACCCGGGCGTGCCCACCGAGCCGCTCGGGCTCTCGCCGCTGGCCATACGTAGCTCTCGGTCGACGAATGCGGTGAGCGCCCGACACGGCGGCGTGGCGCGTGACATGTGGACCCCGCTCTTCCCCGGAACGGCGCCGGCCGACGTGCCCATCACCCACGTGACCAACGGGGTCCATCTGCCGACGTGGATGGCGCCCAACATGCGCGACCTGCTCGGGCGGTACCTCGAGGTCGACTGGGAGCGCCACGCGAGCGACGCTGGATTCTGGATTCACGTCGAGGAGATCCCCGACGCCGAGCTGTGGCGGGTGCGCTGCGAGTCACGCCGGGAACTCGTCGAACTGGTTCGGCGCAAGGCCACCGTCGACCGTCTCGCGCGCGGCGAGGACATCGAGTACGTGCAGGCGGCCCTGGACGCCTTCAATCCGGGGCACCTGACCGTCGGCTTCGCCCGTCGACTGGCCACCTACAAGCGCCTCGACCTCGTGGTGCACGATCCGGGGCGCCTGCGCGGTATCATCGACCAGGACCAGGGAACGCAGTTCGTGATCGCGGGAAAGGCCCACCCCCGCGACGAGGAGGCCAAGCGAGTCGCGAGCGGGATCCTCGCGCTGAAGCGCGACCTCGACGTGCCCAACCGTGTGGTGTTCTTGGAGGACTACGACCTGCGAGTGGCGCTTCGCCTCGTGGCCGGCTGCGACGTGTGGCTCAACCTGCCGCGCCCCCCGATGGAGGCGAGCGGCACGAGCGGAATGAAGTCGGCGATGAACGGCGGGCTGAACCTCAGCGTGCTCGACGGTTGGTGGAGTGAGGGCTTCGACGGCCAGAACGGCTGGGCGATCGACGGATCGGTCGACCCCGACCCGCGGGCCCAGGACGAGCGCGACGCCGAGGCCCTCTACGCGCTCTTGGAGAACGAGGTGAAGCCCCTGTTCTACGCGCGCGACGAGAACGGGGTCCCAGTGGGCTGGCTGGCGATGGTGCGTGCCTCTCTGCGCACGCTGGGCTCTAAGTACAGCGCGACCCGGATGGTCGACGACTACGTCGAGGGCATCTACCGACCGGAGCGCTGACGACCGTCACGGCCGGTGCCGCGGACGTCCCCACCGACCGGGCCCACGATGCCCCCGTGGTCAGGTGCGACGTTCGAGGTTGCCCATGGTGAGCGCCGTCGATCGAGAGTAGGTTGGCGCAATCGAAGGTTCCACCAACGGGAGTTCCCTCGCCGGCGCGACGAGATCATCGACTTCCACCTGGACTGAGCCCCGGGGGCGTCATCGCTCACGAGGTACTGCCTAGAAGGGAAAGGGGCACAATGCACGACGAAGTACGGGGGACGGCCGAGGGACCGCGCTCCGTTGAGCGCTTTCTCGACGCCGTCACCGGAGCGTCCATCATCGGCAGCGAAGTCTTCGCGAGCGACGCCATTCTTGATGCGACCACGCCCGACTGGCGATTCACGATCCGGGGCGGTGAAGGCATTGAATCTGAGTTCGCGACGTGGTACGCCGATCCGGGAACCTTCGAGTCACTGCGCCGAGTTCCGGTGGAGGGTGGGGAGTTGATCGAGTTCGTGCTCGACTGGGTGGAGGACAGCGGACCACATCGGTGCCACCAGATGCACTTGCTTCAGGTTGACGGCGACGGTTTGATCACGCGCGACACGGCGTTCTGCGGAGGTCGATGGGACAGCGATCGGATGGCCGAGATGGCGCGCGCCGCAGAGAGCGGCTGAGACGGTCGAGCGTCCGCGCGGAATTTGGGCCGATCGACCAGTCGGGGAGCCGCCGAGCGCTCCGCGGTTCTGCGCCCTCGGGAGGCTCGCCGGGTTGAGGGCCCACGGCGACGAAGAGGAAATCGCGAAAGGGCCAGGCACTCTCGATGGAGAATCGGTCTAGCGTGGAGACCTAAGGGGCACGCGGGTGTCGACACTCGGTGGTACGGTCGGCGAGATGACAATCCGGGTGGTCCTGGCCGAGGACAACGCACTTCTCCGAGAGGGGATCTCGCGGCTGATCGAAGAGGACGACGAGTTCGAGCTCGTGGGGGTGGCGGCCGACTACCCCGAACTGCTGGCCCTGATCGCTGCCCTTGAGCCCGACGTCGTCGTCACCGACATCCGGATGCCACCGACCGGCACGGACGAGGGCATCCGCGCGGCCTCGTGGCTGCGCGAGCACCATCCCCGCGTCGGGGTGGTCGTCTTGAGCCAGTACACCAGTCCCGCCTACGCGCTGGCACTGTTGGAGGAGGGCTCGGCCGGCCGCGCCTACCTGTTGAAGGAGCGCGTCGCGGGCGCCAACGACCTCTCCCACGCGATTCGCGAAGTGGCCGCCGGCGGCTCGGTAATCGACTCCCTGGTCGTCGACGAGCTGGTGAAGGCCCGCTCCAGCCGCCCGAAATCCGACCTTGATTGGCTGACCCCGCGCGAAACCGAAATCCTGGGCGAGATGGCCCAGGGCAAGTCCAACGGGGCGATCGCCAAGAGCCTCGGCGTGTCGGAGCGGGCGGTCGAGAAGCACTCCAACGCGATCTTCGCGAAGTTCGGGCTGTCCGAAGAGCACGACCTCAACCGGCGCGTCAAGGCCGTCCTCGTCTTTCTCGGCGAGCGTTCGGGGGGCTAGCCTCCCCCTTCCTGGCAGGGCACCTCACTGCCGGCCGGCGCCCACGAATGTGATACTGGGGACATGGACAGCGCCCTCTCGGTCATCGTCGTGGACGACCAGGCCCCGTTCCGACTCGCCGCCCGAGCGGTCATTCGACGCTCCGAGGGCTTCGAGCTCGTGGGCGAGGCGGGCAACGGCGTCGAGGCGATCGACCTCGCCCACGAGCTCCGTCCCAACGTGGTGTTAATGGACATCAACATGCCCGAGATGGGCGGGATCGAAGCGACTCGCCAGATCGTCACCGAACTACCCGAGACGTTCGTCATCCTCTGTTCCACCTACGACGTCAGCGACCTGCC
>JAYVZV010000069.1:0-4222 GCA_043782995.1 Acidimicrobiales bacterium | reverse complement strand
TCTGGACTCGCGTTGGCGACGGCGGAGGGCGCTCGATTGCCGTTCACGAGTACGGGACTTCTGACGTACTTTCGCCGATGATTCGAGCGACGCGGAGTAAATCCTCGGACACGCCGCCCCAAGTAATCGACCTGTCAAGGTAACGGCCCATATTCCAATTCTTCTTACATTCTGACCGACCTTGCCAGCGCACCAGCACCCCTAGTTTCACGGATGCCACCTACCCTATTGGTGTCGTTTAACGCCACTCACGAGTCTCGCGAACCTCAGCGCCTACTCGTCGGACCCCTAGATCGTGACGACGACCTTGCCCCGGGGCACGGAGTCGTTCAAGGGCCCACGGAGCGTGGACAGCGCCTCGGTCGCCTCGCCCAGGGCGAAGCGGTGGGTGATCAGAAACGAGGGCCGCAACTCGCCCGCGTTCACCCGGTGCACGACCTGCGCCCAGGACGACTGGGTGTAGGAGAAACTCCCCTGGATGACGAGGTCGTCGTTGACCACGTCATCGGGGGCCAGGTCGATGACCGTGCCGTGGGCGGGCAGTCCGAGCAGGATCACCATCGCGCCGCGGTCGGCCAGCGCCAATGCCGTCGACGCCGACGACGCGGTTCCGGCCGCCTCGATGACGAGGTCGAACTTGCCCGCGGGCACGACCGTGGAAAACACGTCGGCTCCGGCCCGACGAGCGAGGTCGGCCTGGGCCTCACGTCGTCCCACGACCACGACCTCGGTGGGATCGAACAGTCGCACCATGTGGGCGCACAACAACGCAATGGTGCCGTCGCCGACGACGACGACGCGCTGAGCGCGGCGCAGGTCGAACCGCGTGAGCGCCCGCCAGACGACGGCCATCGGCTCGACGAGGACGGCGTCCTCGGGATCGACCGACGGCTCGAGGCGATGGACCAGCCTCGCGGGCACCGCCACCAACTCGGCCATGGCACCGGGCCTCGTGAAACCGATCTCGTCGTAGGTGACGCAGCGGTTGGTGTCCCCGCGGCGACACTCGGAACAGTCGCCACAGGAGAGCACACCCTCGACCACGACCCGGTCCCCCGCGACGGCCACCCCGGCCAGGTCACTGCGTAGAACGCCGACCCATTCGTGTCCGAGGATCAGCGGGTAGCGCACGTAGGCGGGATCGATTGTGCCGTCGATGAGCTCGAGGTCGGTGCCGCACATCCCGACAATCTGTGGCGCGACGACGACCTCGCCCGGCGACGTCTCGGGCTCAGCGCAATCGACCAGCGCTACGGCTCCGGGCGCCGTCACTTCGAGGGCCCTCATCAGACCCTCTTCGGAGGCGCTCCGCCGAGCATCGCCGTCACCCGATCGGCGTGGGACCTCACGATGCCGCCGAGGCGCTGCACCTCTCGCAGCGGCACGTCAACCTTGAGTCCGGTGATGCTGAGCGCGCCCGCGCAGTCGGCGTGGTGGTCAAAGAAGGCGGCGCCGACGCAGAACACCCCCTCGGCCTCCTCCTCGTCGTCGGTCGCGTACCCCTCGCGCCGCACTCGCTCGAGGTCGTCCAACAGCGCCTCGATGGTCGCGAGGGTCTTCGAGGTGTGTACCGCCAACCCGGCGTCGTCGATGAGGTGACGCACGTCGCTCTCGGGCATCTGGGCGAGGATCGCCTTGCCGGCCGCCGTGGCGTGGGGCTCCTCTCGTTGACCGAGCGGGGCGTGGAACCGGATCGAGCCCTCGCCGTCGATGCGCTCGAGGAAGACCGGATAGCCGTTCTCGTTCATCGCGAGCCGCGCGGTCAGACCGGTTACGCTCGAGAGCTCGCGCAGGGTGGGCCGGCCGAGCTCGGCGACCGACGTCTGTTGGGCGACCAGGTCGCCGAGTCGCAACAGGTTGAGGCCGAGCACGTAGCGCGGACCGGGGTCGACCGACCGCAAGAGACCGGCGGCGCTGAGGGTGCGAGCGAGCGATAACGCGGTGCTCTTAGCGACCTTCAGATGACCGGCGATCTCGGTGACGCCCAAACCGGCGCCGCCGGTATTGCCCACCAGGTCCAAGAGTGCGGCGGCCCGCGCGACCGACTGGACCTCGTAGCGCTTGTCGAGTTCGTTCTTGTTCGGCACAGACCAACACAATACGGTCAAGCCGTCCAAATTGTCAACAATCGGCTTGACGGGCCGAAGAATTCCTGCTTGTATGACGTAATCAATACCGACAAGCGTTTTGTAATACCGAACACGAAGTTGCGTATCGGCGAGAGGACGGACGCCGTGCGTTCGCGAATATCGGCGCTTCGAGCACGGTTCGACGAACGTCCCCTGCTCCTCACTCGGCCCGGATCGGTCAACTGGGCGACCGGGGGGCTCTCTGACCCGATTGACCTCACCTCGCCGCGCGACCCGGTCTGGGTCGTCGAGACCAACAGCGGGCGCACTCTCATCACCACCCAGATCGAGGCGCCCCGCCTAGCCCGCGATTTCGACCTCGCAGCGCTGGGCTGGAACATCATCGCGGTGCCGTGGTACGTCGCCGACGCGCCCCTCGAAGCCGCCACCGCCTTCGGCGGCCTCTCGCCCGAGAACTTCCTCAGCGACCTCGAGGCGACCGGTCGCGACGTCTCGAACGAGATCGTCGTCGAGCGAATGGCGCTGACGTCGCCCGAGCGCGACGACCTGCGCTCGCTCGGCACCGACGTCGCCGACGCGCTCGGCGCGGGCATCGACGCCTGGCGTCCCGGCCACTCGACGGACTTCGACGTGGCCGCCGCCGTCAGTGCCGAACTCGAGCGCCGGGGCGCAAAGGCGGTCTGCCTCATCGTCGGCGGTGACGAGCGCATGCGCCGTCTACGCCACCCCCTGGCCGTGGGCGCCGTGATCGACGACGCCGTGATGGCCGTCGTGGTGGCCCGTCGAGGGGGACTTCACGCCGCGGCGACCCGAATCGCGGTCTGCCGCGACGACGACCCGATCATCGCGCTCACCAACGAGATCGCCGCGGTCCACCGCGACGTGCTCGCCGCGTCGCGGCCCGGCGGCACGTGGGGCGGTGCCGTCGAGGCGCTGGCCCACGGATACGAGTCGATTGGCCGCGCCGGTGCGTGGCGCGAGCACTACCAGGGAGGACCCATCGCCTACGAGCAGCGCGAGTTCGAACTCGCCCCCGGCCAGGACGCGTCGCCGTTCTGGGGCCTGACGTGCGAGGTCGGGACCGCCGTGGCGTGGAACCCCAGCGCCCGAGGGGGTGCGAAGATCGAAGAGACGTACCTCGTAGGCGGCGACGGCGCCGAGCTCGTGACGGCGACCGGAGGGTGGCCGCTCTCGTCGAGCGAGGACGGCCCGCGCCACAGCGCGGTCAAGGTCATCGGATGAGGAGGAAGCATGGTGAGAGGTAGCGGAAGTCCTCGGGGCACGGCGGCGTTGCGGCGCCATCTCGGTCCGCTCGTGGCCGAGCCCGTGGCCAGCGCGGCGCGCTTCCCCGACGGGGCGCACTATCGCGTCGAGATTCCGAGCGTCGAGAACCCGGCGGCGCTGCGTGCCGTCGTCGAGGAGGCCCGCCTCCACCAGGTGCCCATCCACCGGGTCTCCCAGGGCAGTGGATCGATGCTGTTGACCAAGGCCGACCTCTCGACCATGGCCACGATCGGCGCGGACGAGGGCCTCGAAGTCAGCCTCTTCGTCGGTCCCCGCGAAGAGTTCGGCATCGGCGGCTCGGTGCGAAGCCCCGACGGCCTGCTCCTCTCGGGCCGACTGCGCGGATTTGACCAGCTGCGCTACGCCATCGACGACATCTGTCGCGCGGCCGACCTCGGCATCCGCGGCTTCCTGATCGCCGACACCGGCCTGATGCAACTGCTCAAGGCAATGGTCGACGCCGGCGAGCTACCTCGTTCCATCGTCTGGAAGATCTCCGCGGTGCTCGCGCCGTCCAATCCCCTGACGTTCCGCCAGCTGATTGACGTGGGCGGCACGACCGTCAACGTGCCGAGTGACTTCAGCCTGTGCGAGCTCTGCGAGATCCGCTCGGTGAGCGACGCCCCGATCGACCTCTACCTGGAGGCCCCCGACGCCCTAGGCGGCATGGTTCGCGGCCACGAGCTGGCCGAGATCGCCACGGTCGCCGCCCCGCTCTACGCGAAGTTCGGCCTGCGCAACGCCCGCGCGGTGTACCCCGCCGGTGAACAGGTGATGGCCGACGTGGTCGCCAACGTGCGCGAGAAGGTCCGTCGCGCCGCCATCGCCCTCGAGTGGCTCGACGACTC
>JAYVZV010000068.1:0-4376 GCA_043782995.1 Acidimicrobiales bacterium | reverse complement strand
CCCCCTCGGGCATCCACGAGACCAACGACTCGTTGCGCCCGCGCTCGCGGGTCACGACGACGTTCATCGTCCGGTCTCCCATCCCGGAAGCGACGCGCCGTCCATCTCGTCGCGCAGTAGCCGGGCGAGGTCGCGCCCGAGTTCGAGCGGGTCGGCGCCCTCGAGCGTCGCGCGCACGCTGGTGGTGCCGTCGACGGCCAGCATCACGCCGCGCAGCGCCACGACGTCGCCCGAGAGAACTCCGTGCGCGCCGGCCGGAATCGAGCAGCCGACGCCCAGTTCAGCCAGGAAGGCCCGCTCGGCGAGAATCGCCGAGAAGGCCACCGCGTCGTTGATCGTCGCGAGGAGCGTGAGCGTCGGGTCGTCGTGCGAGCGAGCCTCGAGCGCAATGGCGCCCTGACCGACCTGGGGGACGAACCATTCGGGGTCGAGGCGCTCGGCGACGAGCACTGCCTCGCCCAGGCGCTCCAACGCCGCCATCGCGGCAACGACCGCGTCGACGCCGTCTCGCCCGGGCGCGGCCAGTCGCTTCGCCATGTTGCCGCGCAGCCCGACCACCCGAAGGTCGGGTCGCCGCTCTAGTAACAAGGCGCGCCGTCTCGGCGACCCGGTCGCCACGGTGGCGCCCGGTCCGAGCCCGGCCAGCGAACGGCCCACGAGGACGTCGGCGGCGTCTCGGCGCTCGGGTACGCACGCCAGCACCAGCCCGTCGGGGGTGGCGCTCGGCAGGTCCTTCGCGCTGTGCACGGCCACATCTGCCGCGCCCTCGAGGACCGACCGCTGTAGCTCGACCGCAAAGACACCCTGGCCCCCAATCGCCTCGAGCGGCGACTCGGCGTCGCGGTCGCCGTGAGTCTCCACGGGCACGAGCACGCACGCGACGCCGTGGCGGCCCAGTCGGTCCACGACCAGTTGCGCCTGGGCGAGCGCCAGGGGCGAGCGCCGCGTCGCGAGGCGCAGCGCGGTCATAGGTCGAACAGGGTGCGGGTCGCCTCACTCAGTCGGGTTCCCTGGTCGGTACCGGCCGCCTCCTTCAACGCCACCGTCGGGCGGTGGGCGATCTTGGCGACGACCGAGCGCAGCAGCGAGGCCACGCGATCGCGCTGCTCGCTGGTCAGGTCCTCGACGTCACGCTCCCGTCGCGCCATCTCGCCCGCCACGACCTCGTCGAAGTACTCGCGCAGGTCACTGACGATGGCCGAGGCCCCCCGGGCCCGCTGGTCGGCCAGAAACCGCTCGACGTCCTCGCCGACGATGTCGCGTGCCGCGTCGACGGCCCCGTGACGGTCGTCCAGCGCCTGCTCGACGCGCTCGCGCAGGTCCCCGATGTCGAGGCGGCGCACGTTCGCCAGGCCGTGGAGGTCACTGGCCACCGCGCGCGGGATGCCGAGGTCCACGAAGAGGACGTCCTGGGCGCATCGTTCAAGATCGGCGCGCGTCACCACCGGCGTCGGGACCTCGACCGCGGCCACCACGAGGCGCGCTCGCGCGACGAGCGCCGGGACGTCGCCCAACTCGGCGACGAAGGCCCGCCCGTCGCCTAGTTCATCGCACAGGCGCTGCGCACGTTCGAGCGTCCGGTTGGCGATCGTGAGCCGGGCGAGGCCCGAGCCGAGCAGGTTGCGCGCAATGCCCCCCGCCAACTGGCCGGCGCCGATGACGAGCACGTCGACGCCGCCCAGGTCTACTCCGTACTCCTCGGTCGCCATCATCACCGCGGCCTGGGCGAAACTGGTCGTGCCCCGCGCGATCTGGGTCTCGTTGCGCACCCGACGGCCCGCGGCAATCGCGCGCTGGAAGAGCTCGGTCAGCTCGGACCCGGCGGTCTGCTCCTCGGTCGCCAGCTCGAGAGCACGACGCAATTGGCCCAGCACCTCGAACTCGCCGGGCACGACAGACTTGAGTCCGGCGGCGACGCTGAAGAGGTGGTTGGCCACCCCCCGGTCGAAGTGCACGGTGAGGTGGTCGGCGAACTCCTCGGTCGCGAGGCCGGTGACGTCCGAGAGCGTGTGGGTGATCTCGTCGATTGCCCCGTGGAAGAGGTCAATCACCGCCACCACCTCGGTGCGCAGGCAGGTCGAGACGAAGACCGCCTCGTGGATGTTGCGCTGGCTCATCAGCGCGCGAAGCACCTTGCTCCACTCGTGCTCGTAGACCGTCGCGCGCTCGAGCAGGTCGAGCGAGGCGTGCTCGTGGTCAAGACCGACCGAGATCAGCGCCACGGCGCCACTCTGTCGGCCATCACGTCACGGGCCGCAGCGAAGGGGCCGTCGAGATGCCCAGCGAGTGCAGCAGCCCTCCGCCCAGGGGTCCGGTGCCGTTGTTGAGGTGGTACATGAGGATCTGCAACTCGATTGAAAAGTCCACGTAGTGCACGGCGGTGCCGATCGGCACCGTAAGGACCTGGGGCGCGAAGTTGAGCAGCGCGTGGATGTCGGCGCCGACCAGGCGGTCGGCCACCTCCTGGGCCGACTGGGGTGGCACGCAGATGACCCCGACGGTGGCCGGGGCGATCGGGTCGGCCAGCGGCTGGACCACGTGGCCCGCGATGCGGGTGCCGACGACCTCGGGGTCGACGTCGTAGAGGGCGGCGAGGCGCGCGCCGCGGATCAAGAAGTTCGAGGAGTTCACGAGGGCCCGTCCGAGGTTCCCAATGCCCACCACGACGACGTCGTACTGGCGGTCGTGCCCGAGCGCCTCGGCGATCCGCTCGTTGAGGACGGACACGTCGTAGCCGGCGCCGCGAGTTCCGAAGGAGCCGAGACCGGCCAGGTCGCGTCGCACGGTGGTGGCTGTGACGCCGGCCAGCTCGCCAATCTGGCGCGAGTCGATTCGGGTGAGACCCCGCAGCGCCCAGCCCTCGGCGATGCGCTGGTATACGGGCAGGCGCGCGATGGTCGGTTCGGAGAGTTTCCTCGTGCGAAGCCGCGGGGTCGCCATGGCTCCACGCTAGTAGAGGCTCTTTAACGACCCAACTGGCGGCTGCGCTCCGCGGCGGCGGCCACCGCCTCCAAGAAGGCGGCCCGCACGGCCCGGTTCTCGAGCATGCGGAGTCCGGCCGCGGTCGCCCCTCCGGGCGAGGTGACCTGGGCGCGGAGCTCTTCGGGGGACTCGCCGGTCTCCACGAGCAGGGCGGCCGACCCCTCGAACGTGCCCACGACGAGCTGGCGCGACACCTCGCGCGAGAGGCCCTGGTGAACGCCGGCGTCGATGAGCGACTCGATGACCAGGTACAGGTACGCGGGCATCGATCCCGAGAGTCCGGTGACGGCGTCGAGGTGGCGCTCGGTCACGCGCACCACGGTGCCGACCGCGCCCAGGATCGACTCGGCCCAGTCGAGGTCGTCCTTCGTGACGTGCGCTCCCCCGGCGATCGCGCTGGCGCCACGACGCACGAGGACCGGCGTGTTGGGCATCGAGCGTACGACGGCGACCGCCCCGGGCAGGACCGCTTCGATGCGGGCGCACGAGAGCCCGGCCACGACCGACAGTATCCGGGCCACTCCCATCGTGCCGGCGAGGCGCGCCGCGGACTGCGCGTGGTCGGGCTTCACGCAGAGCACCGCGCCGGTCCCGGGACCGACGTCGTCGAGCTCGATTGTGGCGCGTACCGCGACGTCGGGCAGGCGCGTCGAGAGCGCCGCGCGCTGCTCGACCGAGACCTCGACGACGCAGAGGTCGCCCGGTTCGCACCACGACGCGCCGAGCAGTCCCTCGGCCAGCGCCGAACCCATGCGGCCGCCCCCGATGATGATCAGTTGGAAGGCCATGGGGCAACGCTACAAGGTCGAAATTTCAGCCCCGGCGCCGCCGCCGGTAGAGGGCCGGGAGTCCCAGAGCCATGATTGTCGGGAAGATCTCGTCGACGTAGGTCACGCACGCGCCCACCAACTCGTCGAGCCGCTCGGAGGTCACCTCGTTGATCGGGACCTGGGTCATCAGGTAGACGCCCTCCTCGGGGCCAATGGCCAGGTGCAACTCGCGCCACTCGGCGTTCTTCACGAGCAGGAACCGGTAGAGGGCCTCGCGGTTCTCTTCGGGGGCGGGCATCACCTCAGTCTCGACGTGCACGGTTCGCTGGCGCAGCGAGAACCACACCGTGATCACGTCGCGCTCGTCGCCCTTCAGGCGCACGAGCCAGTGAAAGTGGCCCCGGTCGTCGGGCGACGGTTGGTGCTCGATGCCCATAAGCGTCGCTCCCGCACTCCACTGCCGGGCCCAGGCGCGGATGGTTTCATCGAGGACGTGCGCGGCGTCCGATCCGGCGACCGGGGCGCGCTCCACTAGCAGCGAACGAGGCCCGAAAGTGCGAGTCGCTCGGTCAACGCCGCCAACGACTGGGCGGCCGACCGCCAGGTGTAGCGCCGCGCGAGCAG
>JAYVZV010000067.1:0-38583 GCA_043782995.1 Acidimicrobiales bacterium | reverse complement strand
TCGTGCACCACCTCGCCGTCGGGAGGTCGCGCGCCGAAGTCCTCGAGGCTCTCGGCCAGGGTCCGACCGCTCACCGTCATGACGTCGCCGTGCAGGAGCCCGTGCTCGAGCAGGTGCGCGAGCACGACCGGCACGCCGCCGATCGCGTCGAGATCGACCATGTGGAAGCGGCCGTGGGGCTTCATGTCGGCGAGGTGCGGCACGCGCCGCGCGACCTTGTTGAAGTCGTCCAGGTCGAGCTCCACTCGCGCCTCGTGGGCGATCGCGAGCAGGTGCAGGACGGCGTTGGTGGAGCCGCCGAGCGCCATCACGATGGCGATGGCGTTCTCGAAGGCCGCCTTCGTCATGATCTGACGGGCGGTGATGCCGCGGTCGAGCAGGTGCAGCACGGCCAGGCCCGACTCGTAGGCGTACTGGTCGCGGCGGGCGTCGATCGAGGGGACCGAGGCGCTACCGAGTAGCGACATCCCGAGGGCCTCGCCGACGCTCGCCATGGTGTTGGCGGTGAACATCCCCGCGCAGGCGCCCTCGCCGGGGCAGGCCGCGCACTCGATGGCCTTCAACTCGTCGTCGGAGATGGCGCCCACGGCGTTGGCGCCGATCGCCTCGAAGACCGACACGATGTCGATCGCCTCGCCGTGGAGCTCGCCGGGCAGGATGGTCCCGCCGTAGAGGAAGACCGCCGGCACGTCGAGGCGGGCGGCGGCCATCAGCATCCCGGGCAGCGACTTGTCACAGCCGGCCAGGGTCACCATGGCGTCGAAGCGCTCGGCGTGCATCACCGTCTCCACGGAGTCGGCGATCACCTCGCGCGAGACGAGGGAGGCCCGCATGCCCTCGTGGCCCATTGAGATGCCGTCCGAGACCGCGATCGTGACGAATTCGAACGGCACGCCACCGCCGTCGCGCACGGCGACCTTGGTGCGCTGGGCCAGCCGGGCGAGCGGCAGGTTGCACGGGGTGACCTCGTTCCAACTGGAGGCGACGCCGATCTGGGCCTTGGCCATGTCGGCGTCGTCGAGGCCCATCGCGCGCAGCATGGCCCTCGCCCCCGCGCGGCCCTTGCCCAGGGTGACGTCAGAGCTTCGCGGGGTGGGGTGATTGGTCATGGGGGAAGTCTACGAAAGCGCGCGACGCCGGCCCGTGCCCGGGCGGACTACTTCCTAGGCCCGTAGACGCTCACCGTCTCGCCCGTGGCGAGCAGCTCCACCCACGTCTGGCCCGGACGCAGCGTGATGACCTGGCCCGAGTCGTTGCGGTAGGCCGTCACCTTGGCGATGCTCGAGCGGAACCAGTGGCCCCGCTGTAGGCGACCATTCGAGAACACCAGGACCGGGCCGGTGCCGACCAGTTGGGCCTCGGAGCCCTCGACGCCGACTCCCCCCCGGTAGTTGACGCTCATCACGACGACGTTGCTCGGGGCGAGCTGCACGCCGGCCGCGCTGACGTCCGCGCGCCCGAAGATCGACCGCGGCCACGAGTGGGTCCGGCCGTTGTACTGAAACTCGGTCGCGTAGCCGGCGAGGAAGTTGACCGTGAACCAGGCGACGGGCGCCCCGACCGGTCGGCTGGCGGTCGAGGCGTAGCGAAAGAGCGCCCGGGGCACGCGGACCTTACCGTCCATCGCCATCAGGGCCGGCGCGTTGGCGAACAGGTTGTGGGGTGGGGGACGGAGGGGGTCGCGGAACATCGCCCCGCCGGCGTTGGACTGCTGGAACAGCTTCACGGGAGCGGTTTCAATCGTCGACACGGCGTACTGGGCGCCGCCCGAGAAGGCGAACAGTCCGCCGATGGGAAAGACGATCTCGCGGTCGGTGCGCCGCACCGAGCGCACCGGGCCGACCTTCGTCGGCAGGTGGGAGTGGAAGATCGCGGCCAGTCGCGTGATGCCGCCCTCGACGATCTCCTCGTAGACGACGTCGGCCTGGTCGAGCGCGTACTGGGGATGGGCCTCTTGGGTGTTGTCGATCTTTATCGTCAAGGCCGAGCGGCGCCTGGTCACCTTCGTCGGATCGGGCAGTCCCGTCAAGGGCGCGACGTAGACCGGCTTCAGCGTGGTCGTCGTGACGGGCGCCGTCGTCGTGGTGCTCGAGGTCGTCGTCGACGTGGTGTCGGCCGAGGCGGCGGAGGCCAGGCCGAGGCCCGTCGCCACCACGGCGCAGAGCAGGATCGACGAGTGGCGCACCATTAAAAACTAGTGGAGCGACGCCGTGACGGGCGGTACCACTCGCCTAGCGGCGCGCCCGAAGCTCGGCGACGACCGCCTTGCCGTTCGCCTGGCCCTGGGTCAACTTCATCACCTGGCCGATGAAGAACTGGGCCAGCTTCTCGTCGCCGTCGCGGTAGCGCATCCACTCGTCGGGGAACTGCCCGATGAGCGTCGCCACCGTCTCGCCGAGGGAGTCCGACGACAGAACCTCGAAGCCCCGCGCCGAGGCGATGGTGGCGGGGTCGCCGCCGCGGGCCAACAGCTCGGCCAGCACGGTCTTGGCCTGGGTGGCCGAGAGTTCGCCGCGTTGCTCCATCAGCAGCGTCGCGACAAAGGCGCCGGGGTCGAGGTGGGACGCACCCTCGAGGTCAGCGGCCAGTTCGTTGGCGGCGCGCGCCAGCGCCGGGCCCGCCTCGACGCCCCCGTCGAGGGCGACGTGCACGAACTCCTCGAGGCCGAGGTCGATCACGACCTCGACGGCGTCGAGGTGGGCCGGGCTGGGACTGGCCAGCCGCGCGGTCAGCGACGCGCGCCGTTCGGCCGGCATCGCCGGGAGACCGGCGCGCACCCGTTCCTGCCAGGGCCGGTCCGGGGCGAGGTCGACGAGGTCGGGCTCGCGAAAGTAGCGGTAGTCCTCGGCCTCCTCCTTCGTGCGCATCGTCGAGGTGGCGCCGAGGTTCTCGTCCCAGTGCCGCGTCTCTTGGCGGACGGTACCGCCCCCCTCGATCAGCTCGACCTGGCGCTGGGCCTCGAAGTCGATCGCGCGCTGGAGGCTGCGCAGGGAGTTCAGATTCTTGATCTCGCAGCGCGTGCCGAAGGGCGCGTTCGCCTGACGGACCGAGACGTTGGCGTCGATGCGCAACGAGCCCTCCTCCATCCGTCCGTCCGAGGCGCCCGTGGCGATCAGGATGCCGCGCAGCTCGACCACGTAGGCGCGGGCCTGGACCGAGCTGCGGATGTCGGGCCCCGACACGATCTCGACGAGCGGCACGCCCGAGCGGTTGTAGTCGACGAGCGACCGGTCGGCCCCGTGGATGCGCCCGCTCCCCCCGAGGTGGGTCGACTTGCCGGTGTCCTCCTCGAGGTGGGCCCGCTCGATCGACACGCGCGAGCCGTCGGGCAGGTCGAGGTAGCCGCCGGAGTTGATCGGCAGGTCGTACTGGCTGATCTGGAAGTCCTTGGGCATGTCGGGGTAGAAGTAGTTCTTGCGGTGGAACGTCGATGGCGCGATCGTCGAGTGCAGCGCCATGCCGATCGCCATCGCCAGCTCGATCGCGCGCACGTTCAACACCGGCAGCGAGCCCGGCAGGCCGAGGCAGACCGGGCAGACATGGGTGTTGGGCGCCGACCCGAAGGCGTTGGCGCAGCCGCAGAACATCTTGGTCGCGGTCTTCAGTTCGGTGTGGACCTCAAGCCCCACGACCATCTCCCAGCCGTTGGCGAGCGTCACGGGCGCCCGTCCGCGATCTCGAGGACGCGCCCGGCGGCGAAGAGCCGCGCCTCACTGCGCCCGGGCCCGAGTAGTTGGACCCCGACCGGGAGCCCGGATTCGCCGGTGCCGAACGGCACCGAGATGGCGGCCTCCCCCGACAGGTTGGTCGGGATGGTGAAGACGTCCGACAGGTACATCGCCATCGGGTCGCTCGTCTTGGTGCCGAAGGCGAAGGCGACCGACGGGGTCGTCGCGCCGATCAGGAGGTCGGCCTGACGGTAGGCGCGCGCGAAGGCGTCGATCATCTGGGTGCGGACCTTCAGGGCCTGGCCGTAGTACGCGTCGAAGTAGCCGGCCGACAGCGCGTAGGTCCCCAGCATGATCCGACGCTTCACTTCCGGCCCGAAGCCGGCCGTCCTCGTCGCCTCCATCATCGAGGTGACGTCGTCGCCCTTCACGCGCAGCCCGTAGCGCACGCCGTCGAAGCGCGCGAGGTTGCTCGAGGCCTCGGCCGGCGCGATCAGGTAGTAGGCGCTGAGACCGAGACGGAACTCGGGCACGGAGATCTCGATGACGGTGGCGCCGGCCTCTTTCAGGGCCGCCACGGCCAGCTCGACCGCGGCGATCACGTCGGGGTCGGCGCCGTCGACGAGCTCGCGCACCAGGGCGACGCGCTGATCCGCGACTCCGTTCTCCACGTGGGCCACCAGGGACGGGGACGGCTCGGGCAGCGAGGTCGAGTCCCGCTCGTCGTGGCCGGCGATCGCCTCGAGCACCATCGCGGCGTCGCGCACGGTCTTGGTGAGCGGGCCGATCTGGTCGAGCGAGCTGGAGAAGGCCACGAGGCCGTAGCGCGAGACCAGTCCGTAGGTGGGCTTCACCCCGACGAGGCCGCAGAGGGCGGCCGGCTGACGGATCGATCCGCCGGTGTCGCTGCCGAGCGCCACGGGCGTCATGTCGGCCGCGACGGCGGCGGCCGAGCCGCCCGAGGAGCCGCCGGGCACCCGCGAGGGGTCGAGGGGGTTCCGGGTCGGGCCGAAGGCCGAGTTCTCGGTTGAGGAGCCCATCGCGAACTCGTCGAGGTTGGTCTTGCCGACCGGGACGGCGCCCGCGGCGAGCAGTCGGTCGATCACGGTGGCGTTGTAGGGCGGGCGCCAGCCTTCGAGGATCCGCGACGAGCACGTCGTCGGGATGCCGGACTGGCAGAGGTTGTCCTTCAGCGCGACCGGCACGCCGGCCAGGGGGCCGACCTCCTCGCCGCGCGCGACCCGATCGTCGATGCGCGCCGCCGTCGTGCGGGCGCCCTCTTCGTCGACGTAGAGAAAGACGTGCAACTCCTCGTTGCGCTCGCCAATCGCCGTCAGTGCCGCGTTCAGCTCGGCCGTCGCGGTCGTCTCGCCGTTTCGCACCTCGCGGACGATCTGCTCGGCGGTCTTCACGGAGCCTCGCCCATGATGCGCGGCACGCCGAAGCGGTTATCTTGCGCGTCGGGCGCCATGGCCAGCACGGCGTCACGATCGAGGCTCGGGCGCACGACGTCCTCGCGCACCACGTTGATCAGCCCGAAGGGGTGCGCGGTCGCCACGACGTCACTCAGGTCGAGGGTCGCCATGTCGTTGGCGTGCTCGAGGACCTGGCCGAGCTGTTCGGTGAACAGGTCGAGCTCGGCCTCACTCAGGGTGAGGCGGGCCAGGCGCGCGACGTGAGCGACGTCCTCACGACGCAGTGGGGTCACGAAAGCACCCGAGCGAGGAACTCCACCGTCGAGGACTCCACCAGCTCGCGGTCGTTGTCGAGGGTGGCCACGTGGAAGGAGTCCTCGAGCCAGATCCGCTCGAGCGGTCCGGTCACGTGCTCGACGAGCAGCGTCCCGTTCTCGGGCGATACGGTGTCGTCCCGGCGGCTCGAGAGCAGGAGGCACGGCGCGGTGATCCTCGACAGCTCGGCCTTCACCGGCCCCACGCCCTCGAAGACGCTCGCCAGCGCCGCGAGCGGCCACGACTCGTAGGCGAGCTCGAACTCGTCGGTCTTCTTGATGTCCTCGGTGGCCTTGTCCAGGGTCTCGAGGCCGGCGTCGAGCAGCGCGGCGAGGCCCTCTTCGATCTCCGCGCCCGGCGACTGCAGCATCGGGTTGATGAAGACACATCCCGCGACCGTGGCGCGTTGCTCGGCGAGCATCGCGGTCAGGGCGCCGCCCACCGAGAGGCCGACCACGGCGACGCGCTCGCAGCGCGTCGCCAGCTCGTCGAAGGCGTCGAGCGCGGCGCCCGACAGGTCGGCCCAGCGGGTCGCGAGGACGTCGGCGACCTCGGTGCCGTGGCCGGGCAGGAGCGGTAGCTCGACGGTGTAGCCGGCCTGCGCGCAGCGCTGCGCCAGCGGGCGCATGGAGAAGGGATTGCCGGTGAAGCCGTGCAGCACGAGGACGCCGTTGGTCCCCCCCGCGAACGAGAAGGGCCCACAGCCTGGTCTGATGGGTGCGGTCATAGGTTCCGAGCCTACCCAATGGGTTAATTCGCCGACCTCGCACGCTCGCGCGGGACCGAGTGGATGAAGAGCGCCGAACAGAGACCGATCGCGCCCACGCCGGCGCCGATGAGGAACGGCAGTTGGAACGTGGCGAGCAGCGCCGGTCCCGGCTTCGCGTGGGCCAGGTGGTGCCGGTGCACGAGGGCCTGCTGGACGGTCTCGAGGACCTGGATGCCGGCGACCTCGCCGACCTGCATCGCGAGCATCTGGGCCGCGGTCATGACGCCGAACTCGGTCGGCTTCACCTCGTTGGCCATGACCGAGCTCGACGAGGGCATCGCCACGCCCATCCCGAGGCCCGAGAGCGCGAGCGCGAGCGCGATCATCCAGGTGCCCGAGCTCGGCGAGAGCAGCGCGAACAGGCCGAGCGACGCCGTCAGGAACGTGGCTCCGGCGACGGCCGAGACGCGCTCGCCGATGCGCACCGCCACGTAGCCCGCGATCGGAGAGCAGAGCGAGAAGGTAATCGGGCGCGCGATGGCGAGTGCGCCAACGTGCGGGATCGAGTAGCCGTATCCCTGCTCCATCAGCAGCGGGAAGAGGAAGAACGCACCGAAGTAGGCGAAGTTGGCGGTGGCGCGCAGGACCAACGGCATCACGAAGTTCCGGCGACGGAAGTAGTGCGCGGGGATGAGCGGATTCTGGGCCGTGCGGATCCGCTGCACGAACGAGACCGTCATCAGCGCCGATAGGACGAACGCCGAGAGGCACCACGGGCTCGTCCACCCGATGCTCGGACCAACGGAGAGGCCCACCATCAACGTCGTGACGGCGAGCGACAGGGTCCAGCTGCCGAGCCAGTCCATGCGCCTGAACTCCGCACGGGCCTCGGACTTCTTTTGGGCCTCCTCGGCCGGCGTGCCGCGGCGCTTGGGCAGCACGATGGAGACCACGGCGAAGGCGACCACGAGGAGAACCAGTTGGAACCAGAACAGGGCGCGCCACCCGAAGGCGGCGATGATCGGCGCGCCCAGCGACACCCCGATGACCGGTCCCCCGGCGCCGACCAGGCTCCACCATCCCAACGCCTTGACCCGCTCCTCTCGGCCGAAGACCATGTTGATCAGCGCCCCCGAGGCCGTGCCGGTGGCGGCCCCCTGGACGCCGTCGAGGGCGCGCGCGAAGAGCAGCATGTCGACGTTGTGCGCCAGAGCCGTCAGGACGGCCGAGACCATGGCGCCGAGCAGCCCGAAGAGGTAGAGACGGCGGTGTCCGTAGATGTCGCCGGCCTTGCCGAGTATCGGGGCGGCCAGCCCGTAGGCGAGCAGCGGGCCCACCATCGTCCAGGTCAGCACCGTCACGCTGGTGTGGAACTCGGTCGCCACCGTCGGTAGCGCCACGATGAACACGGTGAAGGTGAAGTTGAGGGCGAACAGGCCGGCCAGCAGGGACCACAGGACCCACCACTCGTAGCGCGAGGACCCCTCGGCGCGGGCCTGCACGCGGTGGCGCAGCATCGAGAGCCAGTTGAGGTCGCTGCCGGCCTCGTTGCCGAGGGTGCCGAAGAGCCCTGCGCCAGGGTCGGTTCGCGCGTTCAGCAGACCGTCGGGGTCCTCGCGATCGAGGTGCGCCGTGGGGCGCTCGTCGCTCACTTCAGCAGAGTGGGCAGCTGGCCAGCCAGTTCCGCGACCGACCATCGGTCGTTCTTCTCGAGGGTGTCGGTCATCGTCCAGTTCTGGAAGCGCCGAACGGTGCCGCCCTGAACGAAGAACGTCTGGCCGGTCGCCTCGCAGTCCTCCATGGCGAGCGTGGCCACCAGGGGCGAGATATTGGCCGGGTCCCACACGTCGAACACCGCGGCGTCCGAGGGCCTCACCACGTGGTCCGAGAGCCCGGGCGTCGACTCGGTCATCCGGGTGCGTGCGGCCGGCGCGATGGCGTTGGCGCGCACCCCGTAGCGGCCGAGCTCTTCGGCGATGATCACGGTGAAGGCCGCGATGCCGGCCTTGGCGGCGCCGTAGTTGGACTGGCCGATGTTGCCGAGCAGCCCCGACGTGGAGGAGGTGTTGATGATCGACGCCTTCACCGGGTCGCCGGCCTTGGCCCGCTCGCGCCAGTAGGTCGCCGCGTGGCGCGAGGGGACGAAGTGGCCCTTCAAGTGGACCCGGATGACGGCGTCCCAGTCTTCCTCGCTCAGGTTGACGAGCACCCGGTCGCGCAGGATCCCGGCGTTGTTGACCAGGACGTGCAACTCACCGAACGTGTCGAGCGCGGTCTGGACCAGACGCTGGCCGCCCTCCCAGTCCGCGACGTTGTCGTGGTTGGCCACGGCCTCGCCGCCCATCGCCTGGATCTCGGCCACGACCTCCTCGGCCGGCGAGGCGACCTGGTCCGAGCCGTCGAGCCCGCCCCCGAGGTCGTTGACGACGACCTTGGCGCCCTCGGCGGCGAACAGCAGGGCGTGCTCGCGACCGATCCCCCGTCCGGCTCCGGTGATGATGGCGACGCGACCGTCCAGTGCACCCATGGTGACCCCTTCAAAAGATGTGGTGCCCCGATTGTAACGACCAATCCGAGGGTCTCTAGACCCGTCCCCGTCGAGCGAAGTAGGGCGGCCGGGCGTGCGCGTGGTAGTGGTCGGGGATGTTGCGCATGTGGTCGTCAACCGACCAATTGCCGATGCCGAGAGTCTCGTCGGCGACGTGGCCGAGGGCCACGAGCAGGCGCGAGCGCATCTCGTCGGGCGGTGCCGGGTCGTGCACCCGCCACACCACCATCGGCACGAGGCAGATCTCGCAGTCCGCGATCCAGCAGTCGTCGTCCGCGAAGTACCGCGTGGTCACGACCGCGGCCTCGCAGAGGTCACAGTCGACGCTCATTTCACATTCAACGAGACCGTCGAGAGCCGCTTGACCTTCGTGCCCCCGGCCGGGACCTGTGAGACGACCGTGGTCCACGTCGGTTGAGCTCCCGATCCGGGCCCGCTCGTTCTGAAGTAGAGGCCCGCGGCCTTCATCGCGGCGTGGACCTGCGCCTGGTCCTGGCCGACGACGTTGGGCACGGTGACGAGGGTCGGAGCGACCGTCGTGGTGGTCGTCAACGTAGTGGTGGGGCCCGCGACGGTCGAGGTCGTCGTGCCCGGGGCCACCGTCGTGGTGGTCGTGGTCGTCGCCGCGCCCCGAGAGAGTGCGAGCACCAGGGTCGAGTGCAGCGGGACCGCACGGGGCGCCGTCCGGCCCCGGTAGAGGATTTTGGCCACTCGCCCGGCCGGCACGGTGCTGCTCGTCACGGCGGCCGACGACGGGCACTGCGCGCTGACTCGCAACTTGGCGAGTTGCGCGGTCGCCGTGCCGCAGTCTTCGCCGAGAAGCGTCGCGGGCAGCGTCACCATCACCGGACCGTCCGAGATCGTCACGGTGATGACCTGCCCGCTGGAGGCGCTGGTGCCCGCGGCGGGGCTCTGCGAGATGATCGCGTTCTTCTTCACGGTCGACGAGCTCGCGTGGCGGTTCGCGGTTACGGTGAAGCCGTCGGCGGAGAGCTGCGTCGCCGCTTCGGAGAGCGTCAGGCTGGTCAGCGAGGGCACGTTGTGACTCTCACTGAACAGGCCCAGCTTCCAGGCGGCTCCCCCTCCGACCGCGACGACGAGCAGGAGCAGGGCGGCCAGGAAGAAGGCGAGACGCCGGTTGCGCGGCGGTCGCTCGTAGTCGAGGTGCTCGAGCCCACGCGGAGTCGCTCGACGCGGCGACGGCGCGGCGACCTCCGGAGCCCAGTCGGCGTCGGCGCGCACCCGTACCGGACGGGGGATGCGCGAAGGGACCGCCGCCGTGGCGCCGGTGATCTGTTCGGGCGAGGGCGGGCGAAAGCCGATCGAGCGGCGAGGTTCGAGCGGGGTGAACTGGCCCAGCAGCGGCACCTCGGCGCGCACCGGGGCGACCACCAGGGGCGTGGCGTTGCTCATCACGCCCGAGAGCCGGCTCGCGAAGGGCTCGGCGTCGAGGCGCAGCAACGGGTCGGGCACGGCCGCCTGGGCGAGCAGCATGTCGAGGGTGCCGAGCTCGGGTCGAACCGGCAGTGAGGCGTTGATGCGCGCGCGCAGCACCGCCTCGGGCGTGACCCCCTCGAAGGCCGTGACGCCGGTGACGGACTCGAAGATGATCAGCGCTAGCGCGTAGACGTCGCTCTTGGGCCCGGCCGGGTCGCCGATGGCCTGCTCGGGGCTGAGGTAGCGCACGTCGTCGAGGCGGAAGCGCTCCCGGTAGGCCGTGCCGAGACCGGCGAGGGTGATGTCGCTGAGGCGCACCTGTCCCTCGGAGTCAAAGAGCAGCTTCGAGGGCGAGAGCGAGCCGTGCACGAAGCCGTTGTCGTGCACGTAGCCGAGCACCCCGGCGACGTCGCGACCGAGGCGGGCCCCGTCGTCGACGCTGAGACGCCGTCCCGACGCGAGCACGTCCTCGAGCGAGCCCCCGGTCAGGTACTCGGTGATCATGAAGATGGCGCCCGCCTCCTGGCCCCCGTCGTAGACGCGCGCGAGGTGGGGGTGGCTGAGGGTGGCGGCGCGGATAATGCGGTCTCGGAAGTTCCGGCGGACGTCCTCGTGCTCGGCCAGTCGCGGCAGCAGCACCTTCACCACCACGGTGCGCTGCAGGGAGAGGTCCTGGGCCACGTAGACCTCGGCCGTATGACCGACGCCGAGCAGCTCGTCGATGCGGTAGCGGTTGACCAGGTGATGCCCGGAGGAGAAGGTGGACGTTGCCATGTGCTCCACCAACCTTACCTAGGCCTCAGGAGAGAGTGGCGCTCCAGGTTCCGCTCTCCAGCAGGCTCCCGAACTCGACGGCCGCCACCATGGGCACGCCGAGTTCGCGCGCCTTGGCGACCTTGGAGGCCCCCGGAGAGTCGCCCACCACCACGCAGTAGGTCTTCTTCGAGACCGCGCCCGGCGACGTCCCGCCGCGCGCGGTGACCGCGGCCTCGGCCTCGTCGCGCGAGTAGCCCTCGACGACGCCCGTGACCACCACGGCGCGCCCCTGGAGCGTCGCGGGGACCTCGGCCGACGCCCGGGGCTCGTCGAGGGCGAGGCCGGCCGCGACGAAACGCTCGACCCGGACCCGGGTCTCCTCCTCGCGGCAGTAGTCGAAGATCGACCTGGCGATGACCGGGCCGACGCCGGAGACCGCCTCGAGATTTTCGAGCGACGCGGCCGCCAACGAGGCGTAGCTCCCGAAGGCCTGGGCCAGCTCGCGCGCCGCGACCGGGCCGACGTGGCGCACACCGAGTCCGACGAGCACCCGACTGAGCGCCGTCGTCCGCGAGCCCTGAATCGCCGCGACCAGAGACGTCGCCGAGAGCTCGCCAAGCCCCTCGAGTACCGAGAGGTCCTCCACGCGCAGTGAGAAGAGGTCGGCGACGTCGTCGACCAGGCCCTCGGCGAGGAGCTGGGCCACGCGCTGCTCACCGAGGCCTTCGATGTCGAGCGCCTCGCGCGACGCGAAGTGCACGAACTGCGCGAGCCGCTGAGCCGGGCACGCGGGATTGACGCAGTAGGTGTCGCTCTGAGCGCCGACGCGCTCGAGCGCGCCGCCGCAGTCCGGGCAGTGCGTCGGAAACCTCCACACCGGCTTGCGCCGTCGACCGGCCTCGGGTACCGCGCCGACGACCTCGGGGATGACGTCGCCGGCCTTGCGCACGATGACCAGGTCGCCGGGGCGCACGTCCTTGGCAGCCACCTGGTCCTGGTTGTGCAGCGTCGCCATCGCCACCGTCGAGCCGGCGACGATCACGGGCTCGAGAACGGCGAAGGGCGTCGCGCGTCCGGTCCTTCCTATCGAGACCTGGATGGCCACTAGACGCGTGGTGCGCTCCTCGGGTGGGAGTTTGCGCGCAATGGCCCAGCGCGGCGCTCGGCTCGTGAAGCCGAGACGGGCCCGCTGGGCGAGGTCGTCGAGTTTGATCACCACCCCGTCAATCTGGTAATCGAGGTCGTGGCGATGCACTTCGAACCAGTCGCTGCGCGCGATCATCGCCTCGACGCCGACCTCACGCGAGGTCTCGGTCGCGGTGAGAAATCCCCAGGTGGCCAATCGGTGGAGGGAGTCGAGGTACGAGCCCGACGAGGAGGCGCGGGGCTCAATCACCTGGTAGGCGAGGAAGGAGAGGGCCCGGGAGGCCGTGATCGACGGGTCCTTCTGGCGCAGGCTGCCGGCCGCGGCGTTGCGGGGATTGGCGAACTCACGCTCGCCGAGGTGGCGCTGGCGGACGTTCAGGTCGTCGAAGTCGGACTTGGCGAGGAAGACCTCGCCGCGCACCTCCACCCGTCCGGGCGAGTCTTCCATGCGCGCGGGCACGTTGCCGATCGTGCGCACGTTCTCGGTCACGTCCTCGCCGGTGCGTCCGTCGCCGCGAGTGGCGGCCCGGGTCAGGACTCCACCGACGTAGATGATCGAGAGGGCGAGGCCGTCGATCTTGGGCTCGACCGCGAAAACCAGCTGCGCCGGATCGGCCTCGAGCCCCTTGGCGCCACGATCGCCCCAGGCCCGCAGCTCGGCGACGTCAAAGACGTTGTCCAGGCTAAGCATTGGCTCGGTGTGGGTGACGGGGCGGAAGATCGCGGCGAGCGGTGCTCCCACCTGCTGGGTGACCGACTCCTCGCTGGCCAGCTCGGGGTGAGCCTGTTCGATCGCGCGCAGCTCCGCCAGCAGCGCGTCGTAGTCGGCGTCGGGGATCGTCGGCTGGTCGCGGACGTGGTAGGCCTCGTTGTGACGGGCGATCTCGGCGCGCAGCCGCTCGACGTGCTCGGCGCGGTTCACGGCGCGGCGACGATTGCGGCGCCCTCGACGATCGCGGGTTCGCCGAGCCGGTAGAGCACGACCGACTGGCCCGGGGCCACCGGGCGCGCCCGATCGGCCAGGTCGAGCGACCAGCGCGGAGTGTGGCGCAGGGTCGCGCGTCGGGCCTCACCGTGGGCGCTCCACTGGGCCAGTACCTCCGTGCCGTCGGGAATCGTCTCGTGGGAGAAGGAGAGCGACGCTTCGTCGAGATAGAGGACCCCGACCATGACCTCGTCGAGACGTCCGACCTCGACGCGGCCTAGGGCCAGGTCGACCTTGGCCACGTAGCGCCGCTCCCCGTCCAGACCGGGGACGCCGCGGCGCTGTCCGACGGTCATCAGTTCGGCGGCCGCGGTGGCGCCCACGACCTCACCGCTCGAGCGGTCGACGATAGTGGCGGCCGTGAGGGGCACGCGCTGGCGCAGGAACACCTCTCGGCCCCGGCTCGCCTCGATGAAGCAGACGTCCTGGCTGTCGGGCTTGTCCCACGTGCGTAGACCCAGGCGCTGGGCGTGGCGACGCACCTCGGCCTTCTCGAGCGTACCGATCGGCAACAGCAACGTCGAGAGTTGGTGCTCGCGCAAGTAGCCCAGGACGTAGCTCTGGTCCTTGCGGGTGTCGGCGCCGCGCCCGAGGTAGTGGCGCCCGTCGCGTTCTAGGACCTGGGCGTGGTGGCCCGTCGCGACGGCGTCGAAGCCGAGCCGGCGCGCGCGATCAAAGAGGAGGTCGAACTTGATGTGACGGTTGCACTCAATGCAGGGGTTGGGCGAGCGGCCGGCGGCGTGGCCCTCGACGAAGGGCGTCACGACCCGGCGCTCGAACTCCTCGGCGTAGTTAAAGACGTGGTGGTCGACGCCGAGCATCTGGGCGACGCGGCGCGCGTCGTCGACGTCGCCGACTGAGCAGCAGCCCGAGTCCGACTGGCCGCCCCAGAGCTTCAAGGTGGCGCCGACCACCTGGTGGCCCTGCTCGACCAATAAA
Organism: Acidimicrobiales bacterium; assembly: GCA_043782995.1. Taxonomy (GTDB): domain Bacteria; phylum Actinomycetota; class Acidimicrobiia; order Acidimicrobiales; family RAAP-2; genus RAAP-2. The sequence continues at coordinate 24,665 of JAYVZV010000067.1, read as the reverse complement.
CCCGCGGCCACCGACGAGTCGACGCCGCCACTCATCGCTACGAGGACTTTCACCGCCCCAGTCTGCCAGTCGAGGGGGCCGCTACGCCTCGCCGCGCAGGCGAAAGACGACCGAGGAGAGGATCCCGATGAGGGCGTCCACGTCCCCGTCGGTCGTCTCGGGGCCCATGGAGAGTCGCAGCGAGCCCCGGGCCCGTTCGACCGGCACGCCCATCGCCGCCAGGACGTGACTGGGCTGGGCCGCACCGCTCGAGCAGCTCGCCGCGGCCGAGGCGTACACGCCCTCCTGGTCGAGGAGGAAGAGCAGCTCGTCGCTCGCCAGACCCTCGAAAGTGAGGTGCACCGTCCCGGGGACCCGCAGCGCCCCGGCCGACGTGACCCGGCAACCCGGTAGGAGACTCAGGGCCACGATCAGCTTCGACTGGAACTCGGTTACCCGCTCGGCGACGGCGGCGAGCTCTTTCATGGTCACTCGCGTCGCGGCCGCGAGCCCGACGGCGGCCGCGACGTCAACCGTGCCGCCCCGACGGCCGCGCTCCTGTCCCCCGCCGGGCACCACCGCGTCGAGGGCGACGTCGCGCCGCAGCACCAGGGCACCGCTGCTCACGGGACCACCGATCTTGTGGGCGCAGATCGACACCATATCGGTCGAGGAGCTGATCATGGGCAGGTTGAGCCAGGGCGCGCCGGCGACGGCGTCGGTGTGGGTCACGGCGCCGCCGGGGATGAGGCTCTTGGCGAGCGCGTTCACGCCGTCGAGGGGCTGGCGCACGCCGGTCTCGTTGTTTACCGCCATGACGCTCACGATCGCCGAGTCCGCCGAGAGGACCGACTCGAGCGAGTCGAGGTCGACCACGCCGTCGGAGTCCACGTCGACGTAGCGCACGACCACGCTCGCGAAGTCGCTCGCCATCTTCTCGGCCGCGTCGATCACGGCGTGGTGCTCGATGCGCGAGATGACGATCTCGGAGCGGTCGTGCGAGCGACGGTGATGGTTCGTCACGCCGACAATCGCGAGGTCGCACGACTCGGTGCCGCCCCCGGTGAAGATCACCCCGCCCGGCTCGGCGCCGACGAAGGCCGCCACCTCGTCGCGGGCCTCCTCGATGGCGCGGCGCGCTTCGCGGGCGGCGCGGTGGCTGCCCGAGGGGTTGCCCACGACGCCGTGCATCCAGGGCTCCATGGCCTCGGCGACCTCGTCGCGACGTGGAGCGGACGCGGCGTGGTCGAAGTAGTACGGGCTCACGCCACGAAGAAGGACTTGACGTTCGTGAACTCGCGCACGCCGAACTCGGCCAACTCACGTCCGAAGCCCGACTCCTTCGTTCCGCCGAAGGGCAGCTCGGGCATCGAGGCGACGATGGCGTTGGCGAAGACGATGCCGACGTCGAGCCCGGCGATCGCGGCGTCGATCTCGGCCCGGTCGGTGGCGTAGATGGCCCCGCCGAGGCCCCACGGTGTCGCGTTGGCGAAGGCAATGGCCTCGTCCAGGTCGTCGACGACCTGGACGACGGCGACGGGACCGAAGAGCTCCTCGCAACCGGCCCGCGAGTCGGTCGGCACGTTGGTGAGCACCGTCGCCGGGAAGTAGTAGCCCCGACCCTCCAGCGGCGTTCCCCCCGTGTGCACGACTGCGCCCTTGGCGACGGCGTCGCTCACCTGGGCGGTCAACTCGTCGAGCTGGGTCTTAGAGACGACCGGCCCGAGCACCGTCGCCGGGTCCATCGGGTCACCGGTCGGCACGACCGACATCGCGGCGACGAACTTGGAGATGAACTCCTCGGAGCGCTCTTTCACGACGATGTAACGCTTGGACGCAATGCACGCCTGGCCGTTGTTCTGCACGCGCGCGGTGACCGCGAGCGGCACGGTCACGTCCATGTCCGCGGAGTTCGCGATGATGAAGGGGTCCGATCCCCCGAGCTCGAGTACGGCCTTCTTCAGATTGCGGCCCGCGAGCTCGGCGACCGAGCGACCGGCGCGGTCCGACCCGGTCAGCGTCACCGCGGCGATGCGCGGATCGGCGATGAGCGTCGCGATCTGGTCGTGGCCGATGAAGAGCGTCGTCACGACGCCGCGCGGGAATCCGGCGCGCGTGAAGAGGTCCTCGAGGTACTTGGCGCATCCCGGCACGTTGGAGGCGTGCTTCAGGACCATCACGTTGCCGGCCATGACCGTGGGGGCGGCGACGCGGATGAACTGCCACAGGGGGAAGTTCCAGGGCATCACCGCGAGCACCGCGCCGATCGGGTCGAAGCGGTATCCGCTGAACGAGCCCTTGGTCGGGACGATCTCGTCGGCGAGCATCGCCTCGGCGTGCTCGACGTAGTAGCGCATGGTGGCGGCGCACTTGGCGGCCTCGCCCTTGGCGGAGTTGAAGGTCTTGCCCATCTCGCTCGTCATGAGCTCGGCGACCGTCGGGATCTCGCCCTCGAGCAACTCGGCGGCCCGCTCCATCAGCTGGGCGCGGTCCTTCACCGGCGTGAGCTTCCACTGCGCGAACGCGGACGCCGCGGCATCGAGCGCGTGGTCGACCTGGGTAGGGGTGTGGCCGTCGAACTCAGCGACGACCTCTTCGGTGGCGGGATTGATGGCGATGAATGACATGAACCTATTCTGCCAGCAAAATCACCGGGGCCGTCGGGGTTGAACCCATTTCACCCCAGACCACGGGACGCAGCGTACTCACGGCCACCAAGACCAGCGCCAGGACCAGCGCGGCGCCGACCGTGACCGGCCGCACGCCCCAGTGCTTGGCGAGAGTCGCCTGCACCAAGGCTCCCACGGGATAGAAGATCGACAGCGACAGCGTGTAGAGCGAGAGGATTCGCGAGCGCTCGCCGAGCGGGGCGTGCAGCTGCACGACGGTGTTAAGCCCGGTGAGCGCGCCGACGTAGGCCCCGCCGAGCACCACCAGCGCCGCGACCGCGAGGGTCAGAGTGGGCGCCAGGCCGTAGAGGGCGAGCGCCACCGCGATCGTGGCCAGCGAGCCGCGCAGCACGGCGAGCCGTGAGGTGCGCTTGGCGAGCGCCGGCAGGGTGAGCGCGCCGATCACTGCTCCCACCCCCTGGGCCGTGACGAGCCACGACACGCCGACCTTGCCGGAGTGCAGCGTCTGGATGGCCATCGCCGGCACCAGCGCAATGAACGGGCTCGCGATGATCGCGACCGTGCCCACCGCGATGATCGGGTACCGGCAACCGCGCACCGCCCACGCCTGTTTCGCGCCGACGACCGTCTCGGCCCACACGCGGATCTTGGTGGTGGGCTTCGGGCGAGGCGCACTGCGCACGAATGAGAAGATCACGACGACGAAGACGAACGACGCGGCGTTCAGGGCGAAGCAGAGACCGGGCGACCCGAAGGCGAGGGCCACGCCCGCGAGCATTGGGCCGATGATGCGTCCGAGGTTGAACTGGGCCGACGAGAGCGAGACCGCTGCCAGGACCTCGTCGCGCTCGACGAGGTCGGGCAGGAGCGACTGCCACGCCGACCACGAGGCCGAACTGGCCAGTCCCTCCACCAGGGCGAGGTAACAGGCGAGCGGGGGCGTGAGGTGCTTCGTGAGAGCCGCGGTCGCGAGCGCGGTCGCCGTGAGTGCCATCACGAGGTTGTTCAGCTGGATCCAGCGCTGGCGGCTCCAGCGATCGGCGATGACCCCACCGAGCGGCGAGCCGATCAGGGCCGGCGACCACGCGGCCACGGTCAAGAGACCGAGCCACTCCGGGTTGTGCGTCGTCTCGGTGAGGTACACGCCGAGGGCGACGGTCTGCATCCAGGTTCCCGTGGAGGACACGAACGACGAGACCAGCGAGAGGGCGAAGCTTCGGTGTCGGATCGGGGCGAACGACGCAGAAGCCATAGGGACCACGCTAACGCCCGACCCTTCGCGCCCTCGCCGGCGCTACTGCTCGGTGGTCGTCGCTTCGTTCTTCTTCGATCGCGGTCGGAGTGCGAACCACCACACCGACACGATGGTGGCGAGCGCGCCGAGCACGCCGATGCCGGACTTCACTGCACGGCCCTTGGGATTCTCTGCCATGGATCCATCGTAACGGCCAAAATGCCGGGGGCCCGAAGGCCCCCGGCATCGGCCGGTAGGGGGACGACTAGACGGTCTGGAGCGCCTCGATGGTCAGCTCGAGCACGACCTTGTTGCCGACGATGAGGCTGCCGTTCTCGAGGTTGCCCTCGAAGTTGACGCCGAAGTCGCGCCGGTCGATCTCGGCGCGGGCCTCGAAGCCGGTGACGGTCGCGCCGGGGGTCATCGACGGGCCCGATCCCAGGAACTCGAGGCTGAAGACGACCGACTTGGTGACGCCGCGAAGCGTGAGGTCGCCCACCAGCTCGAAGTCGCGGCCCTTCGGGACGATCTTGGTCGACTTCAACGTCAACGTCGGGTTGTTCTCGAGGTCGAGGAAGTCGGCGCTCTTCAAGTGACCGTCACGCATCTCGTTGTCGGTGGTGATGCTGGCCGCCTGGACCTCCGCCTGTACCGAGGAGGTCTCGGGGGTGTCACCGATAGTGATCTCGCCCGAGAAGTCGGTGAAGCGACCGCGGACCTTGGACGCCACGAGGTGGCGCGCAATGAAGCCGACGGTCGAGTGGGTCGCGTCGATGGCGTAGACGCCGGGGGTGGGTAGGCCGTTGTTGGCGGTGACCGCAAGGTCGATGGTGGAATTACTCATTAGTTTCTCCTGTTCTCATGGCACGGGGGGTGCATTCAGGAGTATAGTTGTATATGCAACTACTTGTCAAGCAATAATCTCTAAGATAACTATCCGCTATACTTCCGGTATGCCCTTCCCCGTCGCGGCCTGCCCCTCGGGGGACGAGAAGGTCCAACTCTTCGGTCTCTTGCTCGAGACCAACGCCCGCCTCGCGCGCAGCCTCGGACTCGAGCTTGAATCGTCCTGCGAGCTCCCGCTCGCCTGGTTCGAGGTCTTGCTGCAGCTCCGACGCGCGCCCGGCGGACGGCTCAAGATGAACGAGATCGCCGACGCGATCGTGCACTCGACCGGCGGCACGACCCGTCTGATTGACCGCCTCGAGCAGGCCCGGCTCGTCGAGCGCCAGAACTGCCCGAGCGACCGGCGTGCCATCCACGTGGCGATCACGGACCAGGGCAACGCGAAGCTCGACGAGGCCCTCGACGTGCACCTCGGGTACCTCGAGGTCAACCTCGCGGGTCGGCTCAGTGGCGACGAGCGCAGCACGCTGGCCTCGCTGCTCACGAAGTTGAACAGTCCGCTTTAGGCCTTCTCCACCCACGTGCGGGCCTCACGACCGTCGTCGAGTTCGAGCGCCGTACCCTCCCCGGGCCCCTCGCCCGAGATGACCTCGAGCGCCAGCACCTCGGCGGCCAGCGTGGCAAATCCGTCGGCCAGGTCGTCGATCCCGGTCACGAAGAGACGGATCCGATCCGACACTTCGAAGCCCGAGTTCTTGCGCAGGTCCTGGACCTGGCGCACGACGTCGCGCAGGTAGCCCCGGCGCCGCAGTCCGTCGGTCAGGGTGAGGTCGAGGGCGATCACCTCGGCGCCGTCGCGCGACACCGCGTAGCCGCCCTGGCCCTTCACGCGCAGTTCGACGTCGTCGCCCCCGAGCTCGAAACTTCCCGTTGACAGGGTGACGCGGACGGTGCCGCCGCCCTCGAGCGTCTGGGCCGCCGCGACCGAGTCGAGGGCTGCGAGGGCGGGCTTCAACTCCTTGACGGCCTCGCCGAGCCGGGGGCCGACCGCGCGGAAGTTCGGCACGAGCTCGAAGCTCAGCACCGCGGCCAGGTCGGAACCGTACTCGAGCACGTCGACGTTGAGCTCATCCTCCACCACGCCCGCGGGCGGCGCCGGCGAGCCGGCCGGCAGGAAGACCAGCGCCCGCGCGAGGGGCTGGCGCACCTTCACCCCGGCCTCGGCGCGCGCGGCCCGACCGAGCGACGTGAGACGTCGCGCCACGTCCATGGACTGCTCGGAGGCGACGTCGCGTCGCACGGGGTCCCCGGTCGGCCAGTCGGCCAGGTGCACCGAGTCGCCGGACTCCCCCTCGAAGAGCTCGGCGTAGAGGCGCTCGGCCACGAACGGGCAGAACGGCGCGAGCAGCAGCGTCACCCGCTGGAGGACCTCGAGCAGCGTGGCCTGGGCGGCGAGTGAGTCGGCTCGCGGGGCGTCGGGGTCGGTGCGCCAGAACCGACGTCGGTTGCGCCGGACGTACCAGTTCGAGACGTCGTCGATGAACTCGGCCAGGGCGTCGGTACCCCCGAGCGGTTCGTAGCCGTCCAGGGCCGTCGTCACCGCGGCGGTCGTGAACTCGAGCCGCGAGAGGATCCACCGGTCGATCGGGGGGCGCTGGTGGGGGGCGGGGACGCCCGAGTCCGACGGGTCGAACTCGTTGAGCGACGCGTAGGTGGAAAAGAAGCTGAAGGTGTTCCAGAGCGTGGCCAGGGTGTCGCGCAGCGAGGCGTCAATGGCGCCGAGGCTGGCGCGCGTCGAGGTCCAGGGCGAACCCTGGGAGAACATCCACCAGCGCAGGGGGTCGGCGCCGCGGGTGTTCAGCACCTCCCAGGGGTCGATCACGTTGCCGACCGACTTGCTCATCTTCTTGCCGGCCTCGTCGACGATGTGCCCCAGGCAGAGCACGTGCTCGTAGGGCTTCGCGCCGAAGACCAGCGTGTTCACCGCGAGCAGCGTGTAGAACCAGCCCCGGGTCTGGTCGATCGCCTCGGCCACGAGCTGCGCGGGGAACTGCATCGCCGTCTCGCTTCCGGCGACGTGGGGGTAGCCGACCTGGGCGGCCGGCATGGCGCCCGAGTCGAACCACGCGTCAATCACCGGCTCGACCCGACGGGCGTCGGCGCCGCACGTGCGACAGGCCACCACGACCTCGTCAATGCCGGGGCGATGCGGGTCGAGCAGGCTGAGGTCGTGTCCGGCGAGCGTAGAGAGTTCCGCGAGCGACCCGACGCACGTCAGGTGACCGTCGGGACAGCGCCAGATGGGCAGCGGCGTCCCCCAGAAGCGGTCGCGCGAGAGGGCCCAGTCGACGTTGTTCTCCAGCCACTCGCCGAAGCGCCCGTCGCGGATGTGCGCGGGGTGCCAGTCAATCGTCGCGTTCTCGGCCTGCATCTCGGCCTTCATCGAGCTGGTCGCGACGTACCAACTGGGCTTGCCCCAGTAGATCAGGACGGTGTGGCAGCGCCAGCAGTGCGGCAGGGAGTGCTCGTAGGGCGCCCGGCGCATCAGCGCGCCCCGGCGCTCGAGCTCGTCGTTGATCGCGGAGTTGGCGGCCCGGACGTCCTGACCCTCGAGCCAGGGAACCTCGGACGTGAAGCACCCGTCAGGCCCGACCGGGTTCACCGTCGGCAGGCCGTGCTCGCGTGCGATCTGGCGGTCGACCTCGCCGAAGGCCGGGGCCTGGTGGACCAGTCCGGTGCCGTCCTCGGTGGTGACGTAGTCGGCCGCCACGACGTAGCAGGCGTCCACGCCGTCGGGCAGCTCGACGTCGTCGAAGGGGCGCTCGTAGTGCACGCCGACCAGGGCGCTCCCCGGGAGAATCGCGTCGGCCGTAACTCCCTCGCCGAAGACCGACTCCACGAGGTCCCGGGCGACGACGACCCCGCCGACGACGGCGTAGTCGACCCCGGGGTTGACGGCGACTGCGACGTTGGAGAGCAGTGTCCAGGGGGTCGTCGTCCACACCCCCAGGTGCGTCGCCCCCGACAGTCCCGGGTGCGCCCCGGCGTCGGTGATCGCCAAGCGCACGTAGCCGCTCTCGTCCACTTCGTCGGTGTAGACCTCGGGCTGGCCGAGCTCGTGGCTCGAGAGGGCGGTCCCGCACCTCGGGCAGTAGGGCAGGACCTTCAGGTCCTCGTAGAGCAGCCCCCGGTCGAAGAGCTGCTGCAGTTGCCACCAGACCGACTCCACGTAGGACGTGTGGAACGTGTAGTAGGCGTGCTCGGTGTCAATCCAGTACCCGATGCGCTCGGTCAGCCGCTCGAACTCCCCCACGTAGGTCAGTACCGATTCGCGGCAGAGTCGGGTGAACTCCGCCACGCCGACCTGGTCGACGATCGCGCGCTTGCCCGAGATGCCCAGTTGCTTCTCGACCTGAACCTCGACGGGCAGGCCGTGGGTGTCCCAGCCGGCCCTACGCGACACGAATCGGCCCTGCATGGTCTGGTACCGGCAGAAGAGGTCCTTGTAGATCCGCGCCCACACGTGGTGCAGTCCCGGCATGCCATTGGCCGTCGGCGGCCCCTCGTAGAAGACCCAGGGCTCGGCCCCCATCCGGTGGCGCATCGAGCGCGCGAAGACGTCGTGGGCCTTCCAGCGGGCGAGCTCGGCCTCTTCGAGGGCCACAAAGTCAATCTCGGCGCTGACGGGGCGAAACACGGTTCTCCTTCGAAGGTCCACCAATCGTAGTGAACCCGAGGCCGCACTTCGACCGGACCGTAGGCTTAGATGGTGCCGATCCCGACCATTGACGACGAGTCGATCGACTCGCACGGCGCGTCCAGCCTCTACCACGCGGCCATCGACGAGCTCGAGCGCCGCTACGGGGGCGTCGACGACGGTCCGGTGATGGTCGCGGACGAGTTGCGACCGCCCCGGGGGCTCTTCCTCGTCGCGCGCGTCGAGAGCGACCTCGCCGGCGGCGTCGGCCTGCGACCGATTGGCGTCGCCACCGAGCACCTCGGCGAGGTCAAGCGCCTCTGGGTCCGCCCGGACTTACGTCGCCGCGGTATCGCCGAGGCGCTGATGGCCAAGGTTCTCGAGCGCGCCCGGGGGCTCGGCTACGCCCGCCTCTACCTCGAGACGGGCTTCGCGCAGCCCGAGGCTCTCGCCTTCTACCAGAAGATCGGGTGGTCGCCGGTCGAGGAGTTCCCGGAGGGTGCCTTCACGCACGACGGGGCCCATCGCTTCACGACGGCCCTCTAGTCGAACTCGCCGTTCAGCCAGTCCGTCGTCAGGTCCTCGAGCGAGTGGAGCACCAGGTCCGCGAGGGCGAACTCCGGTTGGCCCCGGTCCTCACCCGTCGGCACCGCCACGGTGGTCATCGAGCCGGCCTTGGCGGCGAGGACTCCCACGGCGGAGTCCTCGAAGACGAGACAGTCCTTCGCCGTGACGTTGAGCGACGCCGCCGCGGTGAGAAAGACCCCCGGGTGGGGCTTGCCAAAGGGCTCGAACTCGGCCGAGTGGACCGAGGCGAAGCGCGTCGCCAGGTCGAAGTGCTCGAGGCACCGGTCGATCAGTGCCAGCGGCGTCGAACTGGCGAGCGCGATGGGCCCGCGCTCGCTCGTCAGGTCGAGGGCGCGCATCGCTCCGGGCATCAGACGACCCTCGGACTCGACCAGCTCGCCCACCCGGTCGAGCAACTGGGACACCACCTCCTCGACGCTCGGTGCGCGCCACGGGTACTGCGCGAACCAGAAGTCGACGACCTCGTTGACGAACATGCCCTTGGTGGAACGGTCCTTCGCCTCGTCGAGCGCGACGCCAAGGCCACCGAAGATCTCGACCTCGGCCCGATGCCAGAGGATCTCGGTGTCGAACAAGAGCCCGTCCATGTCGAATAACGTCGCGGCGAGAGTCACCCCGCAACTCTGGCACACCGGGCCCGGTACGGTGGCGGCGTGAGCACGGTGCGACCACTACGACCGAGCGACGTCGACGAAGTGATTACACGCATCGAGCGACGGCTGCAGGCCGACGCCGACTTCCAGCCGCTTATCAATCCCGCGTTCTCGTCCGACCTCCTCGCCAACGCCCTGCGCCACGCGGCCCATGCGACGTGGGTGGCCCAGGACCGCGACCGGATGGTCGGCCACCTGTACGGAGCGCTCCTCGAGGACGACGCCCACGGTCGGGGCGTGTGGGTGGGCCCCGACGGCGCCTCGTTCGACGACGTCGACACGCTGGGCGAGCTCTACGCCGTGGCCGGCGCGTCGTGGATCGACGACGGGGCGCACGACCACTACGTCTGGACCCTCGACGACGACTCGACCGTCGAACCGTGGCTCGAGATGGGTTTCGCCCGGATGCACCGGCGCGGCGTCGTGGCGCTGCCCCGGCCGCGGGTCCACCCGCTCCCGGACGGCTACTCGATCCGGCGCGGCACCGCGAGCGACCTCGAGTTAGCCGTCGAGCTCGACGCCGCGCTCGACGACGCCCAACGACTCGGTCCGAGCTTCGCGTTCGCGGCGCCGGGCTCGAGTCGCGACGAACTGGCCGAGACCCTCGCCGACCCCGAGACGCACCACTATCTGGTCGAGCGCGGCGGCGTCGGCGTCGCCCAGTGCATCACCTTCGCACTGCCCGCTCGACGGGGCTCGTTCGACGCCTCACTGCACCTCAGCGCCGTCACGGTGCGGGCCGAGCACCGCGGCCGGGGCGTCGCCACGGCGATGGTCGACGCCGCGTTGTCCGACGCGCTCGGCGCGGGCTTCACCCACGCCGAGACCAACTGGCGCGTGACCAATCGGCGAGCTCAGCGTTTCTGGAGGACCTACGGCTTCGGCGCGACGTACGTGCGGCTGCACCGCAGCATCGCGGCGCGCTAGCGGAGCGCGGCCTCGATTGCGGCGACCAGCACCGGGTCCTCGGGGGTCACCTGGGGCGCGAACCGGCTCACTACGCCGTTGGGTCCGAGCAGGAACTTCTCGAAGTTCCAGCGGATGTCGCCGGTGTAACCGTCCTCGCCGGTCGCCTCAGTCAGCTCGGCGTAGAGCGGGTGGCGGGCCTCTCCGTTGACGTCGACCTTCTCGAAGAGCGGGAACGTCACGCCGTACGTCGTCGAGCAGAAGGCCTGGATCTCCTCGGCGCTGCCGGGCTCTTGGCCGAGGAACTGATTGCACGGAAAGCCCACGACGTTAAAGCCTCGCGAGGCGTACTTCACCTGGAGCTCCTCCAGTCCAACGTACTGGGGCGTCAGGCCGCACTTGGAGGCGACGTTGACGATCAGCGTCGTTTTGCCGGCGTAGGGGGCGAGCGTGGCGTCGTCGCCGTTGAGCGTGTGCAGGGGTATGTCGTAGATATTCATCACGCGACTCTAACGGTCAGGCTCGCCCGAGCGTCACCGTAGGCTGGGCCCGTGCTGGCCGTCGTCGTCGAGGATCGAACCCTGGCCCTCGTCGAGCGGCCGACGCCCGAGCCCGGCCCGTACGACGTGGTCGTGGCGGTGCGCGCCGCCGGCGTCAATGCCGCCGACCTCCTGCAACGCCAAGGCCTCTACCCCGCGCCGACCGGTTGGCCGGCCGACGTACCCGGACTCGAGGCGGCCGGCGTCGTCAGCGCGGTCGGGAACCGGGTGAACGAGCCCCTCCTCGGCCGGCGCGTCTGTGTCGTCGTCGGCGGCGGCGCGCAGGCCACGCACTGCGTGGCGCCGGCGGAGCACCTGCTATTTCTCCCCGATCACGTTGACTGGCCCCAGGCCGGTGGGTTCGCGGAGGCCTTCACGACGGCCCACGACGCCTTGGCCACCCAAGCGCGGGTGCGCGACGGCGATCGGGTCCTCATCTCGGGGGCGTCCGGCGGCGTCGGCGTGGCCGCGATGCAGGTCGCCCACGTGCTGGGCGCCCACGTCACGGCGGTGACGCGAACGAGCGAGCATCACGGGGCCCTGCGCGACCTCGGGGCCGACGAGACGGTGACTCTCGACCAAGTCTCGGGCCTCGCGCGCGTCGACGTAGTGCTCGAGCTCGTCGGCGCGGCCCACCTCTCGCTGGCCCAGCACCTCCTCGCCCCCTTCGCTCGGGTCGTGGTAATTGGCGTCGCCGCGGGCAGCCGGGTCGACCTCGACCTGCGGCTCGTCATGCTGAGCCGCGCCACCGTGACCGGCTCCACCCTGCGCTCGAGGTCGCGCGAAGAGAAGGCGGCCGTCGCCGACCTGATCAACCAGGCGCTGGTGCCCCGCTGGACGACCGGCGAGCTGCGGGTGCCGATTGCCAGAACCTTCGACCTGGCCGACGCCGACGCCGCCTACGAGTACTTCGCCCGGCCGGGCAAACTGGGTAAGGTCGTCCTGTGCGTCGAGGACTAGGCGGCGACCGACCGTGAGGGACCCGGTCGCGCGTCCCCACCCGAGCCGGTGCGACCCCGGTCGCCTCGACTACGACCTGATCATCGCGGCGCACGAGCGCAGCGTCGCGCTCGGCGAGCCGAGTTATCGCGATCCCGCCACCGGCCTCTTGGTTCTTTCCGTCGCGACGCACCTCACCCGGGGAACGTGCTGTGACAGTGGATGTCGCCACTGCCCCTACGTCACGGATTAGACCGGCCGGCTAGGCGGTGACCGGTGCCTCGTCGTGCTGGCCGAGATGGTGACGGTCGATGTTGGCGAGCAGGTAGAAGCTGATCGAGGCCAGCAACAGCATGATCGCCCCGAAGCGGAACGCCTGGTCGTAGCCGTGGACGTTGGCGGCGACCCGTAGCGCGATGGCGCCCGCGCGATTCGTGGAATGATGCACCGTCGCCGTCACGAACGCCGCGGCGCTCGAGACCACGATGGTGTTCTGGATCGCCGTGCCGAAGGACCCGCCAATCTGCTGGGCGGTCTGGAGCACTGCCGAGGCCGCACCAGTGTCGCCCGGGCGCACGTTGAACAGTGCCGTCGACGAGATCGAGACGAAGGCGAGACCGAGTCCGAGGCTCGTTACCACCATCGCGGGCATCACGTGGCCCAAGTACGAACTCTGGGGCGTCAGGAACGAGAGAAAGGACAGGCCGACCGCGCCCATCGCGCAGCCGATGGTCGCCAGAGGCCGCGGCCCGACCTTCGGCAGGAGCTGGCTGCAGAGTCCGGCCGAGAGGATGACCCCGACGGAGAACGGCAGGAACAACAGGCCCGACTTCACGGCCGAATACTGGTGGACGTACTGGAAGTAGAAGGTCATGAACAGGAACATCCCGAAGAGCCCGAGGCCCACGAAGATCTGCGATAGGAAGGCCCCGGCCCGCACGCGATCGGTGAGAAGGCGTAGCGGCAGCAGGGGCGACTTAATCCGGCTCTCGAGGACGAAAAATAAGGTCAGCAGCGCCGCGCCGCCGGCCATGTACGGCCACGCGCTCGTTGAGCCCCAGCCGTGGGTCGACGCCTGGGAGACGCCAAAGACGATGGCAATCATGCCCACGGTCGCGGTGAGCGCCCCGGGCACGTCGTAGTGGGGATGACCGTCGACTTTGGACTCGTGGACGTTGGGCACGGCGAGCGCGAAGGCGATGAGCGCCATCGGGGTGTTGACGAACAGGCACCACCGCCAGGAGAGGTACTGGGTCAAGAGGCCGCCGGCGATCAGTCCGATCGCCGCTCCGACGCCCGAAAGTGCTCCGAACACCCCGAAGGCCTTGGCCCGCTCCTTGGAGTCCGTGAACGTTACCGAGATGAGCGACAGCGACGCCGGGGCGAGGAGCGCCCCGAAGATCCCCTGGAGTCCGCGCGCGCCGAACAGCATCTGCTGGTTGACCGAGAACCCTCCGAGCAGCGACGCGCCGGCGAAGCCCAAGAGCCCGATCAGGAAGGCCTTCTTGCGACCCAGGTAGTCCCCGATGCGCCCACCGAGCAAGAGGAATCCTCCGAAGGTGAGCGTGTAGGCGGTGACCGCCCACTGGTAGTTCTTCTGGGCGATGCCGAGTCCGCCCAACGAGCGCGGCAGCGCGGCGTGTGGCAGGGCGATGTTGACGATCGAGGCGTCGAGCACGACCATCAGGGCCGCGATGGCGATGACGAAGAGGGCGAACCAGCGGCGCGGGTCCGGGATATCAGCGTGTAGGACGTAGCTCTCGGATGACTCTGACACGGACCCCCAATATTTCGTTCGATGTGCGAAAAGGACCCACGGGGCCGAGGGGCCCAACGAGTCCTTCACGTGATGCAGGAGATTACAGCAGGGAGCGTAACGGACTGTAGTCCAGTCCGAGCGAGTCAGCGACCGGCCCGTAGGTGACCTTCCCGTTGACCACGTTCACGCCCTCGGCGAGGGCGTCGTCGGCCAGCACGGCCTCGCGCCAGCCGTGGCGCGCGAGCTCCATGGCGTAGGGCAGCGTCGCGTTCGCCAGTGCGTAGGTCGAGGTGTAGGGCACGGCGCCGGGCATGTTCGCCACGCAGTAGAAGATCGAGCCGTTGACCTCGAAGACCGGGTCCGAGTGGGTCGTCGGACGGGTCGCTTCGAAGCATCCCCCCTGGTCCACCGAGATGTCGACCAGCACCGAGCCGGGCCGCATACGCGCGACCAGATCGTTGCTGACGAGCTTGGGCGCCCGCGCGCCGACCACGAGAACCGCTCCGATGACAATGTCGGCGTCGAGGCAGGCCTCCTCGAGGGTGAGCGTCGACGAGGCAATCGTCTGCACTCGGCCGTCGAAGTGGATGTCCACCTGACGGAGCCGCTCGAGGTTGCGGTCGAGGATCTTCACGTTGGCGTGCAGGCCTACCGCCATGGTGGCGGCCGCGAGCCCGGAGACTCCCGCACCGATCACGACGACGTTGGAGGGCGCCACGCCGGGCACGCCGCTGATCAGTGAGCCGTGCCCGCCGCCGGGACGCATCAGGTGGTGCGCGCCCATCAGGGGCGCCATGCGGCCCGCCACCTCGCTCATGGGCGTCAGCAGTGGCAGGGAGTTGTCGCGCAGCCGGACCGTCTCGTAGGCGATGGCGACGTTGTGGGCGGCGACCAGCGCGTCGGTGCACTCGCGCGAGGCCGCGAGGTGCAGGTAGGTGAAGAGCACCTGGTTCTTGCGGGCGGCCAGGCGCGGGTACTCGGGCGCGATCGGCTCCTTCACCTTCATCACGAGGTCACTGTCGGCCCAGACGTCGTCGACGGAGTCAATGACCGTCGCGCCGTTGGCCAGATAGTCCGCGTCGGCGATCGACGAACCGACTCCGGCGCCCCGCTCGATCAGGACCTTGTGCCCGGCTCCGGTGAGTTCGCGAGCCCCGGCCGGGGTCAGTGCCACCCGGTATTCGTCGGTCTTGATTTCCTTCGGTACGCCGATGATCATCGTCGATCATCCTTTCTGTATCGCGCCTCGGCGCGGTGGCTGGTCGTTCACGTCGAGGGTGTCGTAGGAGACTCTCGGTTGCGACCAGAACTTAGTCTTACCCTTCGTAACCCACATCGTGATCAGCATCGCCGGCACCGACGAAACCAGCACCACGACGTCGGGAATAGAACTCGACCCACCGCCCTTAAGCACCTGGTAACAGACATACATCAGGGCGACGCCCCCGACGAACGGGAGGTAGACCATAGCTAAATTAGGGCGGAATCCCTGGCCAATGGTCTTGCGAAAGGCCCACGCGCAACCCAGTCCGGTTATGCCGTAGTAGAAGGCGACCAGCACCCCAATATTCAGCACGAGGTTATTGAAGACGCTCGCACTCGAGGAGGAGAACGTCGTGAGCATGATCCCGAAGAGCGAGAGGAGGGCGACGATAGCCGTGCCCAGAGCCGGCGTCTTGAACTTCTCGTGAATCGAGCTAAAGACCTTGGGAAACACGCCATCACGCGCCATGGACAGCGTGATGCGCGCGGCCGGCAGCACCGTCGTCTGCGTCGTGGCCACCGTCGACGAGATCACCGCGAAGATCATCACGTAGCTGGCCCACGATCCGAAGAGCTGCTGGCCGAAGTAGAAGAGGATGCCGCCGCCCTGATTGGCGTTGATGCCCGTCGGCCCGAGCAACATCTGGATGGCGACGAAGTTGAGCAGGAAGACGAAGAGCAGCAGCCACATGGAGATCAGTCCGGCCCGACCCGGGATGCGGCTGGCGTCCTTGGACTCCTCGTTCAGGTTGAGCGCGGTATCCCATCCCCAGAAGAAGAACACGCCGAGCGCCAGTCCACTGGCCAGGGCACCGAATCCGTGGATGTGGAAGGGGTCGAGCCACGACAGCGAGAAGTTCATCGAGTGCACGGGGTGGCTGACCAAGACCTTGATGATCCCGCCCACCGAGAATCCGAGCACGCAGACGTACTCAATGATCACCATCACCCATTGGGCGTTGGTCGTCCAGCGGATGCCGTAGATGCAGATGAAGGTCACGAACATCAGCCATATGGCGGCGACGATCGCGATGTCCTTGGTATTGGTGACGGAACCCTGGCTGACGAGGTGCAGGGCCGAGTGCATGAACTGCAGGGTGTAGCCGCCGGCAAGCAAGGGGGCGGTCGTGCAGAACAGGACCGACGCCCAGATTTGAACCCAGCCGTTGATCCAGCCCACCGTCGGATGAACCACCTGGCTGAGCCAGGAGTAGCTCGCGCCGCAGTTGGGATTGCGCCGATTGAGGTGGAAGTACGAGAGCGCGATGAACATGACGGGAATGAACGAGACCACCAGCGCCGCCGGACTCGCGAGTCCGATTCCTCCGATGACGAAGACCGCCGCGAGCGTTGAGGCGAGTGAATACGCCGGCGCCACCGACGAGACAGCCACCGCGGTGGCGTCGAAGAGATTCAACTCATCGTGGCGAAGTTGCGAAGCCTCTTCCGACTCCGGAACCGGGGCGCCGAACGGACCCTTGATTTCATTTACTGACATGATCGATTTCCCCCTGGTTGGACCTTCATTAGCACCGGCAAACTCCTGGTGACGTTACGACCCGAGATGGCGCCCGACATCCTTGATTCCCCCACAGTCGCCGATCCCCCGGACCAGTGGTTCGTGGTCGTAGTCCGACCATCGGCGTTCGCCCGATGACATTTCGCACGCCGCTCAGAGTCCACGGCGATTGGCTACCGCGACGGCGTCACTGACGCCGTCGGCCGCGTCGTACTCGACCCCGATGTCATTGGTCACACGACGCACAGTCCCCCTAAGCCCGGGCTCTCCACTAGCGGCGCCCGCTGACACTCTGCCAGATATTGACGGAGTCCTGCAACATTTAATGCAGATAAACGGCACGGTATAGAAAAAAACGACTCTATTCGTCGTCAAATGCCCCTATACTGTCTCTATCCGCAGCCACGGGGCCAATTAGCCACCGAGCCGGGAGCACACCATGCCAGCCAACAAACCACAGCGAAAGAGCTCAAAGAGTATCGAGCGATCGAACCTCGAACTCATCTCCTCGGCGCCCGGTGGTCTGGATGCGGTCGATCGCCAGATCATCAGCCACCTGCAGATCGACGGACGACGGGCCTACGGCGCCATCGCCGACGAGGTCGGCCTCTCCGAGACGGCCGTGCGACGTCGCGTGCAGCGCATGCGCGAGACGGGCGTGATGCAGATAGTGGCGATCACCGATCCCTTGCAGCTCGGCTACGGCCGCGAGGCCCTCATCGGCATCCGCGTCCAAGGTGACGTCCGCCTCGTCGCCGACAAGATCGCCTCGATCGAAGAGGCCAACTACGTCGTCATGACCGCGGGCAGCTTCGATATCATCGCCGAGCTGATCGCCGTCGACGACGACGCGCTGGTCCACCTTCTCAATGACTCGATCCGGAGTATTCCCGGGGTCACCGAAGTCGAAACATTTCTGTATTTGAAGTTGTCAAAGCAGACCTATGCCTGGGGGGCAAAATGACGATTCACGAGATCATCAGCGACGGAGTCAACTTCGCCGACGAGCAGCACGCCAGTCACGACTACTCCGAGCGAGCCCGCCGGAACCTGTGGCTGCAGATGTCGCGCATGGGCGCGTACGACGAGCAGACGGAGATCCCGATCATGGTCCGCGGGGAGGGCACGCGGGTCTACGACGCCAACGGCGTCGAGTACTTCGACGGCCTGTCGGGGCTCTTCACCAACATGCTGGGCCACGGTCGCGCGGACATCGCCGCGGCGGCGGCCGAGCAGATGACCAAGTTGGCGTTCTTCCCCCTGTGGACCTACGCCCATCCCAAGGCCATTGAGCTGGCCGAGAAGCTCGCCAGCCTCGCCCCGGGCGACCTCAACCGCGTGTTCTTCACGTCGGGCGGCGCCGAGGCCAACGAGAGCGCGTGGAAGCTGGCCCGCCAGTACCACAAGATGCGCGGCGATACCGACCGCTACAAGGTCATCAGCCGCGACGTCGCCTACCACGGCACGACGCTGGGTGCCCTCACGATCACCTCGCTCGAGGGCTACCGCAAACCGTTCGAACCGCTGGTCCCCGGTGCGGTGAAGGTACCCGTGGTGAACTTCTACCGCGCCGAGAAGTACCGTGACGACTTCGAGGCCTTCGGCCTCTGGCAGGCCCACCAGATCGAGGAGGCGATTCTGCGCGAGGGTCCCGAGACCATCGCGGCCGTCTTCCTCGAGCCGGTGCAGAACGCTGGCGGATGCTTCAATCCCCCGCCGGGCTACTGGCAGGCGGTGCGCGAGATCTGCGACCGCTACGGCGTCCTGCTCGTGTCCGACGACGTGATCTGTGCCTTCGGGCGCCTAGGCACCTGGTTCGGCGGCCAGAAGTTCGACTACGTCCCCGACATCATCACCTGCGCCAAGGGCATCACCTCGGGCTACGCCCCCCTCGGAGCGATGATTGTCTCGGACCGCATCGCCGAGCCCTTCCAGCACGGCGACATCTCCTTCGTCCACGGCTTCACGTGGTCGGGCCACCCGATGGCGTGCGCCGTGGCGCTGAAGAGCATCGAGATCCTCGAGACCGAGAAGGTGCTCGAGAACGTGCTCGAGAACGAGGACTACTTCCGCCAGAGCCTCCTGGACCTGAAGGACATCGGAATCGTCGGCGACGTCCGGGGCGCGGGCTACTTCTGGGGCGTGGAACTGGTGAAGAACCAGGAGACCCGCGAGACCTGGGCCGGCGAGGACGCCGAGCGCCTGCTGCGCGGCTACGTCTCGCCCGAGATGTTCCGCCGCGGGCTCATCTGCCGTTCGGACGACCGGGGCGACCCCGTCGTCCAGCTCGCCCCGCCCCTGATCTCGACGCGCGCCGACATTGACTTCATGGTCGGTACGATGCGCGAGGTCTTCACCGGAGCCGCCAAGCTCTTCGCCTAGTGCGTCCGCCGCAGTCGCTGTGGTGGTCGTCGCTGGACCGACCCGTAGAGGCGCGGCCCTCGCTGCGCCGACACCTCGACGTCGACGTGGCGATCGTCGGCGGCGGATTCACCGGCCTGTGGACCGCGCGCGAACTGAAGCGTCGCGATCCGAGGCTGCGAGTCTGCGTGCTCGAGAAGTCGGTCTGCGGGTTCGGCGCGTCCGGGCGCAACGGAGGATGGGCCTCGGCCTACTACCCCCTCGCCGACGAGACCGTCGTCGAGCGCCACGGCGTCGAGGCCTTCAACGCCCAGCGTCACCTGCTCTACAACGCGGTCGCGCGCCTCGGGGCGTGCGCCCGAGAGGACGGCATCGACGCGCACTTCACCCAGGGTGGGACTCTGACTTTCGCGCGAACCGGCGTACAGGCCGCTCGCCTCAGCGCGAGTGTCGACGCCTCGCGAGCGTACGGCGTCGGGCCCCGGGACCTCGAGTGGATCGAGGGCGACGCCCTCGCGGCCCATGGGCGACTGAGCGGCGCGCTCGGCGCGAAATACTCCCCGCACTGTGCTCGCATCGACCCCGCCCGCCTGGTCCGCGGCCTCAGTGACGTCGTCGAGGGTCTCGGAGTCGAGATTTACGAGGACACCGCGGTCACGCGCGTCGTGCCCGGCCGACGCGGCCGCCAGCCCGAGATCGTCACCGTCGGGGCGAGCGTGCACGCGCAGTTCGTAGTGCGAGCCACCGAGGCCTTCACCGCGACGCTGCCCGGCGAGCGGCGTGCCGTCGCCCCCCTCTACTCGCTCATGATCGCCACCGAGCCGTTGGGCGACGGGTTCTGGGACGGGGTCGGCTTCAAGAACTGCGAGACCTTCGCCGACGACCGGCACCTCGTCATCTACGGCCAGCGCACCCACGACGGTCGCATCGCCTTCGGCGGACGGGGCTCGCCCTACCACTTCGGCTCGACGATCGAGGAGCGCTTCGACGCCGACCAGCAGGTCTTCGCGATGCTCGAAACAACGTTGCGCGAGCTCTTACCCGACCTGGATGGCTCGATCACCCACCGCTGGGGCGGGCCGATCGCCCTGCCGCGCGACGGCTCGCCGTCGGTGCGCGTGGACTACGAGACCGGCCTGGCGTCGGCCGGTGGCTACACCGGCGACGGCGTGGTCCTCAGCCACGTCGCCGCCACCGCGATGGCCGACCTCCTGACCCAGCCCGACGTCGAGACGGAGTTCACGCGGCTGCCCTTCGTGCAGCACCGCAGCCGCCGTTGGGAGTACGAACCCCTCCGGTGGCTTGGCATCAACGTCGGTCTCGGGCTCGCCACGTGGGCCGACCGGGTCGAGGAGCGCGGCGCCCCGAGTCGCGCCAGCCACCTGCTGGAGCGCCTGCTCCACTAGGGCTACTTCAGAATGTTGACGGCCCGCGCCGCGACGATGGCGATGGTCACGAATGAGACCATTGACTCGGTGGCGAAGAGGGCCTTGGCGCGTACCGACATGGGCATCGCGTCGGCCGGCGCGAAGCTCGTGCCGTTGGCGAAGCTCGTGTAGAGATAGTCGACGAATTGAGGATGCCAGTCGGACGGGGCCAGCTTGGGGTTCTCCATCTGGGGGAACTGAACGTCGGGGGACTCCTTGTCGCCGCCGGCCCGGACGTGCGGTCCGCCCCGATCGACCTCCCAGAACCACAGGCCAAAGACGATGACGTTGGTCAGCCACACCGAGACCGCCGAGTAGACAAGATTGCGACCCTGTTGCACGTGGGCGACCAGCAGGTGATGCACCAGCAGCCCCATCGACCCGATGTTGGCCGCGGTGATGAGGGCGATCAGCCCGACGGTGAGCCGCCGGACCCACGGGGACTCGTTGGGGTGACGGTGCTTGGTGGCCGAGAGCGGAATGAGCGGCAGCGCGACGAGGATGGGCAGCAGCCAACGTGGTCCGACGACGAGGCGGTTGGGCAGGACAATGTAGAGCCCGACGCAGACGATCAGGGCCAGTGAGGCTGGCCACCTCGGTTCTGGTCGGACGTCCACGCGTTCAACCTACTTGAGGACGATTTGGCTGAGGGAGGTGATGTTCTGGGGCACCAGGATCGTCGCGAACGCCGCCGAGTGCAGGAGCTGGCGCAGAAGTGAGCGCGGCGCCGGCCGCACGTCGCGGAGCGGCGGCGCGCTGATCGGTCCGATGTGATTGTACGAGAGGACCTGCGCCACGACCTTCGTGGTGGCGTGGCGCGACGTGATCGTGATCGAACTCTGCGTGACCTCGCCCTGCGCGCCGGTGATGATGCTCCAGTCGAGGTTCCCGAGTCCGACGGACCGGTTGGGTCCGACGAGGTTAGTGACGGCGACGTTGTGGCGGATGAATTCGTAGGTAGTTGAGTAGCCGCTCCTCGTGACGGTTTCGCGGCCGATGCCCCCGAAGAGTGCGACGTCGGGCTTCGTCAGCTCGAGGGCGAGACCGAAGAGTCCGGGCTGGCGCATCGGCACCGACAGCCATCGGCTCGACGAACCCGACGCCGGGCCGGCGTAGAGGTGGTGGCCGACGAGTCGAAGCTCGACTGCCGCCACCGAGAAGACGAGTGGGAAGTTGAGGGTCGCCTCGACGCTGTTGTGGTGAAAGTCCACGTTGACGTTCGCCGAGAGGTTGTAGGCCTCCCCCGTCGAGACCGTGACGAGGAGGCTCGCCGACGAGGGCGGGTAGCCGTTGAGCACCAATCGGTCCTTGGCCACACCCGTGGGGTTCGAGTCGGTGGCGGCGAGCGCGACGCCGAGCACCGACAGTGAGAGCGCGACCACTGCGAGCAGCGTCGCCCCCGTTCGTGTGGACGCTGCCATTGGTTCAGACTACCGGTTAGGTGCGCGCGTTCTGGCGTCGAACCTAGCCGAGGGGCTCGCGTAGTAGCTCCACCAGCAGCTCGTGGGAGATGTTGCGCCCACTCGCCACAAAACCAATCCGCGACGTGGTGTCCTCGACCAAGTTGCCGGTGATCGCCGCGTAGGAGGCGGCGGCCGAGCCCTCCATGACGAGCCCGTTCGTCTCGAGGACCTCACGCACCGCGCGCCGGATTTCAATCTCGGGCACCAGGACGAGCGGCACCCCGAAGCGCGCGATCAACTCGTTGGTCACGGAGCCGTCGTCGCCGCCCCCCGCGAGGCCGTCGGCGATTGTCGGGTGGTGGACGACCTCGTCCATGGTCGCGCCGCGCAGGACATGGTAAAGGGCCGCACTCTCCTGGGCCTGGATCCCCGTGACGCGAATGTCGTGGCGACCGTGCTCGTCGCGCGAGAGCAGGATCCCCGAGATCAAGCCTCCGCCGCCGACCGACACGACGAGGTGCTCGAGCTCGGGCGCCTGGAGCAGCATCTCGTCGAGCACCGTCGCCTGGCCGGCGATGACGTTGGTGTCGTTGAAGGGTGAGATGTAGCGGATCGAGCGCTGGCGCGAGAGCTCGATTCCGTGGGACTGGGCCTCGTCGTAGGACTTGCCGAACTGAATGAGTTCAATGTCGTATCGGCGCAGCTTCCTGACCTTGGCGTGCGACGCGTTCTCGGGTACGACGACGGTGGCCGGCACGCCCAGCACCATGGAGGCGTGGGCGATCCCGAGTCCGTGGTTGCCGGCCGACGAGGTGACCACCGCACCGCTCGGATCGTCGCGACGGGCGGCGTCGATCGCCGCGAGGGCACCGCGCACCTTGAACGATCCGGTGGGTTGAAGACTCTCGAGCTTCGTCAGCACCGATCGGCCCCGCAGCTGAATCGTCACCGTCGGCGTCGCCACGAGGTGGTCGCCGATGACGCGTCGGGCGGCCTCCAGTTGGTCGGCGGAGGGGGGCAGAACGTGGCGAATCATTTAAAGAAGCCTATCTTGCCTAGTTAATCGGCCCTTTCCGCCCTCCACTAAGGTCGGCGCGTGCACTCGATACCCGGGGTCGTCGTCGTCGCCTCGCTCGCCTTCCTCGGCACCATGTTCGATAACTTCTTCGCTTTCGCCGCCCAGCTCGTGGTCACCGAGCGAGCGCGCTACCGACGGGTGGGCTGGGCCCAGGCCCTTGCCGTCGCCACACTCATCGTCCTCGCAGCGGGCGTCGGATCCCTCCTCGCGCCGATCCCGCTCGCGTGGATTGGCCTTCTCTGCGTGGCGCCCTGGGCGCTCGCCCTGCACGCGTGGCGGCGCCGGGACCGGCCGGCCGGCGAGCAGTTCCGCCGCGGAGTGATCACAACCTTCACGCTGACGCTCGCCCTCGGTGGAGACAACCTCGCGGTCTGGATACCGTTGCTGCGCGCGAGCGGAGTTCAGCACTCGCTCGTGACGGTCGCCACCTTCGCCGCGTGGGATGGTCTGTTCGTCGTCACCGCCCAGGCCCTGACGAGCCGTCCCCGGGTCGTCGCCTGGGGGGCCGCGCACGCGACGTCACTCATCCCGTGGATCTACTTCGCGCTGGGTGTGCTCATTCTCTTCGAGTGCGGCACGATCTAGACACCACTTCTTAGAAGAAGGCGAAACCCGGCCGCTAGCGTGGTCGCCGTGACCCCCAACACCCCGCAGCAGACCCTTCGGCGACTCACGATCATCGTCGCGGTCCAGTGGATGGGCGCAACGTTGGGCCTCCCCCTGCTCCCGCTCTTCCTCGAACACCGGGGCGGGACACCCACCATCATCGGCTTCATTATGGCCTCCTTCTTCGTGGCGGGCGTCGCCACGCAGTTCGGCCTCGGTCGGCTGGCCGACACGTTCGGACGGCGACCGATCCTCATCGCGAGCCTCGTGGCTTACGCAGTCGCCAGCATGGCTTACGTGCTGCCCGTCTCGGCTCCGTGGTTCACGCTCGCGCGCGTCGTGCAGGGTGCCTCCGCCGGGGCGATCGAGGTCGCCTCGATGTCGGCGGTGGCCGCGCTCTTCTCCGAGGGGACCCGGGGACGGGCAGTCTCGCGCATCATCGCGGCCCAACTCTTCGGTATCGCCGTCGGCCCCGTCGCCGGCGTCGTCGTCTCGGTGAAGGCCCTCGGCTGGGCGTTCTTCACCGCCGGTCTGGTCAGCCTCTGCGCGGCCGTCGTCGCGTTTCGTACCAACCTCGGCGACCGGGCCTACGACCCGACGCCGCTGCCACGCCTGCAGTGGAACCAGCAGCTCGTCGGCGCCCTCTTCGCCGCCAGCGCGAGCGGCCTCGCCATTGGCGTGTACGAGGCGTGCTGGAGCCTGCTGATGCACGCCCACCACGCCTCGACATTGCAGATACGGCTCAGCTGGACTCTCTTCAGCCTGCCCTGGGTTCTGCTGAGCGGCATCGGTGGCTGGCTCGCGGACCACGCGAACCGTCGCTACATCGCGCTAGCCGGACTACTCAACAACGCCATCTTCCTGGCCATCTACCCGCACATCCACAACAACGACCTGATGCTGTTCATGGGGTCGCTCGAGTCGATCGGCTCGGCCCTCTCGGTGCCTTCAATATCGTCGCTGATGAGCCAGGGGGCCGTCCACCGGGAGTTGAGCCGACGACAGGGACTCTTCGCGACATCCAACACCGCGGCCCTCGCCATCGCCGCGGGCGTCTCGGGCTTCCTCTTCACGATCGACTCGGCATTGCCGTTCACCGTGATGGCGGCGGTCTCGGCGACGCTCGCGGCGACCACGCTCTGGTGGTGGCGCAACGTCACCGGCAACATCTCCGCGCCCATCTAAGTCGGACTACGAAAGTGGGCGGCGCTCGCGCGCCGCCCACTTTCTAGTTGATG
>JAYVZV010000066.1:0-13442 GCA_043782995.1 Acidimicrobiales bacterium | reverse complement strand
TCGGGGCCGTCGATGAGCGAAAGGCTATCGCGCACCGCTTCGGGAGTGTTCTGCGCGAGCACGAGGCCGAAGCTCTCGGCGACGAAGATCCGCGCGATGCGCCCACCGGCGACTGAGTAGACGTTGCCGCTGACGGCGCACTCCTCGGACGCGAGGTACGCCACCAGCGGACTCACCGAGCCCGGAGTGGTCTTGGCGGCGAGGTCGCCCAGGATGCCCTCGGTCATGCGGGTCGCGGCAATCGGGGCGATGGCGTTGGCCTTGACGTTGTGGATGGCCCCCTCGAGGGCGAGCACGCGCGTGAGGCCCAAGAGTCCGGCCTTGGCGGCGCCGTAGTTGGCTTGGCCGAAGTTGCCGAAGAGTCCCGAGGCCGACGAGGTATTGACGATGCGACCATATCCCTGGGCGCGCATCATGGCGAAGGCCGGCTGGCTGACGTAGAGCGCCCCCTTCAGGTGCACGTCGATGACGGCGTCGATCATCGCGGCGTCCATTTTGTGGAAGGCCTTGTCGCGCAGGATCCCGGCGTTGTTCACCAGCACGTCGACTCGACCAAACGCGTCGATCGCGGCCTCGACGATCGCGCGGCCCCCTTCGGCGGTGGCGACGCTGTCGTAGTTCGGCGCGGCCACTCCTCCGAGGTCGTTGATCTCCTCGACGACCCGCTGGGCGGCCGACGTCGAGGTACCACTGCCGTCGAGGGCGCCCCCGAAGTCGTTGACGAGGACCTTGGCTCCGCGTTCGGCCAAGGCCAGCGCGTGAGAGCGCCCGAGGCCGCCGCCCGCACCCGTGATGATGGCCACCCGTCCGTCGAAGCCCACTTCGAAGTCATTCATTGATCGTCTCTCTCTCGTTTGATTCATCACGTCACGCAAAAATCGTCACGTCTGATCGCTGGTGCTGGGTCATGTCGGCTCGCCGTACGCGGCGGTGAAGATCGCGTCGAGCGAACGGGTTGCGTTGACCCTACGCGACAAGATGACTCGATGATGGTCATCGCGAAGAGCATTTACTTGGCGAATGCCTGAGCAATTACGGCATTTAGTGACGCGCAGACTCGTGGAATCAGGTTCCAATAAGGTCCCGGCGTCGTACATCTCGTCGCCGCTGAGGAATCTCCACGGACCGCTCGCGAGGGCCGTATCAACCGGTCAGGGTCGAGTGCCTTGCTCCTCGTCGATCCACGCGGGCGCGTGTCGTTTCGCCCAGTCCTCTCGAACCCGTCCCGTGAACATCGAGCGCAGGGACGCCGGGTTGGCGAGCGCGAAGAGCACGTGACCGGTCACCATGGCGAAGACCGCGAAGGAGAAGAGGTCGTGGGTGATCGTGGCTCCGCTGCGCCACGAGACGGGGAAGAAGCGGAACCACTGCAGGATGTAGCCGGTTACGAAGAGCACGACGATCGCCGAGAGCGTGAAGATCGCGTTGAACTTCTGTCCGGGGTTGAACTTGTCGGCCGTCAACGCCGAGCGTCCGAGGGTGCGCAGCCACCGGACCTCGGCCCGGGTCCACTGGCCGAGGCGACGCCAGTCGTCGCGCATCCGCTGACCCCAGGGTCCGACGAGAGAGATCGCCACGGGCAGCGGGAGCAAGAGACCGGTCCAGAGGTGGACCGTCTGGATGGTGTGACGGGGGAACACGACGCCGAAGAAGGAGCCGAAGTACAGCGGTAGACCTGTGAACATCAGCGTCAGGAACATCGCCGCGTTGAGCCAGTGCGCGCTGCGCTGGACGGCGTCGAAGCGCAAGACGGTGACGGCCGACGCCCGAGGAATGGCGGTCGTCGTCACGAGAGGGTGGGGTGGGGGTTCGTCGCGCCGGTCGACCCGTCGAGCCAGCCGTTGACGGGGTAGCCGTTCAACTCCCAGTAGCCCGGCTCGACGCGGTCGACGACGCGGATGCCCGAGAGCCACTTGAGCGACTTGTAGCCGTACATCTGGGGGACCAGCAGCCGGACCGGCCCGCCGTGCTCGCGGGTCACCGGTGCGTGGTACATCTCGTAGGCGACGATGACGTCGTCGAGGTGGGCCTGGTCGATGGTGAGGCTCTCGGAGTCGGCGTGGTCGTAGGAGTCGAAGCTGACCGCGACCGCATTGGATTTCACGCCGGCCGACTCGAGGAGGTGGCGCAGCGCCACGCCGCGCCACGGGACGTCGGGCACGCGCCACCCGGTCACGCACTGGAAGGCCTTCGCGAAGTCGGTCGACGGCATGGCCTTCAGGTCGCTGAGGTTGAGTGTCACCGGACGCTCGACGAGTCCACTCAACTTCAGCCGGTAGCGCCGCTCGCTGATCGACGGGTACGTACCGGTGATTGAGTAGATCCGGAATCGGTTACCGCCGGGCAGGATCGAGGCCAGGCCCGAACCGAGTTTCTGCCCGACGAAATTCTGCGCCTCGGTCCCGAGGACCACGCCGGCGGCACCCATCGCCGTCAGCCCGAGGAAAATCCGCCGTCCTACGTGGATTCTCTCGGGCATCGGGCTCGGCACCTGGTTCACCGTAGCGCCTCACTATCGACTTCGTTCACGGCGTCGCCACGGAGGGTTCCGTCGGTGACGCGGACCAGGGGGAGGGTCCGCGTCACCGACGAGTGGCGTCGTCTAGAGCTGGCCGCGGACCGCGCCATGGGGGTGCTTCGCGTTCGAGACGACCAGGTAGTAGTGGTTCGGGTGAGCCAGGATCTCGTTGGCGAGCATGTGAGTAACCGTCACGCACGAGGGATGCATCGAGTGACTGTTGATCTGGGCGATATTGAGCATGGCGACGGACGGCCCGTCCTTGCCCGTTGCTCCGACGTTGATGTCGGCCGAGGTGACCATGCCGAGACCGTGCTGCTGGAGTGCCGAGCAGATCTTGTTGTTGTCGGTGTTCAGCACGATCGTGCCCTTGACGTAGTCCGTCATCATCGGCGAGCCCATTTTGTGGGTGATGTTATGACCGAGGGCGTCGACGTGGTACGTGCCGTGCATCATCGCGGCGCCCGCGCCCGAGGCCACGAGCGTCCCGCAGGCCACCAGCGTTCCAATTGCAATGGGACTCTTCAACTTCATCTGTCTTCTCCTTCAACTAGCGGATTAGGGACCCGGTCGGCCCGGGTCGAGAGTGGCCTGTCGAGCCGCATCTCGCCACGACGGCCCATGGCGTCGAGAGTCGCCTCGGCGCGAGCCCAGACTGGCGCGACGAGTCCCTTGAGGGGCTCGTGGGCAGAGAAATCGCGACAAGTGTGCATTCACTACACCGTCTCGTAGTCCAGAAATGCGTTACAGAGGCTCCGAGGTCGCTCCTAGGGGCCGTCAATCCGGTCTCCGGGCGTTATGTCAACGTTGCCACGCTGGTCAGTGAGGCGTGGGACCCGACGGGACCCGGCCGGCCTCGAGCGGGCCGATTACACCGTCCGCGCCGGCGCGCAGCGACGGACTAGCGGTCTCGAACTCCTCGGGGCCGTGTAGTCGCGCCCACGATTCGCTCACCCAGCCCCTCCACATCGAGCGCAGCGCCACGGGGTGCGAGAGAGCCACCACGACGTGGCCGACGATGACGACGACGAGGATCGTCGCGAGCCCGTCGTGGACGAACGTCGCCCCCGTTCGGTAGTTGAGCGCCACGCCGTACCACTGCATGATCAGTCCGGTCCCCAGCATCACGACGACGCTGCCCGCCACGAAAAGGGCGTTCAGCTTCTGGCCGGGGTTGAACTTGTCGGTGACGTGGACCGTCCGACGGCCCAAGGACCGCAGCCAGCGGACCTCGTCGTGGGACCACAGGTTGAAGCGGCGCAGATCGCGACGAACCCTCGCCCCCAGGGGCCGGCGACCGCAATGACGAAGGGGACCGGCAGGGCGATGCCGGTCCAGAGGTGGACGTGGGCCAACAGGGCGCGCCGTCCCACGACGCTCTCGATCTGGGGGAAGTAGAGCGGCAGCGCCGTCGCGATGAGGACGAGGAAGAGCCCCGCGGTGCTCCAGTGCAGGGCCCGCTCTACCCGGTCGAAACGGACGACGCGCGACTGGGTGGAGCGGACGTCGGACCGCCCCGGAGAGGCACTAGACAAGCGACTTCTCGATCTTCTGGAGCGACCCGAACCACGCATCGGCGGGGAAGCCGTCGTGCTCCCAGTAGCCGAGCGGGGCCGACTGGACGACTTTGATCTCCTTCAGCCACTTGATCGACTTGTACCCGAACATCGGCGCCACGTAGAGCCGGACCGGTCCGCCGTGCTCGCGGGTGATCGGGGCGTTGAGCATCCGGTAGGCGACGATGACGTCGGGGAGTCGGGCCTGGTGCAACGTGAGGCTCTCGGTGTCGAGCCCGTCGTACGAACTGAAGGCGAGCATCGCGGCGGGCAACCGCACTCCGGCGGCGTCCAGGACGTCCGAGAGCCGCACGCCGGCCCAGTGGACCTGGGGGACGCGCCAGCCCGTGACG
This sequence comes from Acidimicrobiales bacterium, assembly GCA_043782995.1. GTDB lineage: Bacteria > Actinomycetota > Acidimicrobiia > Acidimicrobiales > RAAP-2 > RAAP-2. Next base: position 9,015 of record JAYVZV010000066.1, on the reverse strand, counting down.
CACTGGAAGTCCCGTACCAGCTCGACCGAGGGCATCGCCACCAGGTCCTCGAGGCTCAGGTTCAGCGGGCGATCCACGAGGCCCGTCACGTTGAGGCGGTAGTCCGCCGGAGCGATGTCGGGGTAGGCGCCGGTGACCGAGTAGATGCGGAAGCGGTCGCCCCCGGGGATGAGGCCGCCGAACCCCGTGCCGATGGCGTGGCCGACGGCATTCTGGACCCGCGCCCCGAGAGCCACGCCGGCCACGGCGGTACCGATCATGGCCAACAGCACCCGGCGTCCGACGCGAGTCGGGCGTTCGGGAGACGCAGGAGGTTCGCTCGTCACGTCCCCAGACTAAGAGCGAGGCTCGTCGCTGCGCATCAATCAGCCCTCGGCGTCGTAAACGTCGACCTGAGTGGCCTTCACCGAGGCCCACACCATCGCTCCCGCGACCAAACCGAGCTCGCGGGCCGCTTCCGCGGTGACTTCGGCGGCGATGCGTACCGGTGCGTCGAGCAGGACCCGCACCCGCGGTCCGAGAACGTGAACTTCGTCGACGTGCGTCGGCCAGCTGTTACGCGGGCTGCCCCCGGGCGCCGACGAGTACAGAGCGACGTCGCGGGGCGAGATGACAGCGAAGACGTCACCGGTCGCCTCGCTGGCGGTATGGAGCTCCGTGCCGTCGGCGAGCACCAGACGAGTCCCGTCCGCGCGACCCCGGACGAGGTTGAGTCCCATCAGCTCGGCCACGAACGCCGTGCGCGGGTGGGCCGCCACCTCCCGCAGGGTTCCCTGCTGAACGACGCGCCCGGTTTCGACGATCACCAGTCGGTCGGCGAGTGCGGCGGCGTCCACGGGGTCGTGGGTCACGACGACGGTGGGTCCGTCGAAGGCCCCCAGGTGGCGGCGCAGCTGTTGGCGCATCAAGGGGCGCGTCGCGGCATCGAGGGCCGCCATCGGCTCGTCGAGCAGCAGCATCCGAGGTTCGGTGGCGAGCGCTCGCGCGAGGGCGACCCGTTGGGCCTGGCCACCGGAGAGTTGACCGGGCCGCACATTGGCCACGTCGGCCAGTTCCATACCCTCCAACAGCTCACGGGCCCGGCGACGGGCGTCGACTTTGGCCACGCCGCGACAGCGGGGCCCGAAGGCGACGTTCTCCTCCGCGGTGAGGTGTGTGAAGAGGGAGTAGTCCTGGAAGACCACTCCGACGCGGCGTTGCTCAGGTGCGACGAAGACGCGGGTGGAAGGACGATCCAGGACGACGCCGTCAAGGGTCACGTGGCCAGTATTGAGAGCCGTCAGTCCGGCGAGCGCCCGTACCAGCGTCGTCTTGCCGGCGCCGTTGGGACCCAGCACCGCGACGACTTCGCCGTCGGCAATGGTGAGGTCGACCGCGAGCTCGAACGTGTCGAGCGTGACCCGGACTTCGGCTTCAAGGCTCATGGTCGAATCGCTCCGAGCCACCAGCCCCGAAGCGCCACGAGGACCGCGATCGAGACGGCGAGCAGCGCCAGCGAGAGGGCGATGGCGACCGGCTCGTTTCCCTCCAGGGCAACGTAGACCGCGAGGGGCAGCGTCTGGGTCCGTCCCTGGATGTCGCCGGCGAACGTGATGGTGGCGCCGAACTCACCCAGGGCCCGTGCCCACGTCAGGGCGCTGCCCGCGACGAGCGATGGCGCGATCATGGGGAGCGTGACGCGCCGAAAGGTGGTCCAGGGTCCGGCGCCCAACGTCGACGCCGCCTCCTCATAGCGGGGCTCGACCGTGCGCAGTGCCGCCTCCACGGTGATGACGAGGAAGGGCATCGCCACGAACGTCTCGGCCATGACAACTCCCGCGGTGCTGAAGGTCAACTGCAGGCCAAAGATGTCGAAGAGGGGACGACCGAGGATCCCGTTGCGGCCGAACGCCAACAAGAGCGCCACGCCGCCGACGACCGGCGGCAGCACCATCGGCAAGGTCGCCAGCGCTCGGACCAGGCTTCGACCGGGGAACTCGGTGCGAGCGAGGACCCACGCCAGTGGCAGGCCGAAAACGACCGAGAGCAGGACGGTCCACAGCGAGCAGACGAGCGACAGTCGCAGGGCGTCGAGGGCGACCGACGAGGTGAGGTCACGCCCGAGGCTCGACCACGACACCTTGGCGAGGAGTCCAAACAGGGGGATGGCGAGGAACGTCACCGTCACTGCCGCGACGACCGTGACCGCGATCGGGGGTCGCCGCCGTGCCGGCACGGTCGCAGAGGACCTAGTGGGCCGGCAGGAAGCCGGCGGAGAGCAACGCGCGACGCCCGGTCGGGCCGAGCACGTACGTGATCCAGTCCTGGGCCAGGGCGCGATGGGTGGACGCCTTCACGAGTCCGATTGGGTAGCTGGTGATGACGTTCTGCGACGGGGGAATCGCCACGGCGACGCCCAGGTGGCCCACCGTCCGGGCGTCGGTGACGTAGACGATCGCGGCGTCGGCGTCACCGGTGGTCACCTGAGCCAGGGTCGACTTGACGTCCTGCCCCAAGGAGATCCGCGAAGTGGGAATCCCCACTTGGCTCGCCGATAGCGCCAAACGGGCGGCCTTCCCACACGGTGCCGTCGCCACGCAGAGCGCCACGACCTTTGCTTTCGTGAGGTCGGCGAGCGAGTGGATGTGCAGTGGGTTCCCAGGCTTCACCACGATGGCGAGCGTGTTGCGTGTGAAGACCACGACCGCACCGGCCATGTCGCCGGCCTTCTGGACGCCCCCCATCTCCTTGGTGGACGCCGACGCGAAGACGTCGGCGGGCGCACCTTGCTTGATCTGGAGGGCCAAAATGCTCGACGAGGCGAAGTTGAATGCGATTGACGTGCCGCGATGGGCGCTCTCGAAGCTTTTGGCCAGATGCGTGAAGACGCCGGTCAATGACGAGGCCGCCGACACCGTGATCGAGCCGGTCAGCGGGGCCGAAGTCGCGCTTCCCGGGGCGACGCCCAGCGCGGCGAGCGAGAGCGCTACAACGGAGAGGGAGGCGGGGACCGTCCGACGCAACCTTGCGGTGCGGGTGAGCCGCTTCACGAACTCACCAGCTCAATCATGACGTCGGTCGACTTCACGACCGCGGTCGCCAGATCTCCGACTTCGAGACGGAGGTCGTCGACGGCCTCGCGGGTCAGCAGCGAGACCACTCGGAACCGGCCGGCGCGCAGCTCGATGATGGCGGTCAGCCCGTCGCGCTCCACGCGGGTGACGACTCCGGTAAATCGATTGCGAGCCGACTGGGAGAGGAACTCGTCGGGGGCGTAGGCCTCCTGTTCGTCGTGGATGAAGCGAGCGAGCGAGGCGCCGTCGACCACGCGGTGCCCACCCTCAGAACGGTCGGTCTCGATGCGGCCCTGGTCGCACCAGCGCCGGATGGTGTCCGGGCTGACGCCAAGGAGTTCGGACAACTGTCCGGGGCGGTAATGGGCCATGGGCGACGAGGTTAGCCCTCATATTCGTATTTGACAAGTTGCAGTGACCAATAGTCTGTACATTCGGGTAATTTCCAACGATGTTATTGCATTTACGGTTTCTAGCCGTTGCGTCCACCATCTCGGTCATCGTGGGAGCATGTACGCCCCTAATGTCAGCACATGACGAATTCGAACACGCGCGAGTCGATGTTTCCTGAAGCCAACTTCGTGGGCGATCGTCTTTTTGGCGCCGTCCACCGCCCTCGAATCGCCGACCCCCACTGACATGGCCGGCCGAGGGGGCGACCGCCGAGCATGAATAACACCTTCGATGCCTCCGCGTCGGCACCACGAGTCAAGCTCACCCACGTCAACGAGCACGGCGCCGCCAACATGGTCGACATCACCGCGAAGCAGCCGTCCGAACGTCGCGCCGTGGCCCGGTGTCAGGTGACGCTGGCGTCAGGGGCCCTGGACTACCTGGCGGACGAGCGAGACTCCAATCGAGTCTTCAGTGAGGCCCGGGCGGTGGGAATCATGGCGGCCAAGCGCACCTCGAGGCTCATCCCTCTCTGCCATCCGATTCACGTCGACGGTCTCTCGCTTGATTTCGAAGTCGGCGTCGGTGTCGTGCACGTCCACGCGGTCGCCGAGGCCTTCGAGCGCACCGGACTCGAGATGGAGGCGTTGACGGCCTGCGCGGTGGCGGCGCTGTCGATCGTCGGCGAGTTTCGCAAGTTCGAGCCGAAGGCGACGATCGGCGAGCTGGCCCTCTGGGAGAAGTCCGGCGGACGTTCGGGCGACTGGCGGCGCCCACCTGACGACCGACCGGTAGCGTGAACGACATGTTCGAGATGCCCGACGACGGGATGTGGGTCGGTGTCGGCGACGCGGCGCTCCCGGTCGACGAGGCCATGCGGTGGGCCTCGGAGCGCGGATGTGGCGCCGTCGTCACTTTCTGCGGGACCGTGCGGGACTTCTCCGAAGGCCGGCCCGACGTCACCTCGCTCGAGTACGAGGCCTACGACAGCCTCGCGCAGCGACGGCTCCGAGAGGTGGCCGATACCGCCCGAGGTCGGTGGCCGGAGATCGCTCGCGTGGCGCTCTTGCACCGCGTCGGGACGCTCGACGTCGGCGAAGTGGCCGTCGTCGTAGTCGTGTCGTCGCCGCACCGTGGAGAGGCGTTCGAGGCGGCCCAGTTCTGCATCGACACCCTGAAGGAGACGGTGCCGATCTGGAAGCGCGAGACGTGGGCCGGAGGTCGCGAGTGGGCGTTGGACCCACATCCGTTGATCGGTCTCTCCGTGACCGGCGACGAACGGGTGGTCGGTTCGTGACGCTGATAGCAATCGACCAGGTTCTGCGGTTGACGCTGGAAGCCACGTCGCCGCTCGGTCCGGTCGTCGTCAAACTGGACGAGTCGCTCGGCAGCGTGCTCGCGGAGACGATCGTCTCGACCGACGATATACCACCGTTTGCCAACTCCTCGATGGACGGCTACGCGGTCCGCTCCGCCGACACGCTTGAGACACCGGTCGCCCTGAAGGTTGTCGACACCGCTCTCGCCGGTCGCCCGTCGTCGAAGGTCGTCGGCGCCGGCGAGGCGATCCGGATCATGACCGGCGCGGTCCTGCCCGCCGGCGCCGACGGTGTCTGCATGGTGGAGCTGACGCACTCAATCGACGGGGGTGCCACCGTCGTCATTCAGGGCACGGTCGGCCGAGGCCAGTTCGTCCGATCGCCCGGTGACGACTTGAGAAGCGGAGTACTCGTTTTCGAAGAGGGAGAGGTACTGGGCCCGGCGCACCTCGGTGTCCTGGCGAGCCTCGGTCGAGAGACCGTGCGAGTCCATCCCCGTCCGCGAGTCGGCGTGCTATCGACCGGCGACGAGCTCACGGAGGGCCCCGGCGCACTCGCGCTGGGCCAGATCAGGGACTCCAACCGCCACGCGCTGCTGGGCCTGGTGCGAAGCGCGGGCTTCGTGGCCGTCGACCTCGGAATCGTGGACGACGACCGCGCCCGACTGACGGCGTCGATCGAGAACGCGGGGGCGTCGTGCGACGCGGTATTGACTTCGGGGGGAGTGAGCGTGGGCGACGCCGACCTCGTCAAAGTGGTGCTCGACGAGCTGTGCGGGGGCACGATGCGGTCGCTCAGCGTCGCGGTCCGACCGGCCAAGCCGTTCGCCTTTGGTCGACTGGCCGCGTCGTCGACGCCGGTCTTTGGCCTCCCGGGCAATCCGGTGTCCTCCCTCGTCTCCTTCGAGCTCTTAGTGAGACCGGCGCTGCGTCAGATGGCGGGACACTCGGCGCTCTTTCGTCCCGTGATCGCGGCAATCGCCGACGAGCCGCTGGAACGAGGTGCCGACGGGAAGGTTCACGTCGTCAGCGTGCGTGCGCGGGTGGGTGAGGACGGTCGAATCCACGTCCGCTCCGCCGGATCCCAGGCCTCGCACGTGCTCAGCTCGATGGCTCGCGCCAACGCGCTCTCACTTCTGCCCGACGGCGACGGTGTCGCGGCCGGCGGCGAGGTCGAGACGTGGATCCTGGACGCCGACTCTCTGGGAGGCCTCGGCGCGATCGTCACGGTCGGCTCGGTGGAGGGCCCGTGAGCGAACCGGTCATTGATCCACCGACGCCGGTAGCGATCCGGCGCGGCCCCGCTCCCGAGATGCCGGGCGAGGGCCCGTTAGTCGACGGCTTCGGCCGAGTCCACACGGACCTTCGCGTCTCGGTGACCGACCGATGCAACCTGCGCTGCGTCTACTGCATGCCCGAGGAGGGCATGGTCTTCGGGGCGCGCGACAAGATCCTGACCTACGAGGAGTTGCTGCGGGTCGTGCGCGTCGCCCACGGACTCGGCATTCGCACGGTGCGCTTGACGGGCGGTGAGCCGCTAGTACGTCGCGGAATCGTCGACTTCGTGCGCGACCTCGCTCGCCTAGGACTTAGCGACATCGCGATGACCACTAACGCCATGGACCTGTCGCGCCTGGCCGCGCCGCTCGCCGAGGCCGGCCTCACCCGCGTGAACGTGAGTTGCGACTCGTTGCGTCCCGACCGTTTCGCCGAGATTCGGCGCCGCGGCGACCTCGCCACGGTCCTCGCGGCGATGGAGAGCGCCGACCGGGCCGGGCTCGGCCCGGTCAAGCTCAACGTCGTGCTGATGGCGGGGATCAACGATGACGAGTTGCTCGACTTCGCGGCCTTCGCTCGTGAGACCGGGCGGGTCGTTCGATTCATTGAGTTCATGCCACTCGACGGCGATCACAGCTGGGCCCCGACGAGCGTCGTCGCGTCCTCCGACGTCGTTAGTCGCATCAACGAGGTATGGCCGCTGGAGCGAGTAGCGCGCGTCGACGCGGTAGCTCCCGCCGTCCGCTACCGGTTCCGCGACGGCCGAGGTGAGATCGGCGTCATCGCGACCGTCACCGAGCCGTTCTGCGGGACGTGCGACCGGCTTCGCCTAACGGCCGACGGGCACGTGAGAAACTGTCTCTTCGCCCAGGACGAGACACCGCTGCGCGACCTCATGCGAGGGGGTTGCGACGACGCGACGATTGAGGGGGCGCTTCGACGTTCCGTGTGGGAGAAGAAGGCCGGCCGCGGGAGCGACGACCTCCAACTGCTTCGACCGCGCCGGTCGATGTCAATGATCGGGGGCTGACGTGGTGACCGCGCTGTTCTTCGGCCCCCTGGTCGATTTAACCGGGTGCCGCAAAGATCACCTCGCCGGTCGGACCATCGACGAACTGGTGCTCGAGGCCCGGCGTCGCTACGGCGATTCTCTGGCCCAGGCACTGGCGTCGTGCTCGATCTGGGTGGACGGCGAGTCGGTCGATCGCGACATCGAGATATCCGAGAGGTCCGAGGTCGCGTTCTTGCCTCCCGTCTCGGGAGGCTGAACGCCGAGCTACGAGCGGGCGGAGTTGTCCGGGGAGCGATGCGGTTGGACTCCGCTCAGTAGCTCGAGCGCGTGGGGAATGACGTCGAGCACCGCATTAAGGCACTCGAACGCTCCGCCGGGACTGCCGGGAAGGTTGATGATGAGCGTCTCACCAACTGTTCCGGCGACTCCGCGCGAGAGTCGCCCGAGCGGGTTGATGAGGCGCATCGCCTCCGCGAGGCCCGGAGCCTCGCGTTCGATGACCGTTCTCGTCGCTTCGGGGGTGAGGTCGCGTGGTGAGAAACCGGTGCCGCCGGTCGTGACGAGTAGCCCGGCGAAGCCGTTGCTCATCTCTCGCAGGGCTGCGGCGACCGTCTCGATCCCGTCGGCGACGACTCGACGGACGTCTACCTCGTAACCGGACTCGCTCAACGACTGCTCGAGGGTAGGCCCACCGCGGTCCTCGCTCAGACCGCCGGCGACCGAGTCCGAAACGACCAATATTCGCGCAACCTTCGGCATAGTCGCGAATCATAGAGGGACCCGAGCATTGAATGGCGAGTCGGAATCACCGCTTCACGCCAACGGGGGCCGTCGCACGACGTTCGCTGCGTCTTGATGTCACAACCTCGTCGTAGATTCCTGAGGTGAGCCCACTGCCGTCAACCACCAGCCGCATTAGGGGATGCCTCATCGGCGGAGCGGTGGGTGACGCCCTGGGGGCTCCCATTGAGTTCGCGAGCTGGCCTGAGATTCGGGCGCAACACGGCGACCGGGGAGTCACCGAGATTCTCCCCCCAGGCCACTTCACCGATGACACACAGATGACGTTGTTCACCTGCGAAGGACTAATCGCAGCAGCACTCGAGCCGGGCGACCGCGCGGTGAATGATCCCACTTTGGCGCTTTATCGGTCGTATCTCCACTGGATGGTCACGCAGGGATACGAGTGGGGATGCCTGGTCGACGAGAGCAGTGGGCCCCCGATGGGCTGGCTGGTCAGGGAGCAGCGACTCCACTGTCGTGAGTCGCCGGGCGGCACCTGTCTGATGGCGCTGCGGAGCGGTGATTGCGGCTCAATTGAGTATCGCCTCAACGACTCGAAAGGCTGCGGGGGAGTGATGCGCGCGTCCCCGGCGGGAATCGTCGGGGCCAGTGACGCCGACGGAGACCTCGCCGGTTCGTACGAACGGGGTTGCGAGCTGGCCGCGATTACCCACGGCCACGACCTCGGTATTCACTCGGCCGGGCTCTTCGCGGCGATTATTTCGTGTCTGCTCGGTGGGGCCGTCGTTGTCGAGGCGGTCGAGATGTCGCTAGAGCTCACCACGCCCGAGATGCGTGCAGTCGTCGCCCGCGCACTGCTACTAGGGCGCGAGGGAGTGCCCTCGCCGGACACGATTGAACGAGAGATCGGTGGTGGCTGGGTGGGGGAGGAGGCCATTGCCATCGCCATTGCCTGCGCGGTCGGCGCCGCGAACTTCGAAGAAGGGGTCGTCGCCGCCGCCAATCACTCGGGCGACTCCGACTCGACGGGTTCGATTTGCGGGAACCTCCTCGGGACTCGCTTCGGAGATGAGTCGATCCCGAAGCGCTGGACCGATGCCGTCGACGCCATCGACATTGTGGAGAGGGTTGCCGATGACGTGACAATGTTGGTTACTCGAACATCTCGGTCGAGCGGCGCGGGCCGGACCGACAATGACCATCTCATCGAGCGGTAC
>JAYVZV010000065.1:0-13534 GCA_043782995.1 Acidimicrobiales bacterium | reverse complement strand
GGGACGCGACAGGCTCGGGGGCCCTGACGGCCGAGCTGTACCTGCCGGCGGTCATCGACCGGCTGGTGTCCGACGGGTCGGCGACGGTGGATGTGCTGACCTCGCCGGACCCGTGGTTCGGGATGACGTACGCGGCGGACCGGGGCGCGGTGGCGTCCCGGCTGGCGGAGCTGGTGGCGAGCGGCGAGTACCAGTCGCCGCTGGTGTGGCGCGCATGACGATGACGGTCACGGGGATTCCGGACGCGATCGCCGAGGAGTTCGGCCTGACGCCGACGTCGGTGCGGCGCTACGGCGGGGGCCATATCAACGACACGTACCTGGTCGTCGGTTCCCTGAGGGCACCGGGGCCGGATGCCCCCGTGCGTCACGAAGGGCCGGCCCTTCGAGACGTTCGCGAGCCTTCGGCCGGCGAACCCTCAGGGACCGGGCGATGGATCCTGCAGCGCATCAACGACACCGTGTTCACGCGGCCGGTGGAGCTCATGGAGAACGTCGCCCGGGTCACGCGGCATGTACGAGGTCGGCTCGAGGCCGAGGGCGTACCGGACCTCGACCGGCGCGTGTTGACGCTGGTGCCGGCGGTGTCGGGAGCGGATTGGCACGTCGACGCAGCCGGGCAGGTGTGGCGGGTGTTCGCGTTCATCTCTCATGCGACGAGCCACGAGGTGATCACGCACCCGGCGCAGGCGTACCAGGCCGCGCTCGCCTTCGGGCACTTCCAGCGGCTGCTGGCGGACTTCGAGGGGCCGAGGCTGTACGAGACCATCCCGCGTTTCCACGACACCCCCACGAGGTATCGGGACTTCGCCGCGGTGGTGTCCGCGGATCCCGTCGGGCGGCTCGCCGGGGTGCGGCGCGAGGTCGACTGGCTGCTGGGGCGGGAGGAGCTGGCGGGCTCGATGATGCGCCTCGCCGCCGAAGGCGTACTCCCCGAGCGCATCACCCACAACGACACCAAGCTGTCGAACGTGCTGCTCGACGACGCGACGGGCGAGGCGATCTGCGTGCTCGACCTGGACACGGTGATGCCGGGACTCAGCCTGTACGACTTCGCCGACCTGTGTCGATCGGGGGCCACGACGGTGCGGGAGGACGCGGTGGAAGCCTCGGCTGTCGACGTGGACGTACCGATGTTCGAGGCGCTGGCTACGGGGTATCTCGCGGGGGCTGGCTCGGCATTGCTGCGCGCCGAGCGCGAGCTGCTCGTGCTGGCTGGCGAGGTGATGACGCTCGAGCAGGCGTACCGCTTCCTCGGCGACTACCTCGCCGGCGACACGTACTACCAGGTGAGTCGGCCCGCCCAGAACCTCGACCGGGCCCGTACCCAGATCGCCCTCGTGAAGGCGCTCCAGGCTCACGAGGTACGTCTCAACCAGTTCGTGGCCGGCCTCGCCTGACGCCTCAGAAACCCACCCTCTGCACGCACCAGCTCCCCTCGTGGGGAGGTCCTGCACTGCTCGTGGGGAGTTCCTGTACTGCTCGTGGGGAGACTCTGCACTGCTCGCGGGGAGGTCCTGTACTGCTCGCGGGGAGGTCTGGGGATGCTCGTCGATCGGGAACCTCCCCCCGAGGGGTGCAGAGTCTCCCGCCGAGGGGTACAGAGTCTCCCGCCGAGGTGGCGTGCCGTCACTCCGTACAAAGGCGGCGTCTCCCGTTTGGGCTGGGGGCCTTGACGGGGGCAGGGTGGTTTCGTAGGTGGAGTGAAACGTCTCAAAGGAGTGGCGATGACGGCCGAGATCGAGAAGGGCTGGGCGGAGCTGTCGGCGAAGCGCTGACGAAGGCCTCGAAGACGTCGTTATGGAAGGGGTGGCGATCGACCCGTCATCCCCACCGCCTCGAACGTGTGGTTGTGAGTCGGCCAGGAGACCTCATAACCACACGTTCGTAGGCCCAGGCCGAGACGTACGGATCTGGCGCACCTGATAACGACATCATCGAGGCGTCCGCGAGTCGTAGGGCTACTGAGCCAGCTCGTACAGGGGTCGCAGCGACGTACGACCGGACCGGCTGTGGGTACGACCGGACAGGCTGTACGCGTGCGTACGAGCTACTGAGCCAGCCCGTACAGGCGGTCGCCCGCGTCGCCGAGGCCCGGCACGATGTAGCCGACCTCGTTGAGGCGCTCGTCGACGGCCGCGACAACGAGCGTGCACGGCACGTCGACCTCCGCCAGCAGCTTCCGCATCCGCTCGATGCCTTCGGGCGCGGCGATGAGGCAGATGCAGGTGATGTGGTCGGCGCCGCGGTTCACGAGGAACTGCACGGTGCCGGCGAGTGAGCCGCCGGTCGCGAGCATCGGGTCGAGCACATAGCACTGGCGGCCGTGGAGGTCGCTGGGGAGGCGTTCGGCGTACGTGAACGGCTCGAGCGTCTCCTCGTCGCGCACCATGCCGACGAAACCGACCTCGGCCGACGGCATCAGCCGCGACATGCCCTCGAGCATGCCCAGACCGGCGCGAAGGATCGGGACGACCAGCGGGCGCGGCTTCGACAGGTGCACACCCATCGTCTTCTGGATCGGGGTTTCGATCTCGACCGGCTCGACGCGTACCTGATCCGTGGCCTCGTACGCGAGCAGCATCACGAGCTCGTCCACCAGGCGCCGGAACGTCGGGGAGTCGGTGGTGCGGTCACGCAGGAGGGTCAGCTTGTGCGCAACGAGAGGATGGTCGATGACTCGGAGTTCCACACCCCAAACCTTGGCACATCCGAGGTAACGAGTCAGCATCGGGTCGGTGATGTCCTGGACCCACTAGTGCGTTGTGGGCCTGGGCATGATTCGATGGGGGACGGCGAAAGGGAGGTCATCATGGCCGACAGCGAAGACGCGGTGGTCTACGACCTCGGCGACCGCGGCGACGACCGTCCCGGCCTGGAGGATGCGGACCCGGATCTCGTCGACGACGACCTCGAAGAGGACGAAGACGACGACGTCGAGGACGCCCTCGAGGACGACATCGACTTCATCATGGCCATGTACCGCGAGGACGGCACCCCTGTTGTCACCGCCCTCGACATCGACCTGGCGAACGACCTCGACGACCTGATCGCCCACCTGCAGCGGCTTCCCGGTGACTCCGGTGCGTCAGCCCTGGTGTCGATCGCGGGGGAGTTCTTCGCGGCAGTACGTGTACGGGGCCGTCACGTACACGTCGTACTCAGCGACGTCTACGCGGCGGAGGCCTGGTCGCTGGCCCGCGACATCGTCGACTTCCTCGGCATGGAGGTTCCGGACGACGATGACGAGGACGGCCTCGTCGGCGACCTCGACCTGTTCGCCGACCAGGGTCTGTCGGAGATGACCCTCGAGGCCATCTGCGCCGACTGGGACGCCGACTCCGACACCCTCGCCCTCCACGTCGCCGACCAGATCCACTTCGGCCCCCAGGCCCGCAAGGTGGCCGAGCAGTTCAGCTGAGGAGCGTCGGGCTGTGACCCAGCCGGCTCCTCCCCTGCTCCACAGGCCACGACACGCGCGGTCAACGCGGCGTGTCGCAACACCAACTGGCCTCTCGACTCAGCGGCGGTCAGCGAAGAACTCGGCGAGCAACTCGCCGCACTCGTCGGCGAGGATGCCGCCGACGACCTGCGGGCGGTGGTTGAGGCGAGGGTCGCGGACGACGTCCCAGAGCGAGGCGATGGCGCCGGCCTTGGGGTCGTACGCGCCGAACACGATCCGTTCGACCCGAGCCAGCACGGACGCACCCGCGCACATCGTGCAGGGCTCGAGCGTGACGACGAGAGTGTGCCCGTCGAGCCGCCACGTGCCAAGCTCTTCCGCGCGGCGCCTCAGCACCAGAACTTCGGCGTGCGCCGTCGGGTCGTGATGCTGCTCGCGCTCGTTGCCGGCAGCAGCGACCACGACACCGTCAGCGTCGAGGAGTACTGCGCCGATCGGTACGTCGCCCGCGGCCGAGGCCGTACGAGCAACACCCATCGCCTCCCGCATCGCGTCGTCCCACCGGTTCATGGGGAAACTGTCGCACGCTGAGACGCTGCCAAGCGCGCGGAAGCGATTCGCGGAGCCCCAATCGCCGCCGCTACACTCTTCCGCGGTGGCGTGTCCGAGCGGCCAAAGGAGCACGCCTCGAAAGCGTGTGAGGGGAAACCCTCCGTGGGTTCAAATCCCACCGCCACCGCCATCCGGGCTTCCGCCGGACGATACAGCGCCGCTTCGCTCACGCGAGGCGGCGTTTGTGTGTCCCGGGGGCCATGGGGCAGGGGAAGCCTCGCTCGTTCGATCCCTGAGGACCTCCACGGCGCCAGCCGGGTGACCACGCCTTCTTCGCCACGCTCGGTACAGATCGAGCGACGTTCACGAGGATGCTCGCCCGACTCGCCTGACTCGCCTGACTCGCCTGACTCGCCGGTGTCGCGGGCTAGGGCAGATCGGGGGCGCGGCGAACGCCCACTAGGCGCCGATGGGTCGAGAAGACCCAGGCAAATACTGCCAGGACGGTCGCCTCGTCCAAGAGCGCGCGCACGTCACTAGTGCGTGAACCAGTCTGATAGACACCCGGAGCAACGAGACCCAACACTGCCCACACGGCGGCCAGCACGGCGACCACCATGACGATCACGCTGATGAAGCTCACGACCGCCGCGTAACTACGGACCACGCGCTTAGAAGGACTTACTTCGTCACTGTCGGTCTCCGCCAACTCAACCGCCTTGCGACGGTGCGTCATTGTCAATATCCCGCCCACGATGAAGAGGAGGAGGCCAATGGTAATCCCCCGTATGGTGGCGTCGCCCAGTGGATGGACCTCTGACCCGAAGTAAGTATTCTTCCCCGCGCCGATCAATGCGAACAGCGTGGCGAAGATTGCGATGACGCCCGCCACCTCAAGCCACAGGGTCAAGAACGCGGTGCCCACGTGGTAGATCGCGCTCGTGCGCTTGCCGGTGGGATCGGGCTCAGCGCGGTTGGCCACCACGATGATGATGTAGGTGATGATGCTCCCGACGCTGGCCAGCACGATTAGGGCCAAGAGCGCCGCCACATACGTACCCACGACGGCCCCCGTTGAAAATAATGATGACATCTCGTACCCCTTTCAGGCCGTAGTCACGCGCACCCTACCATCAGGGGTCCGGAGTGCATAACCTTGTCGATCATTTCCCTTCGAAATATCGACGGGGGTTGTCGACGAGCATCGTCGTGATCTGCTCTTCGCTCACGCCGTGCTTGCGCAGGTAGGGAAGCACGTCGTTGCCGATGTGCAGGTAGTTCCAGTCGGTCATGAACGCCCGGACGTTGGGGTCGATCCAGTCGAGGTAGCAGGCGTTGTCGTGGGACAGCATCATGCGCTCGGCGAACCCCCGCCGGCACATCTCGATCACTATGTCGCAGCGGGCCTCGAAAGGAATCTCCACGTTGATCCCGAACCGGTCCATTCCGAGCCAGAAACCGACCTCGGCGAGGTGGGAGAGATGGTCGGCGTCTCCGGAGTCGCCGCTGTGCCCGAGCACCACCCGACAGGGATCGACGCCCTCTTCGGCGAAGACCCGCTCGACGGCCAGCCCTTGGTGGCTGGCGGGGTGGGTGTGTACGGTGATCGGAGTAGCGGTGGCCAGGTGGGCCTGGGCGACGGCGCGCAGCACCCGCTCGACACCCGAGGTCAGCCCCGGCTCGTCGATTGCGCACTTCAAGAGTCCGGCGCGCACGCCGGTGTCGGTGATGCCCCGTTCGATGTCGCGCACGAAGAAGTCGACCAGGGGATCGGGCACCTCGAAGCCGAGGGCTCGGCTGAGGGCCGGGCCCCGGTGATGGAAGAAGAACGGGACGTCCTCGTAGGTGTAGCAGCCGGTCGCCACGATGATGTTGAGATCGGGCACGAGCGCCGCCACCCGTTGGATCCGGGGGATGTAACGCCCTAGGCCGATGACCGTCGGGTCGACGATGGTGCGCACACCCGAGGCGGCGAGGGCTGACAGTTGAGCGACCGCGTCGGCGACTCGCGCGTCCTCGTCGCCCCACTCCTCGGGGTAGTTCATCTGGATCTCGAGGTCGAGTACGAAGACGTGCTCGTGGACGTAGGTCCGGCCCAACTCCGACGAGTCGATCGGTCCGCGAACGGTCTGGACAGTGGTCATGGCTCCCTCGGGCGTCGCGCAGTGCGTCGACTGGAGGCTAATTCACGCGAGCCGCTAGATGACCGCCGACATCCCGCCGTCGACGCTGACGCCCACTCCGGTCACGTAGGTGGAGCGGGGCGAAAGCAGGAATGTGGCGACGTCGGCGAACTCCTCGGCCCGTCCGACGCGGCCCAGTGGAATGCCCGAGCGCTCGGCCATCGCACCGTAGAAGTCCTCCAACGACGTGCCCGCGTCCTTCGCCCGGCGCACCCACTGTCCCGACTCGATGAGCCCGATGAGGATAGCGTTGGCGCGGATGCCCCGCGGTCCGACCTCGTTGGCCAGCGCCTTGGTGAAGGCGAGTCCGGCGGCCCGCGAGGCTGAGGTGGGGGTCGAGTTGGCCGGCGGCGCGCGCGCCAGGATCGCGAGCACGTTCAGCACGCTGCCCTTCGTGGTCTCGAGGGCCGGCAGCGTCCGTCGCACGAGGTGCAGCGCCGCGACGACCTTCAGCTCGTAGTCCTCGCGCCACTGCTCGTCGAGGGAGCTCGCCACCGGGTACCCCGCCGAGCGTCCCGCGTTGTTGACGACGCCGTCGAGGCGTCCAAAGCGCGCCAGCGTCGCGTCGACGAAGGCGTCGAGCTGCGCCGACCGGGTGACGTCGGCCTCGAAGCAGAGCGCGTCGGGTCCGAGCGAGGCTTGCGCGTCGCCGAGGCGCACGGCGTCGCGCCCGCAGACGGCGACCATTGCCCCCTCGTCGATGAGCCGTTGCGCGAGCGCCAGACCGAGCCCGTCGGTGCCGCCGGTGATCAGGAAAGCTCGTTCGGTCAGTTCTAGGTCCATCCAGCAATCCTACGGAGCGGCCTTCCGGTACCTCCGGGAAGGCTCCTAGTGTTGACTGATGGAACCGGGCCTCGCTGTCACGCTCGTCGGACGACACGTCACGCTCACGCCACTGACCCACGACGACGTACCCGGCCTGGTCGCCGCCGCGTCCGAGGACCGCTCGTCCTACTGCTGGACGGACGTGCCCGAGACGCCCGAGGATATGGAGAGGGCCGTCGCCCGACTGCTCGAGGAGCAGGCGGGGCTCCTCGGCGTGCCCTTCGCGACCCGCGCGAGCGACACCGGTCGCATCGTGGGGATGACGAGGTTCCTCAGCCTGCGCTGGTGGTTCGACCGCGAGTTCCCCGACGCCGCCGAGATCGGTGGGACGTTCCTCGCCGCGTCAGCGCAGCGCACGCCGATCAACACCGAGGCCAAGATGCTGATGCTCGACCACGCCTTCGACGTCTGGAAAGTTGCGCGACTGGACCTCAAGACCGATGCGCGAAACGAACGATCCCGTCGGGCCATCGAACGTCTGGGCGCGCACTTTGATGGGGTTCTTCGTTACTGGCAGCCGTCGATGGTGGCGGGCGAAGAGGGCGCCGCGCGCGATTCGGCGATGTACTCGGTCCTGCCCGCAGAATGGCCGGGGATCCGCACGGTCCTGCGCCAGCAGCTGGACTGAAACCTCAGAGCCGGTGGACGTCGGCGGTCATCGTCGGCGGCGCGGTGCGGGTGAGCGCCACGATGCCCGCGCACATCAGCGCGAAGGCGAGCGAGCCGATCGTGAGGTGCCACGCGCCAGTACGCAGGTGCTCGCGGTAGAGCCAGACGCCGAGCACGACACTGACGACGGGGTCGACGATGACGATGACGGGTTGTGACACGCTGAGGGGTCCGACGTGCAGCGCCGCCTGCTCGCAGATGAGCCCCGTCGCGCCGCCCACCATCAACGCGTAGACCGGCCAATGGGCAAACGCTCCGCCGAGGCCGAACGAGCTGATCGTGTCGGTGGTCGACTTGATGAACGTCGCCTCGAGCGCCCACAGGAGCGCAGTCGCCGAGGCGAAGAGCGCGGCACGTCGACTCGGTGGGCCTCGCCGGGCCGCGACGACGAGGAGGGCCGCCACGCCGACGGTGGCGAAGGACGGGGTGAGCCAGCGCGACGTCGACGGCACGAAGGTGCTCGCACTCGGTGACGTCGCGACAAGGAAGATGACGAGACCGGCGCCCGTCACCGCGGCGGACATCCATGTCACGGCACGTATCGACTGGCGCAGCCACACTTGTCGCAGCACGAGCGCGAGTATGAGTTCGGAGACGAGCAGCGGTTGCACGACCGAAAGGGGACCGAAGTGCAGGGCGAGCGCCTGGAACACGAGCGACCCGAACATCGCCAGCCAACCCAGGAGCCACAGCGGATGACGAAAGAGGTACCGCACGAATCGCCAGCCCGACGACTTGCTCGCGTCACTCGTGCTCGCGATGTGTTGCAGCGCGACAGCCAAGGCGTTTGAGAGGGCCGTCATCAGTCCGAAGACGACGGCGATCATCGACGTGGCCCGACGGTCAGGGCGAGGACGGCCTTCGTCGCCGCGCGATGGTCGCCGTCGCAATGCCGTTGGAACTCGATGCGTGCAAAGTCGACGATCGAATCGCTCATGGGTCGAACGCTAGGCGAGGCCCTTGGCGTCGAGGGCCGACACGAGCGGCGCGAACGGGCCGCACCGGCGCCAGAAGTCCTCTGAATCGACGATATTTTGTCGTCGGCACGGCACCCGGAGGAGGATTCGCTGTGGAAAACATGCCACTAACTAGTTGGTATGTCGGCCCTTCCGCAAGAAACCGGTGGAAAACGTACCAGAATACTGGGCAAAAGTTCCTGATATCACCTTTTGGCCTGCTCCCGGTCTTCGGGTTCTGGCACAGTAACACTCGTAGTTCACGCAGCACCTGTCGACGAGACGGAGAACCGAAAGGGGATTCGGATCGGGAGGGAAGAGGGGCCTCGCAAGAGGAACGGATTCCCACCAACGGGCAGCGGAGTTCGGTCCGCAGTTCGGTACGGCTAATGGCGTGAAGTGCCAGCCGTCAAACGGTTGCCTGTCCGACACGGGCGATTGGGAGATGTGCCTTCGGGAACCCCGAGGGGCGGGTGAGTTTCGACTCACTGGTCACTCGGGGTTTTCGGCTGTTCGGGCTCAAAACAGCGAGCTCGGCTTGTGCGGCGCGATTCTCTCGGGGCCGTCGTTCCTCACGTTGCCGACCCCGGGGTCAACGGCGTAGTGCGCGAGCGTGCCCGGGGGCGCCGGACGCAAGAGCGCGAGCCGCTCGTCGGGGTCGTGGTCGGCGACGTTGAGCCAGGTCCCGACGTCGCTGATGCTCAACACCACGGGCATGCGGTCATGGATCTCGTCCATGTCCACGCTCGGCGTCGTGGTGATGACCGTGCAGGTCGAGAGGACCCTGGCATCACCTGGGTCATCGCGGCTCTGCCAATGCTCGAAGAGTCCGGCGAAGACCATCGGCTGGCCGTCGGTGCGCGTGAAGAAGTTCGGCTGCTTGGGCTGGCCCGGTCGGTGGTCCCACTCGTAGAAGCCGTCTACGGGGATCGCGCACGGCCGCTTCGCGAAGGCGCTGCGGAACGAGGGCTTCTGCGCGACGGTCTCGCCGCGCGCGTTGAAGAGTCGATTGCCGATCAGGGGGTCCTTCGCCCAGCTGGGCACGAGGCCCCAGCGGAACTGGTCGAGCACCCGGCCCGCGCTGCCCTCGGTGACGGCGAAGAGGCGGCGCTGGGGTCCGACGTTCCAACTCGGATATCCCTCGGGCTCGATGCCCGAGGCGAGCGCGGCGTCGAGCAGCCGGGCCAGCCGGGCCGGCGGAGTGAAGAGGGCGACGCGACCGCACATGGTCCCATTCTGCCTCGGAACCAGGTCATTGGCGGACGTCACCTCGGATGTGTACTGTTGCGAACACATGTTCGCTTTTTCACCCACACGCCCCGTATTGTCCGCTGACGTGGTGGCCACGCTGCGCCCGGTCGCCCTCGCCAAGAGCCGGATGCTGCCCCTGGGCGAACCGTGGAGCGCCCTGGTGCCCGGCGGCGGGCTACGGCGCGGCTCGACCGTCGTCGTGCAGGCGCCACCGGGCCGGGGCGGACTCAGCCTGGCGCTCAGCCTGCTCACCGAGTCGAGCGCGCGCGGCCACTGGGCCGGCGTCGTCGGCGTCGACGATCCCGGGGTCGTGGCGATCGCCGACCTCGGCGTCGACCTTCGTCGCGTGCTGTTCGTGCCGCGGCCGAGGGGCGCGTGGGCCGAGTCGGCGGCCGACCTGCTCGACGGCGTGGATCTGCTCATCGTGCGGCCGCCGTCGCGCGCCTCCCACGGTGCCGCGCGTCGCCTGATGGACCGGGTGCGCGAACGCGGCACGGTGCTGATCGTGCTCTGCGAGTCGGGCGCCCCGTGGCCGCTGCCGGCGGACATCTCCTTCGACGTCACCCAGGCGCAGTGGGCGACGTCGTCGCGACTCGACGCGCGCTACCTCACGGTGCGCGTCGGCGGTCGCGGCGAGGCGGTACGTGCCGGGGAGCACGTGGTGGTGCTGCCGAATCGGAAAGGGCGCTGCGAGGCCGGATAGATGGAACGCCTCCTCGCCGTCTGGGTCGAGGCGCTCTGCGAGGAGTCGCCGGACGGTTCCACCCTGCGCGACCACGCGGCGCTGCTCGACGCGCTGATGATCCTGTGCCCCTTCACTGAGTCGATCCGTCTCGGCCTGGTGGTACTGCCGCTGCGGGGACCGAGCCGCTTCTTTGGCGGCGAGGGCGCCGTGCTCGACGCCGTGCGCCAGAGCGTGCGCGACGTTACCGGTCACGAGCCGCTGCTCGGCGTCGCCGACGGGCTCTTCTGCGCCGAGGTGGCGGCACGTCGGGGCCTCGTGCTCGCGCCGGGCGCGACCGACTCGTTCCGCCGGTCGCTGGCGCTCTCGGTGCTTGGTCGACGCGACGTCGCCACGACGTGCCAGCGGTTGGGGCTGCACACGGTCGGCTCGTTCGCCGACCTCGACGCCGCGCGCGTGGCGGAGCGCTTCAACAAGCATGCGCTGAGCCTGCACCGCGTGGCGTGCGGCGAGGTCGCCGAACTCGACGGCCAGCGCGACCCCCGGCTCGCCCGGCGCCTGCGCCAGTTGCGCGGCGAGGACGGGGGAGGCGACGAGCAGATGGGCTTCTTCGGTCAGCGCGGGGCGGGCGACGACCGCGCCGCGGCGGCCGCGCACCGGGTGCGTCGACGCCTCGGGGCCGACGCCGTGGTGGTGGCGGCGCTGCGCGGAGGGCGGGCCCCCGAGGACCGCGCCACGCTCGTGCCGTGGGGCGCGCCGTCGTCCAAGGCCCGCGACGGTGCCCCGTGGCCGGGCCAGATGCGGGCGCCGTCGCCGGCGACGACCCTGACCCACCCGGTGGCGGTGCAACTGCGCGACGGTGACGATCATCAGATCGTCATGGAGCCACGGGGCTTCCTCAGCGAGCCGCCCGCCACGCTGCTCTTCTCCAGCCAGCTGCGCCGTGAGGTGGTCTGGTGCGCGGGTCCCTGGCCGCTCGTCGAGCGCTGGTGGTCGCTCAATCGTCGCCGGGCCCACCTGCAGGTCCTACTCGTGACGGGCGAGGCGCTGCTCTTGACGGCCGAGGCGAGCCGTTGGTGGCTCGTGGGGATCTACGACTGATGGCCGCGTACGGCGAGCTCCACGCCCACTCGGGCTTCAGCTTCCTCGACGGCGCGAGCGACCCCGAGGAGCTGGCCGCTGAGGGGGCCCGCCTCGGCCTCTCGGGCCTGGCCCTCACCGACCACCACGGCCTCTACGGCGTCGTACGCTTCGCCGAGGCCGCCCGGGCCTTCGGGCTCGCGACGATCTTCGGCGCCGAGGTGACCCTCGATGCCACTGACGACCGCGTCGGCGTGCCCGACCCCTCCGGCGAGCACCTCGTGGTCCTCGCGCGCTCACCCCAGGGATATCGCCACCTCGCCACCATGCTCGGTGAGGCCCACCTGAGGCGCGGCGAGAAGGGCGCGCCGCGCCTCACCCTCGACGAGGTGGCCGGTTGCGCCCACGAGTGGCTCGTGCTGAGCGGGTGCCGCAAGGGCCCCCTGACCCGGGCGTTGATGGAGGAGGGCCCGCGCGCCGCGAAGCGAGCGCTCGAGCGACTCACCCGGGCCTTCGGCCGCGACCACGTCGCGGTCGAACTCTGGGACCACGGGGCCCCCGACGACGTGGCGCGCAACGACGTGCTGGCCGAGCTCGCCGTGCGTCACGATGTCGCGCTGGTGGCGACCAACAACGTCCACTACGCCACGCCCGACGCGTTCGCGCGGGCCAACGTGCTCTCGGCGATCCGCGCCCGTCAGAGCCTCGAGGAGATGGAGGGCTGGCTCAACGCGTCCCCACTCGCGCACCTGCGTAGCGACGCCGAGCAGCGACGGCGCTTCGCGCGCTGGCCGGGCGTCGTGGACGCGGCCGGTGAACTGGCGATCGCCCTCGCCTTCGACCTTCGCCTCGTCGCGCCGAACCTGCCGCCGTTCACGACGCCCGCGGGGATCGACGAGCAGTCCTACCTCGAACAGCTCGTCGCCGAGGGCGCGACGCGACGCTACGGCACCCGCGAGGACGAGTGGGTTCCCGGCGCGTGGCGACAGATCGACCACGAGCTAGGCGTGATACGGGCCCTCGGCTTCGCCGGCTACTTCCTCACGGTCTGGGACATCACCGAGTTCTGCCGACGTCAGGACATCTACTGCCAGGGGCGCGGCTCGGCGGCGAACTCGGCGGTCTGCTACTCGCTCGGCATTACCAACGCCGACGCCGTGAAGCTCAACCTCTTCTTCGAGCGCTTCTTGTCCCCGGCGCGCGACGGCCCGCCGGACATCGACGTCGACATCGAGTCGGGCCGACGCGAGGAGGTGATCCAGTACGTCTACGGCCGCTACGGCCGGCGCCACGCGGCCCAGGTCGCCGCGGTCATCACCTACCGTCCGCGCTCGGCGCTGCGCGACGTGGCGCGGGCCTTCGGGTTCTCCGAGGAGGAGGCCAACGACCTGCGCGACGGCGTCGACCGCCACACCATGACCGCGCTCGGGCCCGGCGTGCCGGCCCTCGTGACGACCATGGCCACCGAGCTCTTGAACCGGCCCCGCCACCTCGGCATTCACTCGGCCGGCATGGTGCTCTGCGATCGGCCGGTCATCGAGGTCTGCCCGGTCGAGTGGGGTCGCATGCCCGGGCGCACGGTGCTGCAGTGGGACAAGGACGACTGTGCGGCGATCGGCCTCGTGAAGTTCGACCTCCTGGGGCTCGGGATGCTCGACGCGCTCCACAAGGCCGTCAACGAGGTCCAGGCCTTCCACGGCACGACGATCGACCTCGGGGCGCTGCCCCAGGAGGACGCCGTGTACGACCTCTTGTGCGAGGCCGACACGGTGGGCGTCTTCCAGGTCGAGTCGCGCGCGCAGATGGCGACGCTGCCGCGCGTGCGGCCGCGGTGCTTCTACGACCTCGTGATCGAGGTGGCGCTGATCCGCCCCGGCCCGATCCAGGGCAACGCGGTGAACCCCTACATCCGCCGGCGCCGCGGCGACGAGCCC
>JAYVZV010000064.1:0-4530 GCA_043782995.1 Acidimicrobiales bacterium | reverse complement strand
GGAACTCCGCGTCGGAGTGGCGGAATAGGCAGACGCGCCAGCTTGAGGGGCTGGTGCCCTCAGGGGCGTGCGGGTTCAAGTCCCGCCTCCGACACCACAGGTTTGCAACCCTGGTTCAGTCCAACCTCTCGCAACGTCACCAAAATCGGTGGTGCGCCGGCGACTTGGACGGTCAATCGGTCCGGGAAGATGTTGACCGAGTCAACGAGGTCATCGACCAGGATCCGTCGCTCGGCGGGACTCGCTTCCTCCCAGAACTCATCGAGGTTCAGGTCGTTGAGCAGTATCGAAACATGATCGAACTTGCTCAATGCTTGGCTGCTGGATCGCTGTGCCAGTTCAAAGGCATCGACTTGAGCTTGCAATGCCGAACGTTGCGTCGTCAATCTGGTCGACTCGTGGGCGAAACTGTCCTGGTCAATCTTGTCCGCGTAGAAAAGCTCGAGGAGTTTTCGTTCCTTCACCCTGAGTGAAGCAATCACTGACGCAGCGCTGGGGCCCTTTGAGACGCGTTGTTGGCCGTGCGCGGTGAGTTGAATGCGTATAGCTGCTTGCAGGTCAAGATCGCTCGCTAAGACACGCAGACCGAGTACGGCGGCGCGGTGCAGGCCGTTGGCTGATCGACCCGACTGGGCACAACCCTGTCCGCGATGACGGCAACGGTAAATCGCTTGGTTGCGGTCGTTGTAGTGCACGCCAGCGACTCGTCCGCAGAGTCCGCAGCGAACCCTTCCCGAAAGCAGGTCCTTGCTCCGTCGTTGACCCGCCGTGTGGCCCCGGTGCGCGGCGTTGAACACTGTCTCGTCCACGAGCGCGGGGTGTAGTCCTTTGAACCACTCGCTACCTAAGCGCACTTCACCCAGGTAGACCCGGTTCATGCTGATGTGGCGGGCCGTCGAGTACTCGATGCCGACGTCCGAAGATATGACGGGATAACTTGCGCCAGCGACTCGCAGGGCAAAGATGCGCTGCACCATGGGCGCCATGTCATTGGGGACCAAGTGTCCGTTCACCATGTCGTAGCCAGTGGGTGCACGGTTGAGCCAGCGACCTTGCTCCGCCGCTTGGCGTTGTCCCATGCGAGTGTTCTCCACGATCTGGTCGCGGTAGTACTGAGCGAAGACGCCATGCACACCAATCTGCATTCGACCCGACGCACTCGCGAGGTCGAGGTCACCTTCGTTGACCGAGTGCACCTTCACGCTGTGACGGTCGAAGAGCTTCACCAGTAACGCGAAGTCGCCCTGGTCCCGACTGAGGCGGTCCCAGCGCCAGATGAGTAGGTCCTTTACCTCGCCCAGTGCCACGAGCCGCAGGAGTTCCTGTACCGCGGGGCGATCAAGGTTCTTGCCCGACCAACCCTCGTCGGCGAGAATCGTGACCGGCTCCAAACCTCGCAGTCGCGCGAGGTCGCGACAGCGTTTCACTTGGGCGTCAGGGGAGAACTCCACTTGATCCTCCGTCGACACCCTCACGTAGGCAACCGTCGTCATTGCGTTCCTCCTCACTCGACTCGCCCGGAACGAGTCGAAGTCCGATTGCGATCAGAATGCCAGCCACCCGTGACAGGTCGCGGCCGTCACTCAACAGCGCACGCCTAACCAACGGTCGCGCCCAGCTGCATTCTGCACACGACTTTCTGATTTGACGTTGCGTGGTCGTTCCACAGTGCCCCTCACGGAGGAACGACAAATTCGCCCTCTATAAGAACTAGCCACACCTTTTTCCACGATTTCGAACAAATACTTGGACGAAGGATCCAAATATTTTTGGAGGCCTAAGTATTTCAACGATTTTGATTATCAGTCAGTGAGCCCGATCGGACGGCTTGGCGCTCCGCGCCCGCCGTCCTCGGGCTCTGGGAAGAACTACGACTCGAAGTCGGAAGAGCGAGTGTGATGAAAGGGCCTATACGTATTAACAAGGTTCGGCAGAAGAGAAAAAATGTCGATTGGGCGGTTTCAAGTAGACAGCGCAACGAGCTCGGCGAGTTTCTCCTCTGGCATCATATAGCCGAGGGTCTTGCGAGGCCGTCCGTTGAGACTTCGCTGAATTGCTTTGAGGTCGTTGGCGGAGTGCTTCGATAGGTCGGTGCCTTTGGGCAAATACTGACGAAGCAGTCCATTGGTGTTCTCGTTCGATCCCCGTTGCCACGGCGAATGTGGGTCGCAAAAATAGATCGGCACGCCGGTGGTGATCGTGAAGTTCAGGTGGCTGGCCATCTCGCTTCCTTGGACGCTCTCATGTTTGTCAAGTCGCTATTTTGACGTCAGCACCTGAAAGACCTCGCGAGCCACGTAGCGCTTCAAACACCTCATCACCTCGCGCTTTGATAAGCCCTCAGCGAGGCGGCGCTTCATGTAAGCCTGCGTTCGCTCGTCGATCCGAATGCGAGAGAGCACCACGATATAAAGCGCCGAATTGGCCTGCCGATTGCCGCCACGGTTCAAGCGGTGGCGATTGGTCTTGCCCGATGAGGCGGGAATGGGGCAGGCCCCACACAGCATCGCGAAGCTGGCCTCCGAGGTCAGCCGTTCGGGGTTATCACCGGCGGCCACCAGGAACTCACCAGCACTCTCCACACCCACTCCGACCATCGCGAGCAGCGCGGGTGCGAGTTCACTAACCAGTGGCTCGATGAGCTGGTCGAGGTCGGCCACCTCATCGTTGAGCTCGAGCACCCGGCGCGCCAGCGACTTGAGCGCAATGCGCGTCGCGATCGTGGGATCACGAAAGCTCACGCGGTCGGGTCGCGACGCGGCCAGGGCTCGCAGTAGGTGCATCCTCGTTTCGTGTCGACACTGTTCGCGAACGGCGTCGGGAGCCGCGACGATGGTGTTGTAGAGCTGCTGCAACGTAGCGCGGCGACATTTGATGGCCGTCTTGCGGGTCGTTCGCAGCACTCGCAAGGCTTCTACCTGGCCATTGCGGTCTTTGGCTATTTGCACCCGCTGGCCCGTCACAGCGGCCTGGGCCGCCGAGATGGCGTCGAAGGTATCGTCCTTGCCTTGGGCGCGACGCATTGATTTGTCGGGTCGGGTGACCTCCCACACCGGAATGCCGGCGAGGGCCAAGTATCTGGTGAGACCGGCACCGTAACTACCGGTGCATTCGACGCCGACGCGCGATACGTCACCAAAACCCTTCATCCAGGCAATCAACGTGAGGTAGCCGTGACGGGTGGTGGGGAAATGTTCGACGCCGAGCACCGTGCCCTCTCTATCAAGCACCGCGGCGACGTGCTGGTCTTGATGGGTATCGACCCCTCCCGCCACTTCGAGGTCGGTTAGTGGCACACTGTTCATGCTGACTCCTTTTGTCTAGTTTTGGGGTCGGCGTCAGCTTGGACCGAGTGCGGACAAGACAGTCAGGGGGCAGTAACCATGCTCTCATGAGGTCACGTAGTCGGTTGAGGCTGAAGCCTCAACCAGTTACTTCGGGTGACTGACGAGTCCAAGGAATGACAGCTTCGTCGATCACACGTAGGGTCAAGCCACCCGATGTAACTGGCCTCCGGCTATCTTCTCGCGTCTGTCGGTGTTGGGGTCAAGACACCCGAAGTAACCGGTCCCCACATTCTGACTGTCCCAAGTGATTGAGCGCATGAGCTCTTTGGGCAACGTGGTGATGGCCTTGCGCATGGCCTCTTCGACCGCCAGTGCACCGTGGTCGTTCTCCAAGTGCAACAACAACACGAAACGTGTCGAGCGTTCGACCAGCGTTCCAACGGCGCTCGCACCACCCTTGCCAATGATGAGGTCACCCTCCCAGTGGCCGGGCACGCAGCGGTCCTCGACTTCGGCGGGACGTTCTGAGATCATCACCATGTTCGCCACCGGTCCCGCTTTTTTGACTCGCCCCTGTGGTCGACGTTTCGCTCGTCCCGATCGCAGGCAGCGGGCCAGTTCCCGGCGTAGTTCACCGCGTCCTTGGACGTAGAGCGACTGGTAGATGGTCTCGTGACTCACCTGCATCGAGGGGTCACTCGGGTAGTCACGACGCAGTCGATTGGCGATCTCCTCTGGTGACCACAGCTTCTTCAGCCATTGGGTCACTTTGTCACACAAGGGGCCCTGCATGAGTTTGGCGGGCTTTGGTCGAAGGGTGCACTGGCGAGCTCGCACGTGGGCGGGCCACACGCGATAGGCGTCTCGGCCCCCGTTGGCCTTCACTTCTCTGGTCACCGTCGAAGGTGATTTGCCGAGTGACCTAGCGATCGCGCTCATTGATTCGTCGCGTTGCAGCCCGAGCAGAATCTCTTCCCGATCGTTCGCCGTGAGACGCCCCAGACGCGGCCTCCAGAGGTCGGGTTTGGCCTCACGAGATTGTCCGCGCAGCATCACGTCGATCCCCGAATGGCTGCAACCAACTTCCTTGGCGATATCTCGAAGGCTCATTCCCTTCGCACGCAATCGGCGAGCCAACGCTCGTTGGAAAGTTGTCAAGTGAGCGGTCATGCGCTACTCCTTCGGTTAGGTCAATCCATGAAGGTTGACTCACCGAACGTTGCGTTGACCCCCTGAACCCGCC
>JAYVZV010000063.1:0-39381 GCA_043782995.1 Acidimicrobiales bacterium | reverse complement strand
CCCGCGTTCGCGGCATTGACACGATAGAGACTACGAGCAGTGAGGTGCGCCTCAGAGACCGTTCGTGTCTGACAGATTTGGCTCACGACGCCACTAACATAACTTCACGTCGAGCACGGTAGGAGCGCCATGACTGATATCTCACGGGAGCCGCTTCAATTCCTGGTGTTCTCTGCCTCGCTGCGTTCAGGGTCACTCAACACCCGCTTGGCGCAGCTCGTGGTCAAAATTATCGAATCGAATGGTGTCAAGGTCGACCAGGCTTCGATGCACGAGTTCGATGCTCCTTCATTCGACGCCGCCGCGGAGAGGGAGTCGGGACTCCCGCCGGGAGCGGTCGAGTTTCGAGCCCGTCTCGAGAGAGCTGACGCCTTTGTCATCGTCTCTCCCGAATACAACGCTTCGATGCCCGGTTCCTTGAAGAACGCGATCGATTGGGTCTCACGTGCTTCGCCGCAGCCCTTCAACGAACGTCAAGGTCTGCTCATGTCAGCGTCACCGTCGATGATTGGAGGCAATCGCGGACTATGGGCGCTTCGAATGCCCTTGGAACACTTGGGCGCACGAATCTATCCGCAGATGTTCTCCTTGGCTCAGGCCCATGAGGCCTTCACCGCTGATGGAGTGATCGCGAGCGATCCGCTCCAGAAGCGCTTCGTCGCATTGATCACCGATTTCATCGATCTGGTCGAGGCCGCAACGCACTATCCCTGCGTGAAGAAGGAATGGGTCGAATACCTGGGGCAGCGTCCGGACCCCTTTATTGACCGCGTGGAGCGGAGCTAGAGGGCGTTCGAGATCGGTCAGTGCTCTGGAGGATCGGTAGGCCTTGACGAATTACCCCGCATCCGCCTTTAGTCCATTGCGACCAGCGAGACGCCAAGCCGGGCTCGCGCCAGAAATGAAGTCACACAGAGTCATTTAGAGGTGCAGGGGCTTGAGAGTCGGCGTGATCCACAGGGACGGGTCGCTCCAATCGACACCCGGCACGTCGATGTAGAGCTCGATCTCGTTTCCGTCGGGGTCCGCGATATAGAGACTGTGGGTCATACCGTGGTCGGTCGCACCCACAATCCTCACGTCTCCCTCGCGAAGTCGCTCGAGGGCTTCGCGGAGTTCGTCGTCGCTGTCGCCGACCTTGAGGCCGAAGTGATAGAGGCCAAGGCGACTGCCGCTCGGGATCGGAGCGGCCTGGGCCCCGACTTCGATGAGCAACAACTCGTGATGGGTGCGGTGCGAGGACGAGTTGAACGCCATAGCGGGGAAGCGCAGCCCACCCTCCGTCCCGTCCATGACGGGATGCCACCCAAGAATGTCCCGATAGAAGTGAGCCGACGCCTTGAGGTCGCTCACGTACAGGACAATATGACCGAGCTCTCGGACTTCCACTGGCTCTCCTTTCGAATCTCATCTAAGGTCCACCAACTCGGGCCACCTTACGATCTGGCGAACCAAACGGCGGATGATCGAGCAAGTCTCCTAGTGCGAAGGATATCCACCAACGGGTTCGCCGGGTCGCACTGCAGCGCTGAGGGTTCGAATTGTGAGTCATGACACCGGAGTTCACCGGGACCGTTTCGTCTCACCGGTATTAGCTCGGATGCCGACAGTCAGTAGCACCCGCCACCCCCGTAAGCCGCCCAATCGCCAGCGACTAGGTGACGTTTCTGCGAAAAGCAAGAGTTACTAATTCTGCACTTTCGTTTTCCGCGCCACTGCGCCACAATTGAAGGTCACACGATCGATTGGGGCAACCTGTCATGAGCACAGTTGAGACATTGGTGGTCGACCTCCTCGAATGGATTGGTCCCGGACCTCGCCCGTACGCCGAGGTGCAAGAGGCGTGGCGCACGTCGTGCCCCAAACTGCCGGTGTGGGAGGACGCGGTGGATGCCGGTTATCTCGAGAGTTGGTTCACCAGTGACCGGGGCAAGCTCGTGGCAGTCTCCGCGCGCGGTGTTGCACTTTTAAAGAGTTGGGGTCGGGCCGACGAATTCGCAGAACGGACCTGACGACTTTGTCCTTCGAGCCGAACGTTCAATTCCATGTCCGCTTTTGAAATCTCGAGTTCCCATGCTGGACGGTTGACAAGAGTCCCTGGACATTGCCAAAGGGTCTGCGCACGCAGGAATCGAAAGTGACGGAGCCCTCCACAATCGTCGGTAACGGCCCGAGGAGCGAATCCTCGATACGAGAGGAGCCGTGAGTCGAGAATTCGGCGCGCGTCGGCCTATCGACCAGCAATTGACACCGTCAGCCCTCGTCTGCACGGACCGGGTTCATATGAGGGGAGTAGGTGTTGCCCACTTGATCGGACTCCAAAATTGATAAGGGCAACGGTACACATCGGGCTTTCAAGAATGCTTCAGCTCAATCGGGGGGAACCAAAGTGTTTGTCCACCTCCGGCCCGCAAGTTCGAACATCCGGATTACTGGGCTGGCAGATTTCGCTGAGTTACTGAGAACTAATCCAGCCCCGTCGGGCGTAGTCGACGGGGCTGGATTAGTTCGTGGAGGTCAGTCGAGGCCGTATCGGCCAATGTTCATCACTTTGTCCCACGCGTTCACGAAGTCGCGTACAAACTTCTCCTGTGCATCGCTGCTCGCATAGGTCTCAGCGACCGCTCGAAGCTGCGAGTTCGATCCGAAGACGAGGTCGACACGGGTGCCAGTCCACTTCAGCTCGCCCGTCGACCGATCACGTCCCTCGAACGTCGCCTCAGATTCCGATGTTGCCTGCCACTTCGTGCCGATGTCGAGCAGGTTGACGAAGACGTCGTTGGTCAACGCTCCCGGCTGATGGGTGAAGACACCGCACTCGGACTTGTCGAAGTTGGCATTCATCGCGCGCAGGCCGCCGAGCAGGACCGACATCTCGGGAGCAGTCAGCGTGAGCATCGCAGCCTTTTCCACGAGCAACTCCTCCGCCGACCGACTCTGTCCCTCGCGGAGGTAGTTACGGAATCCGTCGGCCATTGGCTCGAGCACCGCGAAGGACTCGACGTCGGTCTGCTCCTGGGACGCGTCAGTGCGACCCGGCGTGAAGGGAACCCTCACGGCGTGCCCGGCGTTCTTCGCCGCCTGTTCGACTGCGGCGCAACCGCCGAGCACGATCAGGTCCGCGATCGAGATTGCCTTACCAGTGGACTGTGCAGCGTTGAACTCCTTCTGGACCTCTACGAGCGCGATGAGCACTGTCGCCAGTTCGGCCGGACCGTTGACTTCCCAATCCTTCTGAGGGGCCAGACGGATGCGTGCTCCGTTGGCGCCGCCGCGCCGATCGGTGCCGCGGAATGTCGACGCTGACGCCCACGCGGTGGTGACCAGCTGGGGGATGGAAAGACCCGAGGCGAGAATCTTGGCCTTGAGGGCTGCGATGTCCTCGGCATCGACGAGCTCGTAGTCGATCTCGGGAACCGGGTCCTGCCACAGCTGCGGTTCGGTGGGCACCCATGGTCCGAGGCAGCGCGATCGCGGCCCCATGTCACGGTGCGTCAGTTTGTACCAAGCCTTCGCGAAGGCCGCGGCGAACTCCTCGGGGTTCTCGTGGAATCGTCGCGAGATCTTCTCGTAAGCCGGATCGGTTCGCAGCGCGAGGTCCGTCGTGAACATCATCGGTGCGTGCCTCTTGGCAGGGTCGTGTGCGTCCGGCACGGCATCGGCAGCCGCTCCATCCTTGGGTGCCCACTGGATAGCTCCGGCGGGGCTCTTCACCTGCTCCCACTCGAAGGCGAATAGGTTGTCGAAGAAGTTGTTGTCCCACTTCACCGGGTTTGTGGTCCACGCACCCTCCAGCCCGCTCGTGATGGTGTTTTCGGCGCTACCGGAGCCGAGGGTGTTCTTCCAACCAAGGCCCTGCCCTGCAAGGTCGGCCGCTTCGGGTTCGGGACCGACGTACATAGTGGGGTCACCGGCACCGTGGGCCTTACCGAAAGTGTGACCACCGGCGATCAGCGCCACGGTCTCTTCGTCATTCATCGCCATGCGGCGGAAGGTCTCGCGAATGTCCCGGGCGGCGGCGAGCGGATCCGGGTTGCCGTTAGGCCCCTCCGGATTCACGTAGATCAGACCCATCTGCACGGCTCCGAGGGGATTCTCGAGTTCCCGGTCGCCGGAGTAGCGCGCGTCGCCAAGCCACGTGTCCTCAGGCCCCCAGTACAGATCATCGTCGGGCTCCCAGGCGTCCGCGCGTCCGCCCGCAAATCCGTAGGGCTTGAGTCCCATCGTCTCGATGGCCAGCGTGCCGGCCAAGATCATCAGGTCTGCCCAGGAGATCTTACGGCCGTAGCGTTGCTTGATCGGCCAGAGCAGTCGGCGCGCCTTGTCGAGGTTGACGTTGTCAGGCCAGCTGTTGAGGGGCGCGAAGCGCTGGTCACCCGATCCCGCGCCGCCACGGCCGTCGCTGATGCGGTACGTTCCGGCGCTGTGCCACGCCAAGCGAATGAATAGGGGACCGTAGTGGCCGTAGTCGGCGGGCCACCAGTCCTGGGACGTCGTCAGAACCTCAATGACGTCCTTTTTCAAACCTTCCAGGTCGAGGGTCATGAACTCCTTGGCGTAATCGAAGTCATCGTCCATGGGATCGGCCGTGAGCGAATTCTTAGTGAGCCCCTTCAGGCTCAACTGATGGGGCCACCAGTCGCGATTCGATGGCCCCCCGCCCGAGACCGGGCACGTAATTTCGTTGTCCATGATTTCCCTCCGCTTTTTCCGACTGCATTACTGACAGTAAGGCGTTATCGCTGAGAAGTCCAATAGATAATGAGTGGCAGTATGATAATTTTTGCTTATGAGTAGACCAACCCTCCAGCAGTTGATGTACCTCGTCGCTCTCGCCGACGAGGGTCACTTCGGGCGCGCCGCCGACGCTTGCAATATCTCTCAACCCGGTCTCTCCAGCCAGATCAAGGAACTCGAGCGTCGTACGGGATCAGCGTTGGTCGAGCGGCTGGCGAAGGGGATCCGCCTCACCCCCGAGGGCGTCGAAGTCGTGGCTCGGGCGCGACGTGTCCTGACCGACGTCGATGAGTTGATCGATGCGGCGCAGATTGCAACGAACTCAATCCACGGCCCGCTCGTGGTCGGAGCGATTCCAACGGTGGCGCCGTACTTGCTCGGAGATTTCGTCCCCTCCGTTGTGGGCGCTCACGACCAAGCGACGCTGAGATTCGAAGAGTTGCCCACACGAGAATTGCTGTCGGCGCTGCGATCGGGTTCGATTGACGTCGCCATTTGCGCCCTTCCCGTCGAGGGAACTGATCTCGTCAGTTGCCCCATCCTCCGAGATCAGTTCTTACTGGCGGTGAGCAGCACCAGCGATCTGGCCCAGGGTTCTGACCAACTGCCGCTATCAATTCTCTCGCGACTCAACGTCCTGCTTTTGAACGAGGGCCACTGTCTGCGGGACCAGGCCCTTGACGTATGCGCCACCACACGAGCCCAAGTAACCGATCTTCGCGCAACGAGTTTGCCAACACTCGTCCAAATGGTCGCGGCCGGCGTGGGGGTGACCCTGCTCCCCGTCACGGCGGCCTCGGTCGAGGCGCGTGCCGAGAACGGAATCGTTGTCCGCCGGTTCAAGAAGCCCCCCTTTCGTACACTGGCGATGGTGTGGCGCGCGTCCAGTCCACGCGACCGCATCTACCGGTCGATATCGGTCGACTTTGCCAACCGACTGCGACGATTCCAGTCGTCTGACGACGAAGGTTTCAAGGTGATGTCAGCCAGCTCTGCCCAATTATTGGGCCGCGGGTCCAAGGCCACTCATTAAATGGGCGCTGCTGAAGGTGCAGTTGCCACCCCTTTCAACTGTCAGCAGCGCCCACTAACCCGACATCAAATCCGTCAATATCTCGCCGAGTGAATCGCGAGGCGGTTGTGGGAGAGCGCAGCGCTCGCAAAGTCCTAGGCCGGTGATCTTGGAGGTGGGGGTTGAATCCGGTATTCACGCAGCGTTGGCTAATTGTCACTTGCCGAGAGAATGGAGTTGATAACTGCCCTCGTCACTTTGACATACTTAGTCGGAGCGACCACACTTTCTTCTCAACGGCGTCGATCGGAAATCAGTGTCAGAAACCAAGCTCCTGCTTCTCGGTCTGATAGCTGGAAGCACGATTTTTATTGGATTGCCTATCGGACGTCTGCGACGACCCCTATTCGCACTCCGACAGTTCCTTAACGCAATGGCGACCGGCATTCTGATCTTCCTGGTCTGGGACGTTCTGACCCACGCCTACCGCCCAATAGATCTTGCCTTGACCAACCTCCATCAGCACACGGGCACTATTTGGCCGGTGTTGGGATTGGCCTCGCTCTTCTTCGCGGGGATCGGCGTAGGTCTGCTCAGTCTCGTCTACTACGAACAGTTCCTCGGCCGTCATGGGCCGCGGCGTGGCGGACCGGGCGCGATGACGGTGACGGAATTGACGACGCGTCGATGGAGAGTCAGCGCCTACAGTCCCTCGCAGCGATTGTCCTTCCTCATTGCCGTTGGCATCGGACTTCATAACTTCGGTGAAGGACTCGCGATTGGTGGCAGTGCGGTGCGCGGCGAGATCTCATTGGCGACGCTGCTCGTCATTGGCTTCGCGCTGCACAATGCCACGGAGGGTTTCGGAATCGTGGCTCCGACGAGCGCGGCGTTGGAGCGCCCGTCGTGGTCCTTCCTCATTGGCCTCGGAGTGATCGGAGGTGGCCCGACGTTCCTGGGCACCCTGGTCGGTAGTCAGTTCACCAGTACGCCGACCAGCGTTGTCTTTCTCACCTTGGCCGCCGGATCGATTCTCTATGTCGTAGTTCAGCTCTTGGCCGTCGCCCAGCGAGCCAATCGATCCGTACTCATCATGTGGGGTGTTTTTATCGGCGTCGCGGCGGGGTTCGTGACGGACATGGTCGTGACCGCCGCGGGCGCCTGATCGTGGTTCTCTAAACGGGGCCACGCCCTTCGCGCAGGCCCCACCGAATTCGAACTCGACGTGCCACCATCAAAGGGTTGATACGTAAGTCCCGAGCGGACCAGATTGTGGTGACGCCGTGTCGTCGGATCTGCCGTCGAGAAGTCCTTGATTCCTGGAGAATTGGTTCTATTAGACCTGATCCGCGGTACAGTAATAATCGTCACACTGGTCAAGTCAGTGATACGCGAAAGTCTTCTGCGTCGCACCTGGTGACACCCGCGGATGTTCCGCGACAGTGCGAAAGTTATGGCGGAGTCATGGAAGAAGTCGACCTCGAGCGGGCGGGCTCATTGCGCGCGGGCGTCTGTCGTTGTCAACGAATTCCTCGCATCGTCGTGCCTATCATTGGTGGTCCGAGTATCGGCGCGAAAAGGCAGACGTCGATGGCGTCGGGGAGAATCGATAGTTGCCCGATTGCCGTCAGCGCCCACCCACCACTGCCGAAGGATGCGCCACGGATGTTCAACGCCACTCCGGCGACGATCCTGACCGCTCGGCCTAATCCCGAACTCATAAATCTTACGAAATCAGTAGCTTGGCCCCTCGTGACAGGCAGCCGGCGGTTCTGGGACTGAAGGAATCATCGTGACGACAACAACATTGCCGACCTGGAAGCGACTCCTGGTTGTGGTGGCCCACCCCGACGACGAGTCGTTCGGATTGGGCGCAGTCCTCTCGACGTTCGTTGACTCCGGCACCGAGGTTTCCGTGATCTGTCTCACCCATGGAGAGGCTTCTACTCTGCATGGGGTCGAGGGTGACCTCTCGGGGATTCGTGCCCAAGAACTGGCGGCCGCCGCGAACGAGTTGGGAGTAACTGACGTCGTGGTGATGGATTTTCCCGATGGGGCACTCGAGCGCATCGACCGGCAGGTCCTGTTCAGCGCGGTCGTGGCGCTGGCCATCCCGAGGAGTCCCGACGGAATTCTGGCCTTCGACTCCTCGGGCGTCACCGGGCATCTGGACCACATTAGGGCGACGGTGGTCGCCTCTCTATTGGCGGCGGAGTTGAATATCGGTCTTTTGGGGTGGACGCTGCACCAAACGGTCGCGACGGCGCTGAATGAAGAATTCGGGTCCGCGATGTTGGGAAGCGATGGAGAAGACATTGACATCGAGATCTCAGTGGATCGAATCAGACAGTGTCGAGCGGTTGTGTGTCACCCCAGCCAATTGATGCCCGGGGCGATGCTGTGGCGACGCTTTGAGATGCAGTCTGACAAAGAGCATCTGCGATGGCTGCGCCGGCCAACATGAAAACCGCACACGAACAGTGGCGAGTCCCACGCCGCCGGTGATGCGGGCCGGTCACTTCCAGAGCCCACGTCGTGCCAGTCGACCATTACGACGAGGCGATCGGAGTTCACGACTCAATGGTGAAGGTGGTCAATGTCCAGCACGAGTGCCACGTGGAGCGGGTGTAAGCGAGTTAACGCAAGGTCCATGCCAACGGGGGACGTCAGTCAAGAGCTCGTTTCCTCCCGATTGGTCGCGCACTGACCTGACCCGTGTTCGTCAAAGGTTATGGCGCATCCGGTACTGCAGAACCAGTAATCGTGGCCGTCGACTATGCGATGAGCCGCAGCAGTGGCGGGATCCGCGATCATGCCGCAGATCCGGTCGATAGTCGCGGGGGATGGGGGGCCAGAGGGCTTACTTCCGACGGCTCCGGCGACGGAGAACGGACCTGATGGGTCCATCCTCTCCGGAGTGGCGCCGGCGTCAACGAATCGCTTTGGATTGGCCAAGAATCTTTCCCGGCATCGATCAGCGCAAAAGAAGAAGGTGACTCCATCCAGATTCGTCGACGCGGGCGCGCCGACGGTGCGCACCTGCATCCCACACACCGGGTCGATGGCGTAGCTCGTGCCACCGCCGTACTTCGCTCGATTGCGCGCTAGCCACCACACCCCGATCGCCACCACGATGAAGCCGAAGTTGAGGTACGTGGTGTAGTTCCAC
The DNA here is from genome assembly GCA_043782995.1 of Acidimicrobiales bacterium. GTDB lineage: Bacteria > Actinomycetota > Acidimicrobiia > Acidimicrobiales > RAAP-2 > RAAP-2. Next base: position 30,463 of record JAYVZV010000063.1, on the reverse strand, counting down.
TGAAAGTGGGCCCGAGCGATGCCGATCGTGCGGTGGGTCGGAACTCCGCCGAACAGGGTGAAGATTCCCTCGGTCAAGAGTCCCGCGATGGTCATGGCCACGTAAAAGAGACCCACGATGCGCACCGTGAGCTTGGTTCCGTAGAACTTGCGGTAGATCAGGATCAGCGGCATCGCGATCAGGTCCGCGAAGATGAAGGAGATAACTCCACCGAAGCTGATGCCGCCGGACCACAGGGCCGCCGCCAGCGGCACGTTGCCGATCGAGCAAACCCAACTGACGACCGCGATGAGTGGTCCAACGAACGCGTTCTCGAGACTCGTCCAGAAGCCGTGACCGTGCAGGAAGAGTGCGCTCCAGAAGTGATTCGGCACGAGCGCGGCGAGAAGTCCGGCGACGACGTAGCCGATCGTCAGTTCCTTGCGCAACATGGTGACGTCGGCGACTGCGTAGTTCGACGCGTCCGACCACGCCGCCTTCGATCGGAACTAGTCACCCATGGAGGAGTGTTCGAGTTCGAGTTGTCGCTCCTCGCTTACCCCGGTCATTGCGGCGTGGTCGTGCTCGCCGTGTTCGGGATTCGCGAGGCGCTGACGAGCGGTTTGCACCAATGCCTGGGCAAAGACGAACCCACCCGCCAAGGCGAGGATTGTGATCATGATCGGACCGCCGACGAACTCAGCGGCCATGAACTGCCAGCCCAACAGAATCTACATGACGATGCCCAGCTCCACCACGAGATTCGTGGAGGCGATCATGAACACCATCGCGGAGGTGAAGTCGGCTCCCTTGGCGAACAGGGACTTAGACATGGCCGAGGCGGCGTAGGAGCAACTGGACGAGGCCGTGCCGTAACCCGAAGCGCGCAGGATCGATCGGGGGGCTGTGGTCGCCGAGCTTCGCTAGCATCTTCTCCTTGGGAACGAAGGCCTGGACGACACCGGACAAGGTGAAACCGAGGACCAACGCCCAGAGGGTCTCCCAGAACATGAAGAACCCCTCGCGCAGCCCCCGGCCCACGTCGGAGAGAACCGTGATGCTGGCGATAAGGTACGTCACGACCTGACCAATCGCGCGATGGCCGTCGTCGCCTCAGCGATCTTGGCGTCTTTACCAGCGCCGCCTTGCTGGACGGCGTGGGCCACGCAGTGCGAGATGTGGTCACCGAGCAGTTCGAGGGCGACGGCCTGGAGGGCACGGGTGGTGGCGGAGATCTGGTCAAGGACTTCGATGCAGTATCGGTCTTCATCGATCATGTTCTGGAGGCCTCGAACCTGACCTTCAATGCGCCTGAGGCGCCGCTGCACCATGACCTTCTTATCCCGGTAACCAGGGGCTTGCATGTAACCCCCCACTATCTTGTGTAATATACCCCCATAGGGTATACCGACACAATCGGGGGCGGACTCGGAGATCCGGTCGCATTGCCGGTGCAGCTGAAGTGGTGACCTCGCCCCGAGCCTTCCCTATCAGCATCAGATTGCTTTAAACCGACTTCCTCATGTTTGGTGGGGACGTTGTAACCGATCGCGAACGAGCCGGGAGGTTTCCGGTGATTGCGGCGGTCAGCTTCGGTTCCAGGTTGAGAATCGCGCCACTGTTCCCTTGGAGGCTCATCGGAGCCGCTCGCCCACAGACATCGTGTGAATTCGGTGAAGGATTGAATCGCTCGGCCGATGAACCAACGCTTTTGGGGTCCGATGGAATAAATTGGCTTCGGCGAGGAATTGACACGAACGTGGATGCGGATCTGATTGTCATTGGGGGAGGTGCAGCCGGTCTGGCGGCCGCGCGCGCGGCGCGACGTCGCGGTGCGGCGGTCACCCTGGTGAGCGACGCACCCCTAGGTGGCGACTGCACCTTCACGGGCTGCGTTCCCTCGAAAACGTTGCTCAACGCGGCATATCGGGGTGACACCTTCGACGAGGCGATGGCGGAGGTCCACCGAAACGTAGAGTCGATCGCCGCCGACGAAAGCTTCGCCGTCGTGTGTGGCGAGGGAATTGATGCGCTCAACGAGCGCGCGACGTTCATCGATCGCAATTCAATCGACGTGGGCGGGCGTTCACTTCGAGCACGAAGATTCGTGGTGGCGACGGGTGCCAAGCCGTCGATTCCACCGATTCCAGGACTCGATGCGTCACGGGTGCTGACCAGCGAACTGCTGTTCACGGTGTCCTCCCTTCCGCGACGACTGGCCATCCTTGGGGGTGGACCCATTGGCGTTGAGATGGCCGAAGCCTTTGCGCGTCTTGGGAGTCGAGTCACCGTGATCGAGGCGATGGATCGGGTCATCCCACGAGAGGAGCCGGAATCGAGCAAGGTGATCACCGAGTTTCTCGAGCAACTAGGCGTGACAGTTCGCCCTAGTACGTCGTGCACGGCCGTGGAGCATTCCGCAGATCACACCACTCTCTCGTTCGACGTCGGCGCAACACTTGAGTGCGACGCCCTTCTCGTTTCGGTGGGTCGCACACCTTCGAGCGCCGGCATCGGACTCGAGACGATTGGAGTCCGGAGGAGCGCCGGGGGGTTCATCGAGGTTGACCGCCGACTGCGCACCTCGGTACGCACGATCTTCGCGGCGGGCGACGTGGCCCAGACGCTTCAGTTCACCCACGTTGCCGATGAGACTGGTCGGTTGGCGGTCGCCAACGCCCTGTCGCGGGTGCCGGTACGGCAATTTCATCCCGAGTGGATTCCGGCGGTCACCTTCACCAGCCTTGAGGTGGCGCGCGTCGGCGTACTCGAGTCTGAGGTAGACCACAATGAAGCTCGCGTCGCGTTCCTGCCAATGACCGAGTTCGACCGGGCTCGAATATCTGGTGACACCCGAGGCTTTGTCAAGATCATCACCGAGCCACGCCGACTTTCGAGGCATCGACTTGGTGGCACCATCGTTGGCGCCACAATCGTGGCGCCACGGGCGGGTGAGATGCTGGCGGAGATCGTGCTCGCGATGAGATCGGGAATGTGGCCCGCGCGTCTCGCTATGACAACCCATGCGTATCCCACCTGGGGACTGGCAGTTCAACAGACTGTCGCCCAGTTGTTCGGCGAAATCGGCGGTCGGACTGTTCGATCTTCGAATCGAGTGGATTAGCTGCTCGGTTGGTCGGATTTCCCCATAATCGAGAGCGAACTGATGTCCATGAACACAGCAGACAAGTGCTGGCGAGACGCCGCTTTCCTGCCGTACGTAACAACTGTGATCCCTGCATTGCTGCGCGTGGCCCGAAAGCTGAACTTGAGCGAAGCTCGCTCGGCGCCTTTCACTTTGGCACTCTCATTGGCCAAGGTGGCACCCTCCGCAGCATCCCGAACGGTATCCCCAGCTGCGCATTTTCAGTCCGAGATTTAGAACTTGAGAATTCTATTTCTCGAGGGGGTCACCAGAACGATGCGGATTGATCCTGCACTGATAGAAAGGAGGACACAGCGGGATTAGTAAAAGAGTTGCCCCAGCCTGGAAGAGGCGTAGAACTGCAACCATAAATAGATTCGTGAGAAATGGTCACTAGCATGCAGGAAATGCGCGATGATTCGTCAGTTGCTCTTGTCACGGGCGCGAGCCGAGGCATCGGTCTGGCTATTGCCCAACGTCTCTCTGAAGCCGGTTTCAGCGTTGTCGCCATTGCGCGAACTGCTTCACAGTCTGAAGAGCTCCAGGCCATGACTGGTGTCGTACCAATCTCACTCGATGTGACCGACGCCACTGCAGTGGCAGGCGTGGTGTCGCACATTGAGTCGGAGATCGGGCCGATCGACTTGCTCGTCAACAACGCGGGAGCTGCCGGTGGTGGCGGGCCCACTTGGATGCACGAGCCGAGGGAGTGGTGGCAAGTGTTCGAGGTCAACGTCCTCGGCCCCTTCCATTGCTGTCATTCCGTAGTGCCCGAGATGCTTTCCAGAGGAAGGGGACGGATCGTCAACATGTCGTCGAATGCGGGGTTCTTCAAAATCGACAATGAATTCGACTTGGACATCAACTCCGCCTACATGACCTCCAAAGCGGCGATTATCCGATTCAGTGAGGTGCTTGCGGAAGAGGTACGTTCTCGAGGTGTCAGTGTCTTCGCGATGTCCCCGGGCACCGTCAAGACTGATATGACCGCCGTCCCCTTTGCCGACCATTGGGACGATCCCGACCTATGGTCTCCGCCCGAGCTGGCCGCAGAATTGGTGGAATTCATTGCCACGGGTGCCCTTGATGGCCTTTCCGGTCGGTATATCCACGCGGTGAGCGATGATTGGCGCTCACTTGGCGATCGGATTGAAGAGATAGTAGATAACGATTCCAAGGTCCTGCGCTTGACAACGGTGCGAACGACTGAAGATCAATGACAGAGATCTTGGGGACTCCTTAGGAGTAGGGGACTGATTCATCAGGTCTTCGTGTTTCGGATCGCTACCCGATCACCTTATTGACAAATGTTGCTGGGCCAGGAGATTTGGCACGGAATCCTCAAAGGTGCCTCAACCTATTGAATAGTCCTGTTCCAACGGGTTCTCTCAACGGTGCGCGGGCGACAGGATTCAACACTGCGTTCTCAGCTCGGGAGGCACCGACGTTAGGTCGATATCGTCAAAGGGAACTCCTGGTCAGAGGTTGAATGAAACGCTCAAGGGTAAGCCTCTACATCTGGTGGGCGTTTCACGGGCGCCGGCAAGGCGAAGGTTCCCGATCGAATGACCAAGTCTGCAATGACACCTTGAAAGAGAGGCTCACAAATCCAGCGTAAATGCGCCTCGACGCGTCGCCGTATCTCCCCTCATGCCGACAGTTTGACGCAGAACCTTGGACTGGACCGGCGAAGGGTGCGCCATGGCTTCGAATAGTTTGGAGCCACGATGACTTGATAGTGGGCGCGGCTCGGAGCGACGGGTGTCTCCCGCCGGTCCCCGGAAGGTCGATGGAGAGTTCGCTCTCGTCCCAGTCGGGATTCTCGACGTTGAGGCGGTGGGTCATGTCGTGAACGGTCGCGCCTACTAACTTGATGCCGCCCTCGCGGAGCCGCTTGAACGTCATGGTCTCGAATCCCAGCCCGTCATCGAGGCCGTGAAGAGTCGGGTGCCATCTTATGACGTCGGGGCAGAAATGTGAGGACAGTTCGTGGTCGCGGATGTAGGGCAAGTGGAGAGCGAGTTCCTTGACTTCCAAAGAATCACCTCTCGCATTCAGCGCGGACCGTCCGCTCGCCGTGCGGACTGCGCTGGATTGAGGAAACGCTGGTTGTTCGCCCGTTCAGCGTTGAGCGGGCAGGTCCCCGACGGGACGGTATCTTGAGTTGATGTCGAGACCTATCAGATTGTCGCGCCGGACATCCGTGATATCGCAGCGCGGGAGTCTCCGTTATCCTCGGCTCGGCTTCGTGCTGTACATGACGAGTGCGCAGTACTTCGCAGTCCAGGCGGTGGTGGCGAGTAGGTGGTCGCCGCCCTACAGCTTGAGGAAGAACACGATCAGCGACCTCGGCAACACGGGGTGCGGACGTTTCAACGCCCGTCCGGTCTGCTCTCCTCTGCACGATCTGATGAACATCTCATTTGTGGTGCTAGGAATGACGATGGTCTTCGGTTCCCTCTTCACCTACTGCGCCGTGCCGACTCGACAACGTACAAAGTGGGGCTTCGGTGCGATGGTGGTCGCCGGACTTGGCGTAGTCCTCGTCGGCCTGTTTCCTGAGAATTCGGTTTCAGTATTTCATGGCATAGGTGCTGCGCTGCCCTTCACGGTGGGCAATGTCGCGGTCGTGGCGTTGGCACTCGCTTTGCCGTTACCGCGCTCGATACAGGTACTATCAGTGACTGCCGGCGTTGTTGCCCTCGCCGCACTCGTAAGTTACACAAGCAATCACGATTGGGGATTGGGCCCCGGGGGCATCGAGCGGGTAGTTGCGTATCCTCAGACGGTGTGGCTCGTCGTCGTTGGTGCGTACTTCTACCTTTGGCCCGCATCGAAGTCCCTCGAATAGCTGGCCGTCCATCACCCACATGTCCGCCGAATGAATCCTCGCCACCGAGACCCTCCCATAGCCGACGCGTGCGCCTCATCGTCGTTCCCTAACTGGCCAGGTGCTTCGAGCACCCACCACTGCTTCGGATTAGAATGGGCTTGTAAATAGCCTTAGTCGTAGGGATTGACTGCGCATCCCAATGCATGGTTAACGGTCGCGAGCCGGGGCGGGGCGGCTCAAAAAGCCGACAAACTTTCTCAATAAAATCACAGAAATTTATGAGTTGATTTTTGATGAGCCCGTTATATTCATAATTGGGTTGGCTTCCTACGTGGAAGAAATGTGGGTTCAACAGCTAGCCCCGGTAAATCAGGTTGAGAAATTCAGTACTACGAGGAGGCGCGATGAGCGAGATAACTAGACGAGGTTTTCTAAAAGGTGCTCAGGCCGGGATGATTGCGGTAGGAGTCGTTGCGGTGGCCCCAGTGTCGATGGCAACAGCGGCGAGCGCACTTCAAACTACGAAGAAGAGTTCGACGGGTCTTTCCGAGGACGCTCAAGCTACCGATTCGACCGAGAACATTGTGGTCCATATTCCCAACCCACGATCAGGAGAGATTCGACTCATGGTTGGTGAAAAAGAGATCGTTCGACACGATCGCGCTCTGGTGGCTCGCTTGATTCGCGATGTGCGTTAGCTAGATCGCTTAGCCAACAACACAACCATTTCCATCTGCTAGACCAATTTGCCCCTTGGCCAGCGGTTAGGCAATCAATTTCTCAGAGGCAAGTCACCAGAGTAAAAGTTCCATTTTCGTCACAGGCTTCATTTCAAATCACAGCACTATTGCCAATTTAGAAAGGTTCGAAGAAATGTCATCACATTCAGAAGCTCCCGAGATTTCGAAGGATCCGGTCGCTGACAGCACAGATTTGTACGCCTTTGTCAGTCCGGATCGTGCCGGATATGTCACGCTCATAGCCAACTACGTTCCTCGTCAGCAGCCGGCGGGCGGGCCCAATTTCTTTGAGTTTGGTGACGACGTTCTCTACGAGATTCACGTCGACAACACCGGCGACGCGAAGTCGGACGTGACGTTCCAATTTCGCTTCACGACTGAATTGACCGACACCGGAAATAATGACACCTTCCTTTACAACACCGGTCAGATCACGTCGCTGAGCGACAAGACATGGAACCGCAAGCAGTTCTACTCAGTAACTCGCAAGGACAAGCACGGGACGCACGTCCTAGCTCACAAGCTGGCCTGCCCTCCATGCAATGTGGGTGTGAACTCCATTCCGAACTACTCGGCACTGTCGGCTCAGGCAATCCACTCGGTCGGTTCTATGAAGGTCTTTGCTGGTCAACGAGCCGACGGCTTCTACGTCGACCTCGGTTCGATTTTTGATCTTGGTCTACTTCGGCCCTTCCACCCCGCCTTCCTCTTGAAGGGCGCGGCCGTCGCCGGTGTCAATTCATTGGCATCGACGAATGTGCACAGCATTGCACTACAGATACCGATCACGGAACTCACTAAGCATGGAGCGATGCCGACGGACTACAAGGCATCGAACTCCACCATTGGTGTCTGGACGACCGCCAGCCGACAGAAGACGCTGATCCGTGGAAATCCGGCAACCCACGCCGGTCCCTGGCATCAGGTTTCACGGCTCGGCAATCCCTTGATCAACGAGGTCATCATCCCGATGGGCGAGAAGGACAAATGGAATGCGCAGTATCCTCATCGCGATTCGCAGTTCGGGAAATACTATGACCACCCCGGTCTGGCGGCGTTGCTCAACGTCCTCTACCCCGGTGTATTCCCGAAGCTCGCGGCGTACACGGCAGTGAGTTCTAATCTTCGGCCGGATTTGGATGCGGTACTTCTCACGGGCGTTCCTCCGCTCTTCCCCGGATTCCAAAACTTCACGGGGAAGACCAAAGCCGACATGTTGCGACTCAATGTTGCGATCGCGGCCACGCCCACGTCATCTGCCAACATCCTTGGTGTCGTCGGTGGCGACGTCGCAGGCTTCCCCAACGGGCGCCGGGTGTTTGACGACGTCACCAGTATCTCCCTGAAGGCCGTCGCCGGCGCATTGCTTGGAAAAGTTGTGCCGTCGTTCACGCCTGACGGTGCCGCTGGAGCACTGTACGACGTGGGCGGGCCAGCCACGGAGCCCTCGACCGTCGCGAGTCTGTCCGCCTTCGGACTCTCCTTTGGATCAACGTTTCCGTATCTGGCTGATCCGTGGGATGGCTATGACAATCCTGCGTCGCAGCCTCTCGGGATGGCGGGCTAGCGTCCTCAGTCACTTGAAACAGCAGGTTGATCGATGCAAAGCAGTAACGAAACTCATATCCACAGTGTCAGTGGCTTAGGGAGCGAGGCGGAGCTGCACCTCCATGACGAGGTGCGTCCTCCCACCTCTCCAAGTCGCGCGGTAGTCATCGGGGCCGACAGCACAGCCGGAGCGCTTGTGCTGTCGGCGTCACCCGAACATTGGGGTACGCAGATTGAGGTTCATCCAGTCTCCGATGCATCTGCCAAGATTCACGTGTGGGTGCTGCCGAGAGAAGGCAACGGCCAGACCTTGTACGCCGCGATCTTCCCGCGACTGCCCATGGGGGACTACGCGATTCTGGAATCGGACGGTTCGATTCGCGAGATTGTCACGATTCCACCAAATGAGGTCACCTTTGCCACGTGGTCGTAGTGGGCTTCGGCGATGACCGAGTGGTGAAACTAATCAAATTTGATTCGTGAGAACTAACTGACTGCCGACCGCAGTCAGAAAATTGCCTGATTTGTTTGAGTTCTAGTCGACACGACCTCCACGATGTGAGGTCTCCAGGGACCGGCGACGAGTGAAGTGGACCCCAATCCTTGGACAGCCTGTTGGCCGACTTAAGAGTTGAGCGGGTTGGTTGCAGCGAGTTAGGCGGCTCGCTGTTGAAGCCTTGATTGATAGTAGACCTCATCGGGCGTGGCGTCGTCCAGTGCGCTGTGGGGTCGGTCCTCGTTGTAGTAATCGATGAATGTCTCGAGCCCGTCGCGCAGGGCGTTGCCGCTCTCGGCGGGATTGAGGTAGATGTGGTCGTACTTGATCGGGCGCCACAGTCGTTCGATGAACACGTTGTCGATCGCCCGTCCCACCCCGTCCATCGAGATGGCGACCCCGGCGTCGAGTAGAACCTTGATGAACGCGGTCGCGGTGAACTGTCTAGGTTCAACCGGTGGAAGCAACACCCGCTTGGAGATTCGAGCACAGCGACAAGTGACGTTGAACGCCGCCTACGAGGCCAACCCGATTCGCTTTCGCCGACTCGCCCCCAAAGCCCCTTCGATCCCCGAACTGGTGTGGATCAACCCACCCGAATTGGAGGTGATGGCCGCTAACAACTAAGTTCGACCGCGTGTCTCATTCGACCTGAGAGGTTCCGGTTCGCTGACGACCTCGAAGTCATCGACATTGGCCTGTCATACCCGCTCGTCTGGACGTTGGAACTTCCCGTTCCAGGTGGAGATCATGGAGGGCCTTTCGCCGACGTGTTCCCAGTCAGAAATCGGTTCAATGTTGCACCCAGCACCGGCGGGCCAGAACTCTGTTGGCATGCCAGTATTGTCGACCGGACCGACAGTATTTGTGTAGGTCACTGGATCCTCAGTGTCTAACAGAGCCACGTTGGTTTCGTAGCATGGAGCCCCGCTTAGCGCCAACCAATACCCGAGCCTTGACCGAAAACTGGGTTCGGTTCGCCACGCAGGAATGGTCTCAAACCGCGACCCCATTGGCTACGTGGGCCGGCACGAGAGGTTTCCCATATTAAGTTTGCCTCTCTACCTTGAGGGTAGACATATGAAGTGTGACGAAAGTTCACCGAGACGAATGAAGTTTGCACTAACCAGCAGCCTCTGTTCGCTAGGCCGACATTCAATTCATCAGGCAGTCATTTCAGACAATGTGACTCGGCTCTTTGAACGGTGGCGGGGCTCCGCGAATGCCGTGGTCGTCCTTCGGTGGCAACGGCAGATTGGCTTTCCAAGAGATTCCCCATAGCGATGAACGGCGCTATCCGGCTCCAATTCTGGCGTCGGACAGGTCGCCTCTCGATTCAGCGTAATGCCGTTAATATTCCAGAAAGTGAAAGGTTGCCAATATGGCGTTCATCATGACCCGACTTAGCGTCGGTGACTACGACACGTGGAAGATGATGTTTGATCAAGATGCCCCGGGCGCGCGTAGCGCAGCAACGGGTCATCGGATTCGACGTAACGTTGATGACCCTAACGAAGTCTTTATTCAAATCGAATTCAACTCCGTCGATGACGCCAGGAAAGCGAGGGACAAAATACTTGCTTCAGGCGTACTTGATCGATTCGAGGATAAGAGTGGTCCGACGGTGGTCGAGGAAGCGGAAGCTGTCACTCATTAAATTGATCGGCGCCGGCGACGTGCAATCCTTGACTTCCAATTGAGTTTCGCGAGCTCACTCAATGGTGTCCGAATCGACCTCATCGGGGTCGGTATTGGCGGGTCATGGGGAATTCCTCGTTGAGGTGCGTTGCCATCATCGTGCGACAGTTGTTGGTGACGCAGTGCCCTTGGAGAGCCGCAGTATCCGCGAGCTAGCGAGAAACTACGGATTCAACCAAACTATTCGGCGCTAAGTTGGTAAAGCGTTACAAAGCTGGCCGCACGCCTAGTTGCTCGGTTGCCCGGACTCCTGGCTCGGAATCTGAGCTGCCACTTCGAGCGGAGCTCCGAAGCGAAGCCGGCTGCCGCCAAAGGCTATAGAACAAAGCGTGAACCACGTCCATCCAAGTACCAGTCCACCGAGAACGTCCGTTAGCCAATGAACGCCGAGCCAGACTCGAGCGAGGGCGATTGCGACCGCCAGGCCCACCGCGATGCCCACCAGGATGGCACGAAGTCGCAGACTCCTTCGTCGACCGATCACCAACGCAAAGGCAGCGAGACAAGCCGCGGCGGTCGTCGCGTGACCCGAGGGAAAAGACGAGCCACTGAATCCCGCGAGACGGTCAATATTGGGTCGAGCTCGACCCACGAGAAACTTGATGAGACTTGAAGCCAAGAACTGACCGGCGAAGACAGCTATTAGAAAGCCGAAGACTGAAGGCGAACGAAGTCGACGAGTCTCAACTACGCCGATGAGCATCGCTAAAGGAATTATGACGTACGCCCCGCCAAGTTGCGACAGTTCTTTCAAGAAGGTCGTCGAAAGTGCGGAAGCGTTCTTTGCTCCAAATCGACTCGCGCTGAGGTCAAATCCAGCGAGTCCCGAATGACTTCGAATCATCACCAGTATAAGCGCTACGCCAACGCTACCCACCACGAGCACGACGATCGCTGTGCCCAACGCGAACCCGGTGGAGACTGAAGGGTCAAATCTCGACTGGATGAACCCATTGAATCCGCGATGGCGCCGCGCCAGATCTTGAATTGATTTTGATGGAATCTCGGGCGCCGCAGGGTCGACGCGTGGCCATCGTCTCGCTAGCAACCACGCCACTAATCCCGCAACAATGGAGATGCCAGCAGTGAGGGCAAGTATTAACATGAATCCTCCATTACGAGAATCGTCGAAGCGGTGCTACCACACGCTCCAAACCGCGCTCAGTCAGCGAGCGTTGCTTCCAACGACTGGGGTCGATCCGCACGCTTCGTTCAAGATCCTCGTCAAAATGGCCATCAAGAATGTTGGCCACCATGGGATCAAAAACGACCAGGTTCAACTCCTCGTCACAATCGAGCGAGCGAAAATTGAAATTGGCCGAACCGACAGTGGCGACGATCCCATCGATGGTCATGATTTTGGCGTGCAGCATCGATTGCTGAAAGTTCCATATTTCGACCCCGGCTTCCATAAGCTGTTCATAGTCGGCTTCCCCCTCCAATTGGACGAAGCGCTTGTCGGCAAAGGGTCCAGGTAGCAGCAACTGAATCTCGACGCCGCGTCGTGCGCCCTCGCAAAGTAGGTGGCAGAGTTCCTCGTCGGGTACAAAGTAGGCCGTCGTGATACGTACGCGATGCTGCGCCAGTATCAGCATCGTCTGGAATAGCCTCTTCAGGTCGCTGCCGTTTGACGATGTGTTGCCTCGAACGCATTGCAGCGTCGTGGCACCCGTTTGCAATTGATCAGCAAAAAGATCGACTCCCCCTTCGAAATAATGCGGCTCAGCCTCGGACCAGTTGTCAATGAAGGCCGATCGAATACCGTCAACGGCCGGTCCTTCGATTCGGAAGTGAGTATCTCGCCATTCCTCTTCATTTCGGGCATCGCCCAGCCACGCATCGGCGATGCCGACGCCGCCGGTGAAACCAACTCTCTCGTCGACGACCAGAATCTTGCGGTGCGTGCGATGGTTCACTTCGCGTGGGCGAAGACGTCGCAAGGGTCGAAACCACTGAACGTTTACGCCCGAATCTTTCATGAGGTCCAGCTGAGTGCGCTCAATCGTCTGCGCGCCCCAAGAATCTAGGAGGACCCTCACTCGGATCCCGGCTCGAGCTCGCTCGGCGAATCGCTCGGCGAATTGTTTGCCGATGTCACCCTTCCAATAGACAAAAGTCAGAAAATCAATGGACCGAGTGGCGCTAGAGATCGCCTCTAGCATCGGAGTGAAAATTTGGTCGCCGTTGCGGTAGATTTCGATTGCATTTCCTTCGGTGGCCGGTATGCCCATGACTGTTTCGAGCACACGACGAGTGTGGTGAAGTGCGGGATCGCTCGGCATTGAGGGAGATGACTCTTTATTCATGGCGAGATTAGGTCCACCACTCCATCGCCCGCGGAGTTCGAACGGGAAACTTTGAGCGGATCCTTCGGGATCGGGGCTCCGGCTCTGATGGCCTCGAGTTGCGCGGTCACGGCACCTCCGTAGAAAAGAGCGATACTTGAGAAGAAGCACCAAAAAAGTAATGCCACGATGCCCGCGAGGGGACCGTAGGTGTTGCCGAATCCCGATGAGTGCTGGAAAAAAAGTCCGAGGGCCACGGTGACGACTCCCCAGATCACCATCGAGACTATGGCTCCAAAGGCCAACCACGAAATCTTTGGCTGGTAGCGGCGAGGGAGCCAACGAAACAGTACGGTCACCGCGAGACCAATAAGGACCATTCCGAGCGGCCAGCGAATCACGGCCCATAGGCTTTGAGCCACTTTGGGTGACGAGCCGGCGAACACGTCGCGACCAAAAGTCAGACAGGCAAAGGCAACGGTGACGAGCGTCCCGGCGCTGAGGGCAAAGACGAACGCCACGGAGTATTTGAGAAGGGTGGGTCGATCTTGCTCGACGCCGTAAATTCGGTTAAGTCCCCGTTCCACCTGGCCCATCGCGGTGGTCGCCGTCACGATGCCCGCGACGAGTCCGAAGATTAAGGCGGTGGAGTGATGGCCGCCCGCCGCTCGGTGCGCCTGGGCCGTGGCCGTAGTCAGAAGATGACCCGCCGGTCCCGGTACGACACGTCGAATCGCGGCCACAACGATTCGACTGAAGTTGCCGCTGTGCAGGAGGCTGGCCATTCCCACGAGGCCAATCAACGCCTGAACAGCCACGAGCGACGTGAGGAACGCTAACGAGCGAGCGTGGCTAAACCCGTCAGCCGCTCGCAGTCGCGAGAACGCATCCTTCAAGAGACGAATTTCGCCGGTCGTGCGCAGAACTCTCCAGGCATCGTCACCGCTCAGGCCACGAGTGTCTGGAACCAATGTTGCACTGCTCACGATGGCTCCTCCTTGGGAACGCATACCCTCAAGGCTCCCGGCGCGACCGACGCGAGAAGTCGGCGCGAGGCTTTGCGAGTTCCTCCGTCCAATTCGTAGGCGATTGGTTTGTCAATCTTGATATCGACTGCATGAGCGCGGGTCATTTGGGTGAAGCGGGAGTATTCCGGATGTCCGACCACCATTCGCGCCAAGACCGCAGTCATTTCGATCGCGCCCTTGGCCGTAATGACTCCAACTTCAAGCTGGCCGTCGTCCTCGACGGCATCGGGAAATGCGACCACGCCACTGCCAATCATTCCCATTTGACCGAGCAGAACGCATATGGCTTCGCCTTTAAACCACTTCTTACCGTCCACCCGAATACTCATCTTCCTCGGTTTCATGCGCATGGCGCGAGCACCCGTAAAGACGTACGCCAGGCGCCCGAAGCGATCTTTCAAGTTGCCGTCGGCATCGCGCATCATCTGGGCGTCGAATCCGGCGCCGGCCATCACCCCGAAGTGCTCGTCGTTTAGTATTCCGACATCGATTTGCCGTCGATTTCCGCGGAACCCGACCTCGACTGCGCCTTCGAGATCAATCGGAATCTTCAAGTTGTTGGCCAGCAGATTTGCGGTGCCCGCCGGCAGAATCACCAGCGTGACCGCCGTTCCAGCAACCGCTTCGATGCAGCGCTGGACAGTACCGTCGCCCCCCCATGCGAAGAGCAAGTCGACTTCCTCCTTCACAGCTCGGCGCGCCCACTTGGTGGCCTTTCGACTCTTGTCGACCTCGCACCAGAGAGGGTCGGAGTAGCCCCTCGCCGCTAGGTTCCGGCGAAGTTCAGCAAGACCTTTGCCGAGGACTTTCTGGTTGTGAGCGATGACGGCAATCTTCTCCATCAGTCCGCCCGCAGTTTCTCGTCGTGGGATTGCATGGTCTCTCTTGACCGAGGGTGCGAACCGAGTGCTAACTGCGTCGCGCACAACGTGCGAATGATGAAAACGCCAACATAAAGAGCGGTCAGTCCTACGAGGAGTCCAGCCAAAACGTCGGTAGGGAAGTGATCTCCGCGGTACATTCTAGAGAGTCCCACAGTTAACGTCATCACGAGAGCCAGGAGCCACGCTCCTACTCGGGGCCAGCGGCGTGTCGTAGCGACGTAAGTTACGACGACGATTCCTCCGTAGAGCGCGACGGTGGCCGCCATGTGACCCGACGGGAAACTGAACGTTGGCGGTGTCACTCCCAAGTGACGAATCGCAGGCCGTGGGCGCCTCACCACCTGATTGGCGGTCAAGAAGACGACGAGCTCAACCAGTAGCGCCGCCATCAATATGAACGAACGTCGACCCCATCGACGAAATAGGAGGATGATCGTCACAATGAGTACAACGGGGACGACTCCCTGAACGCCACCTAGAAAGGAGGGCACCGCACTCAGAGAACTGATGAACTTGGTGCCATGGTGTACGAGCCAAAGTTGGAAACTCCGTTCAGTCGTGCCCACCCAAGTATGGGCAAGAACGTGGAATACCAGCATTCCGACACCAATCGTTATCGAACAGACCACGACGTACCAAGCCCCGAAGGCGACTAGGGCCGCGAAGAATCCCTTTCCGGTGGTCAGTCCGCGGCCTAGCCGGTCGGGCATCGTGCCTGTAGTTGGCACGAAAGCGTCTTGATGGCGGTGCTTCTGTTCTTCGCTCAAAGACTTTGGTCTACTCCCCGACGTTGAAATTGTCGTATGAGTTCTTTGAGTGTCGTTGCTCGGATCCATGGTCACTTTCCCGTCTCTGGTCGGTTTCTCTGCTCGGTCAGAACTGTAAAACATTGTCCACTGGCAGTCTTCTTCTTCTCTAGTTTCGCCCGCAGTCACATTTCTTCTCGAACTCATGACCGCTGTACCCTTCGCCTTTTCTTTGAGCATCATGAGTTAAATCTCGCTGACAATGTAGTTCGTCGATCGAGTTGAGAAGTGTCCCAAATCCGCCGGATGCACGCCAGTCCCGACGCGCCGACGTGATGACGGGCGCGTTACCCGTCCGACATATCCGCAAATTGTGCTTAGTGAGAACGTCGACGAGGGCATGGTCCTCGGCCAGGGCCAGCGGGGGGAATCCTCCGACGGAGCAAAAAGCGATGCCCGAGAAACCCAAATTGGCGCCGTGGACGTGCTCGTGATTGTCGCCCGAGTAGCCGTAGTGGCGCAGGAAACGTCGTTTGGTCAACTCGTTTCTTTCGGACCAATCATCAACTATGACGGTGCCCACGACCGCGTCGAATCCTTCAGCCTCCTTCAGGGCTAGATGTAGAAACCAATGATCAGGCACGCGGCTGTCCGCGTCGGTTGTACATAGCCAGAGGTGTTCGAGGTCCACGTCCGCACTCCTCACAAGCAAGTCAAATCCAATCGAGCGTGCGGCGCCGGCGCTGCGCAGGTGCACTTCAATTACCTCGCATCCCGCGGCTCGAGCGACGTCTGCAGTGGCGTCTGTACAGTCGTCAGCAACGACGATGATGCGTACTGGAGGCACACCGCCCTGGTTTGCCGCGGTCTTAAGAGCTTGGAGACTCGCGGGTAGGAGTTCTTGCTCGTTGTGGGCCGGAACGACAGCGCCAAAGGCCCGTATCATCGCAAACCCTCTTGAGCCGCCACGGACAGCTCTTCGTAGATATTCGTGTCGCGTCGTTTCACGTACACCGCCAGATCGAAGTCCGCTTCAACGTGGTGGACGGTTTGCTCAAGCGACTTATCCCGCAATGCCTCGACCCGCCGCTGCACTGCGTCTCCCTTCTGTGGATAGTCCGGGACGTCACGACGCCAGTGCACGCTGAGCAACGTGCCGCCCCCCATGATCGAGCAGGACGCCTTGGCAATCATGTCGTCGAGATCCGTTGGGCTCAGGTAGTAGAGGATCTCGGAGAGCACAACGAGGTCGAATTTCCCTGGGGGCCAGTCGCGGGGCAGGCATTGCTGTTCGAGGTAGACGTTGTTCCAGCCACGAAGTCGATCGGCGGCCCCTCGAAGTGCGACGGGGGATAGGTCACTGGCGAGCAATGAGTCGCATCGCTGAGCGAGACTGAGGGTGAGCATTCCAATCGAGCAACCGGGCTCGAAGGCGCTGAGGTAGCGCGGTTCTGGGAGTGCGGCGAGCGTAACGGCCCGCTTGCGCTCCTCGTACCACCGATCTTCGAATCCCCACGGATCGGGACTGGCTTGGTACAGGCTTCCGAAGTAATCGGCGGGCAACGTCATGCGAAGAGCACCTCAAAGTTACGTCCGAAGTGGTCGAGATCGAAGGGAGGGACCACGGCCTCGTCGCCCGGCCAGTTACTGAGAGGTGAGATTTGCGATTCGTATCGCTGGATCGCATTGCGCTTGGTATTCAAAGTCCGAGGCGACAGATTGAGCTTTTGTGCCCTCCACCAAGGAACGTTGTCTTTATTCGGCACGGCCCAGTGCCACGTCCAGACGGGGTATTCGATCAATCGACTCCCCGAGCGAGCGCACGCACTGCGCGCCGCTCGACCAACCGCTTCGTGGTCCGGATGTCCATCATGCGCCCAAGTCGAGAAGCAGAGCACATCCGAATCGAGGAATCGCAAGAGGTGTTCACTGAGCTGGCGCTCGACCTGGTCTAGGCCGCCATCAGGTAAGTGGAGCTTCACGTTCAGTGCGTGGCCGGGGCGGCCTTCGCTCAGCGTCTGAAGTGCGCCCCGCAGCTCTTCCTCGCGGCGCTCGCGAAGTTGCGCTGGCGACGTCGTCGCACTTCGAGGATGGGACGCTTCACCATCACTGGCTGTCATCACGAGAACCGTCGACCCTCTGTCCAGCAATGTTGCGATCGTCCCGCCGAGGCCCAGCGTCTCGTCGTCGGGGTGCGGTGCAAATACGACGGCGAAGGCGCACTTCGGGAGCGTGAACTCAGGAAGTTGACCCAGCGTGGCACAGTGGCGCCACACCGACTCTGGCGTTCCACAGCCAGAGATTTGCGGGGCGGCTTTGCCGCGAACTTCAACGTTCACCATGTTGCTCCGTTCTCCACTACGAGCTTTCCCAATTTCTCCAGATCGGACTCACTGTGGCTTTGGGCGACGTACACGGGGAGGTCGGCGGCCAAAGCGGCATGACGAGCGTCGTGCACCAAGGGCCGGGCCCCAAGAGCACGCCGGACTCGATCAACAACGTCCATTGCGACCACTTCGCCCTGTTGGCGGAACTGCCGCGCTCGGATCTCCGCGGTCCTCGCTTGGTCCAGCGGATCTCGGTCAACCTCATCGGAGAGGACCCGCATATCATTGGCCAAGGAGTGCAGCGCCGCGTCGACGGCCCCAAGGTGGACCAACGCGTGTGGGCCCAGCGTGTAATCGCGGTGAGCGAACAGTAACGATCTGGCGAGTCCGAGTGCACCGCCATACCAGCAAGAGGCCACCGCAATGGCCCCGTACCAGAATCCCGGTCGGCGGAGGTAGTCGTTGGACGCGCCCACGCCCACGGCACGCACCTGATCGAAGTCGACGGTGAGACTGTCGGAGGCGGCCATGCCCACGGCCGGCCAGGTTCCTAGGCGTGGAGAGACGCCCTTGCCGAGCTCGACTGCAAACAAGCGGTAGCCGTCGTCGGCGTCGGCGCTCACGAGAGCGTGGGTGCAGATACGAGCACCTGAACAATACGGCTTGGTGCCACTGAGGTGCCATGCATCACCAACGCGGTGGGCGACGAGCGAAGGCTGCGCTGGGTGGGCCGCCCACACGCCCCACCGTGAGCCACGCGGTGGGACTGGACCGTGCAGTTCGGCGAGGATCGCCATCGCATCCAAGTGTGCTTCGAACAGTCGTGCCACGCAAAGATCGTCCGCCGCGACTTCGGCCAGAGATGTCCATCGCAGAATCGTTCGGCCGCTGCCAGGGAGCGGAAGATTCATGGCGTGGGACTCGACGAGTCGGGTGAATGATGCATTGACCCGATCGAAGCGATGCTCATCATGTTCGCTCCGTGCGAACGGAGCATTTGAAGACTGCGTGGTGTAGTCCGGGCTCTGCAGACAGGGGATCGAATCGTTCTTCAGCATCTCGGAATCCTTCCTTTGCAAGTGACTAACGATTCATAATGAAATCGAATGACGCACAAACTTGACCGGCATAGTAACCCTCACGATTGTCAAAATAAAGAGAGCTAAAATAATTTGAAAAACTGTCAGGCGTTAAATCGTCGTGACGACAATTTCATGTTGAAACGTCGAACACCAATTACATGGCTCCGGCAATGGGTATCGACGGGGCGGGTCTGAATCAAACAGGTTCGGACTAGATGGTGGACTATTTGGTGGAGTCGAGCAAATTGGCCATGTCGTCCGCGTGCTCTTCCTCGACGGCGAGAATCTCCTCGATTAGGCGTCGCGTCGTCGGGTCGCCGTCACCAAGCCATTTGATGATCTCGGTGTAGACACTGACCGCGATTCTCTCGGCAACCAGGTTCTCCTTAATCATCTCGGTGAGCGACTCCGCAACCTGATACTGGGAATGAGCGCGTTCGCTGAGGGTCGTCGGATCGAAGTCCGCATCTCCTCCCAGCTGGGTAATTCGAGCCGCGAGCAACTCGGCGTGGGCCCGCTCCTCGTTCGCGTGCGTCAGAAACTCGGCTGCGACTGACTCGGACGCCAGCCCCTTGGCAGCGAAGTGATGCTGCGTATAGCGAAGCACACAGATCAACTCGGTGGCCAGGGAATCATTCAACACTTCGATCACTCGCTTCGCCTCGGCGCCGTAGGCGTCGGTGACCGGACCCTTTTTCATGTTCTTTCGAGCGTTCGCCCTCAACGTCTCCACGTCAATCAAGAACTCTTCCATTTCCAATGACCCTTCATACCTTTCTTGACGATCCGTCTAATCAGGTCCCGTTATTCCTTGACTACCGTCGAGCCCCTTTGACTGATGTCAAAGGGGCTCGACGGATGAGAGTTAGTTAAGTGCTATCTCTCGATCCGGTCCTGGGTAACGGCGTTGCCGTTGGAGTCCCGGGTTTCGCTGTGCATCGTGTGCGTGGTGCCAACGGCGGCTCCACGAGTCGACGCGAACAAGATGGTCGAGATCACAAAGCCAATCGCGCCTGCGATGATCAAAATAATCCCGACCTTGTGGAGATTGAATCCAGTCGTCTGCACCGCTATCGCGTAGCGCATGATTACGCCTGCGATGATGGCTACTGCACTGACACCCATTCCAGTTAATCCGGCCATATCTCGTACTCCTTTGTAGGGAGGCAACCGCCTGGAGAGTTGGAAGCATGGCCAAGGGCTTTCGGCCACTTTCAATCTCCAGTCCAGTTGCCACGTTGGTACATCAGGGACTGACTACAACTACGTCTCGGCAATTTTGCTAGAAGTAGTGCTTTCGACCACCTATCGCGTGTCCCGCCGAGCCGAGTACCCACAGCACCAGGCCAATCAACAAGAGGATGATTCCGATTGACCAGAGGATGCCAATCTTCAAAATGAATCCGATGATCAGAAGAATCAAACCAAACACAATCATGTTGAATGCCCCTTTCTGCGAACGCTCCTCACGTCGCCTCTAATTGAAACACTGCGACGACAGTGTATGAGTCGATTGTGAGATCCGCAATAGAGAAATTCTTGGAATCTCCTTAGAGTTCGTGTTGCAATCCAAGAAGTCAAATTCTTGAATTTGAAACGTCAAGGAATGGCGGCCGTCCGTCGCAGAGTTGTAATGAAGAATGCGATCACGGCGACGGTCATCACGATCACGGGATTAATTCACAGGTTCGTAGTGGGGCGACAAATTGCAGCGCCACTGACTAACGACACGGACAGCCGAACAAGAGACCTCGTATGAACTCCTGAAGGAACAAATGGTATCTCTCAGCCAATTCTTGCCCAGTGCCACTGCAACGGTGAAACAAAGAAGGCGGAATTTGGGCATGAGTTCTACAACGTCCAGGGGTGGTGACTCCGGCCTGAGGGCGAGCGGACAGCACGGCCACTCATCAAGGGACCCTGACCACCACGATGGTCCCTCGGACTCTCATCGTGACGGGAGTGGCAATGCTGACGTCATGATGTGCCACGAGAACGAGGGGGAATCGGTGGAGGCAAGAACCTCGATCCAAGTTGACCTCGCACATAGCCCCGACCGGGTCAACGACGAGGCTATGAAGAGTCCCGACAACCCCGAGGTAGATGCAAAAGACGACGATGATGTCGCAGCTGAAGGAGAAGGAGAGCGTCGCCACGATTCGCACGTCAAACCTGTCCGGGAACGCGTTCTGGTCCTGAAGTTGTCAGCCATCCAGGTTCGCCCCGACCCTCTTGAGGTCAATATCGTTGCCGAGCACGGGCCCCAAGAGATGTTGCGCTAACCCCCTGAACCCAAGCAATCTGCAAACGGCAGTATCCGCCAAATGAGGACAATCCGCCGTGTCAATGTTGGGCGCAGTTCGGGGCTAACGTCATGGCGAACGTGCGGAAGGGCTTAAGCACTATGACTTTTGAGCCGGTTGGCCTACCGAGGTGGTCGAATAACCCTAACGCCACCGAACGTCACATTCTTAACACTGCGGCTGAGATTCTGCGTACGACTCCTAGCAATAGATTTCGTGTTGCTGATTTAGCCCAGCAAGCCAACGTGGCGATGCCTACGATTTACTACTATTTCAGCTCGATAAATCGGGTCACCGCATACGCACAGGCGCTCAATTACGCAAATCTGAGTGCTGGAGTTCACCGATTTGATAACGACATCACGAAGGCTCTAGAAGATGAAGATCCCGACAGATATTGGGTGGCGGTGGAGGGGCACGTAGAAGCCGTGTGGGATAAGGGTGGGGGCGGTGACGACCTCGGTCTTATGCGAGTCATTGCGGACATTTGGACCGACGATGGCGCACGCGCCACGTTCCAGATGATGATGGAGCGCCGCGTCAATTTTTGGGTTAGCTCGCTGAAGAAAGCGCAGCTGTTGGGCTGGATTCATCCCTCGGCCGATGTCGACACTTTGGTTCGTATCTTGTGGGGTGCGAGCATCGGTCAAAGAGCTTTACTGACAGAGGATAATGAGGCCCTGATTCGATCTACCCTGTCGCAGTCTGTTGGGTCGCTGCTTCGGCTCTCCCTCGCGTAGAAATTTGAATGGAAATTCAGTCGCCGGTTAGAAGTGAATACTTGTAACGAGAAGAGCGAGTGCGGCGAAACTCATTATCAGCACCGACGTCCAGCCGAGAGTGGACGCCAGTCTCCCGTTGGTGTAGTCACCCATAATTCGACGACTGGATGACACCATCATCGTGATGATTAGAAACGGCGCCGCCGCAACGCCGTTGATGACTGCGACAAAGATGAGAAGCTTGATGGGATTGACGGAGAGCAGCGTCAAGACCATACCGCCGGCCATGCCGACAACGCACAAGACGTAGAAAAATGGAGCACGCCGGGGAGATTGTGAGAAACCAGTTTCGTGACCCACGAGACCCGCCAGGCCCGCCGCACCCGAGCCGGCGAGAACGGGGATAGCCAGCATGCCCGAACCGATGAAGCCCACCGCGAAAATGTATGACGCGAAACGTCCAGCCACCGGCTTGAGGGCTTGGGCCGCCTGCGCGGGCGATCCGATGTTGACGTGATGTCCGTGACTGCCGAGCGTCGCGGCGGTTGCGACGATGATGGCGAACATCACAATATTCGAGAACCCCATGCCGAAGAAGACGTCGAATCGACTCATCGACTGCTTCTCCTTAGCCTCGATTGGAGAACGACGACGAAGTATGAGCGGGCGGTCCCCACCTGCTGGTTCGGCGCGCATCTCCTCGATTCGGTGCAGTCCCTGCCAAAAGAATAGGTACGGCGAGATCGTCGTTCCTAGCACGGCGATGAGAGTCGCGATGAACGCCTTCGACAATTGCAGGTGGGGAATGATGGTGTAGCTCAGAACGCTCAGCCAAGGAATCTTGACGAAGAACAGCACTACGACGTAGGCCAGGAGCGCAACACATAGAAACTTCAAGATTCGAGACGTGAATTCAAACGATCCGGTGACCAGGAGCGATATCAATATGGCACCCGCCAGGAGCGACCAGAGGAGTGTGGGGCCCGCGTGCAAGAGGTTCATACCCGCACCGATTGCAACCAAGTCGGCTGCGATATTTAGGACATTGGCCACGATGAGCAGTCCAATGAGGACGCCAATGAGCACCCGCCATCGACGGCTGAATCGAAGCACTATGAGTTCGCCGAGTCCCTTGCCTGTCGCGAGGGCGGTCCGGTCGCAGATCTCTTGCACACCGGCCATTAAGGGATAGGTCAGGAGCGCGACCCACAACATGGAGAAGCCGAATTGGGCGCCGGTTTGCGCGTACGTTGCGATGCCCGAGGGATCGTCGTCTGATGCCCCGGTGACCAGTCCCGGTCCGAGGCCCTTCAGCTTGTCGCGCCAAGTGGCGCCGGGCGCGTTAAGCGACTCATTGAGCGAACTGGACTTCGGCAGTGATTTTGAGAATCGATTGTGTCGTGCCTTTGATGTCGTCAACTGGATGAGTCCCTTTCCATCGGATTCGTAGGGAGGAGAGTAGTGGGCGGTCAATACTTGAGGGTGTGAAACTGGCCGAGTGTCTCAGTTTCACAGAGTAAATTAGCTTCGCGCAACTCCCCAGTTCTCATCAGCGAGGTTGTCACGCTTCAAGGAAGCGACGTTGCGTCGAGGACCGTGACGCATGACAGAGTTGTCTAGGGTCGCGATGATCACGGCTCGCCACGTTGCATTTCGAGGATTAACACGCATTGGTCCACTCGTCATAGTTAAGGGGATCCCAGATGTTCGCCAGGATGACCCCATATTCCTCCTCCGTCGCCGGAGTCTTCTGAATCGTGCGGCGAGCACGACGAAGTCGACTGCCAGCAGGGTCAGTCCCAACCAGACCATTACAACTGCTCCTTTTGCTCAGGCCGTTAATCATCTGACTCACATAGCGCAACTCTGCGAGGTCATTGTAAATTATGGTTCCATAGAATTTTTTTTGAAGTTCTTGCAAGGTATCTGATGGCTGAGGTCGTCGCCCGCACAACGCTGATCGCGGCGACGAGACCTCCAGTTGGGTGGAATTGGCCGGAATTAGGTCCAAATCTTTTCAATGCTCACCCCTTGAAACCGCCGACGGATAACGGCGCGCGCAAAAGGCTGGCGCATCTTGGAGAGTTGCAATACCCGTCGCTACTCAGAAAGCCAATCTCACCCGACGAACTCGAAGCGGCGAGAATCGGTATCTCCATCAAACCGAGAATGACTAATCCGAAGGAGAATTCGGTCAGGCGTGAGCCGACAAGTGGAAGCACCTGGGACGTCCCGGGCGCGGGCTGATAGTTCGGATGGTGACCGCGGCCCTCGGCCGTCGTGGCACCCACAACCTTTAGTGATAATTGGGAAGTGGATAACAAAATCGACAGCCGTCAGGAGGTCCGCCGGTCGAGGCTGGTCTCCAAGTGTGCAATCGTTGTAGCCCAACACTTGAGCAGGGTTTGCGGTGACAGTGAGCGTTCAGTTGGTGATTCAATTGAGATATGTAGGATTCGGTTGAATACAGTGTCATTGATTCATTAGTTGCCCCAATTGGATTTCCATGTCCGATTGTGAGATTGAGTGGACCAACTAGCGGAGATTGGCTTTTTATGATTTTCCACAAATTTGAGGGTGTGCTTTCCCGCCGTCGTGTTCGACGCCAACGTTCTCATCATGCCGGCGATCGACCTGACCTGAGTCGACCTGAAGGTGTGGATTGTCTCTCCGAAGTGGAGCACATCGTAATACTCATGATGGAAAATCACTCCTTCGACAACTATCTCGGCACGCTCGAACGCGGAGATGGTTTTACGATGAAAGACGGCAAGCCCATAGATCTGCACGACAACCGGCGTCACAACGGTGAGCAGGTGCCACTTCATCACCTTGATTCAACGGTGCAGAGAGTTGCTATTCCGTCCCAATCGTGGAACGCGAGTCACATTCAATGGAACGGTGGAGCGCTGAACGGCTTTGTTCGAAGCGTAGAAGTAGCGAAGCCCGAGAGAGAGTCTGAGGCGGACTACACAATGGGCTACTGGTCGGAAGCTGATCTACCTTTCTACTACTCACTCGCCCAAACCTTCCCATTGGCGACGAGGTGGTTCAGTTCTTGCCTCGGACCGACATTCCCCAATCGACGCTTCCTTATTGCCGGCACCGCAAATGGATTGATCGACGACCGAATGTCAAGTTGCTACGATGACCCTCCGGCGGGGACGATATTCGATCTCTTGACGGCTCACGGAATCTCCTGGGCGAACTATCACAGCAAACCGAGATGGAAGACGCTGGCGAAATCGCTCTTCGGCCGGACCGGACATAGCTTCGGTCGTCGCGCTCTTCCGTTCCTATCGGGTGTTCTACCCATCTTCAAAAGCTTCGCGATCGGCGATTTCCAGTTCTCTGCCGACTTGTTTCCGCGCGAACTGCTTCGCACGTACAACCACGCACCCCCCCTCGAAAAGTTCTTCCAAGCGGCGGCGACTGGCACCCTCCCATCGGTGTCATTCGTGGACCCCGACTACGGCACCTTCTCCGAGGAAAATCCTCAAGACATTCAACTCGGGGAAGGCTTCGCTGCGGCCGTGATCAAGAGCGTCATGCGCGGCCCGGGCTGGCCAAAGACTCTCCTCATCTGGGTGTACGACGAGCACGGCGGCTACTACGATCACGTCGCGCCGCCCGCGGCCACGGCGCCTGACGATGTCCTAGGAACAAGTCTTCCCGAACGCTTTCCTTGGCTTCGACGAATCCCTTTCCTGCGCCACGATTTCGCTCAATATGATTTGGAAGACGCCGGTCCGCGCACGTTCGACCGCTACGGTTTTCGGGTCCCGGCAGTCCTTGTTTCGCCCTATGCCAAACGCGACTATGTTACTGACACAATCTACGACCACACCTCCGTCTTGAAATTGATTGAGCTCAAATGGAACCTCCCGTCGCTTACGTTGCGGGACCAGGCAGCGACCGCACCGCTAGACGCGCTGGACTTCTCTTCACCGCCGGCGTTTCTTGAACCTCCCAATCTCGCAGATCCGGCGAAGCCCTTTCATCCGGCCAATCTCGAAAAGCTGCTCTGAGAAATTCCCGAGGGGATTCGTGGGAATGAGGTCTCCTCGATCAGTCTGTGAGATCTTGGTTGGTGCCACTTCTCAATTCATATAATTTATAAAAGTTGAAAGATTCGACGGGTTGACCCCACGTCGCTTTCGTGGTCTTTTGTGGAGAATTTGGGGTTGGCGTGAACGGCGTTTTCAACCTCGTCGCTCGTTGAGCACGAATGACCGCTGCCATCACTCCAGACGGTAGTGGTCGGTTAAGTATGCGACTCGAAGTTGCACAGAACCCCTCGAAGGTCACTGCAATATACCGGGTTTGTCAGGAAGAATAACTATTTGCGATACTGATGCTGTCGCTAGTGTCCTTCAGGGCAGTTCGAGTGGCAGCGCCTTGCCGCCTCCGTCTCCGGACTCTTTTTCGGGGTGATGTTTCGTTCGTTGTCTGGTGCTACAGTACCGACCGCGACTCTCTCGTTTCGCGGCATCCGACGTTGTGAAATGCCGAGATATTGGAGGCTCGCGTTGCTCAAAGTTTTGTAAGGGGGCGCGGCAATGAAATCGTGGGTCGATAGACGATGAAGCCCGCCCATATCCCTCGCTATACCGATATCGCTCGACTCCTTCTCAAACATCGCGGCGCCTTCGCCGAGTCTGCCTCCGAGACTTCCTCAGCCGATGGAGTTACCGTTGACGATGCCGAACAACTGGCCTCCGATCTCGAAGCGATGGGCCCCACGTTTGTCAAGTTCGGCCAATTGCTGTCGACACGATCTGACGTGCTGCCGCCGATCTATCTCACCGCCCTCAAGCGCCTTCAGGACCATGTCGAGCCGGTGCCTTTTGTCGAAATTGAAAGAGTGGTCAACGCAGAACTCGGGGTCCGCATTTCGAAGGCGTTCTCCAAGTTCTCCGAGCGCCCGGCTGCGTCGGCATCGCTCGGACAGGTGCACCGAGCAGCGCTGCGCGACGGCCGCGAAGTTGCCGTCAAGGTTCAGCGGCCCAACGTCCGGGAACGGATTGTCGAGGACATGGAAGTCATGCACGAGCTCGCCGACTTCGTTGACAAACATACCGAGACCGGACGCCAGTACGGATTTGCGGCCATGGTGGAGGAGTTTCGGGTGTCGCTGATGGCCGAACTGGATTACCGCGCCGAGGCGCGCAATCTCACCGTGATCCACGACAACTTGGCCCACTATGAAAAAATAGTGATTCCCAGGCCCGTCGCCGACTATTCAACTTCGCTGGTACTCACCATGGACTGGATATCTGGACGCAATCTTGGAAAGTTGGGTCAGCTGGCGCGACTGGACCTTGACGGTCACGACCTCGCCGAAGATCTATTCCGGGCGTATCTGGATCAGATCCTCGTCGACGGGATCTTTCACGCCGATCCGCACCCCGGCAACGTTCTTCTCACCGATGACGGACGGCTGGCCCTCATCGACATGGGCATGGTCGCCCGGGTCTCGCCAGGAACCCAAGATGCCCTCCTCAAGTTTCTCCTGGCCCTCAGTGGGGGGCGCGGCGCCGTCGCCGCCGACATCTTGGCCAGCCTCGGAGAGCAACTCCCAGACTTCGATATTGGCACTTTTCGTCGCTCGGTCGATGACTTGGTAGGTCGCAGCCTCGCCCTGCCCGTCGAAGACCTGCAGGCCGGAACTATCGTCGGCCAGGTTCTCCAGGCCGCAGGAGAGGCGGGATTGAGACCACCCAGTGAGTTGACCATGATGGGCAAGACCCTGCTAAATCTGGACGAAGTAGCCCGCATCCTGGACCCAGCTTTCGAACCCAATCCGACCATTGAGCGTCATTCTGAAGAACTGATGCACAAGAAGATGCTTCAAAGCGCCTCGCCCAGCAACATGATGGCTACGGCCATGGAGGTCAAGGAGTTCGCCGAGAAGTTCCCGGGACGAGTCAACAAGGTGATGGACGCACTTGCCGAAGGTCAGCTCACCCTCAATGTACAAGGCATCGACGAAAAGGAGCTGATGCGCGTAGTCCAGAAGTTGGCCAATCGAGTCACTGTCGGTATCGTCGTCGCTGCACTCGTGATAGGGGCCGCCTTGATTATGCCCATTGATGTCGGCCCCAAGTTGTTCGGCTATCCGGCCCTCGCTCTCGTGTTATTCCTTCTGGCCGCGGCGGCGGCCGGTAGTTTGCTGGTCAGCATCGTTTTCTCCGACATTCCCCAACTCCGTTGGCGAAAATTCGGACAGCGGCTAAAACGTAAGGACCGACGTTGACGAGACGGGCGTAGATGGGCCCGGTCGCCCCTGCTCTTGTTAGGGTTGCGTCGTCCTCGCGAAAAGTCCGAATCGCCGGAGTTCGCGCAGCGAACTTCGTACTCGTAGATTGGCTAACGCGAATCAATCGTGCCAAAGTAACATGCTCATTCAAATATCGGGGCGGTGACTGATTATGGGATTTGAAACGAAGGGTGCCTCATCGGAAGACGGTCCGCACCAGCTGGACGGTGCCGCTTCGATCGACAATTCCATGGCTATGGCGGCCGAAGAGGTCATCGAGTCTGAGGATCCACTCTTGACCACCGCCGTTCAGGAGGTGGCGGCCCAAGTCAGCGAGGAGCATCCCATGGGAGTGCCGGGCCTCCCGCTATCGGATCAATCTCCACTTCGCATCGGCTTCTCGGCCGGCATCGGATTCCTTCTTGCTGGTTCTTTGGGCGCAGCAATCATCTTCGCCAGCCGCGTCCTCGTTCTGATCTTGGTGGCCGCGATTATTGCTGCGGGACTCGAACCGATCGTAGATTGGCTGTGTCGTCACGGACTGCGACGGGGTGTCGCGGTCGCTGTTGTCGCCGTGACTCTGATCGGACTCTTTGGTGCTTTCTTGGCGCAGGTTGTGCCATTGATGACTTCCGAGGCCTCCCACTTGATCCACCAACTCCCAACCTTTCTCCACGATCTCCAAAAGAAGAACACTCTGCTTGGCCGACTCAATCTCAAGTACCACCTAGAAGCCCAAGCGAAGAAACTGACGACGGCAAAGCTGGCCGGTGGTGCCCTCCATGTCGGGGGGATCGTGATATCGGCGGTAGCCTCCGTTCTGATCGTTCTAGTGCTCGTGGTCTACTTCTTGGCCGACTTCCCGACGCTCAAACGGGCGCTCTACCGGATGGTCCCTAGACCGCGTCGACCACGAGTCGGGCTCATCGGCGATGAAATTCTGTCCCGAATCGGCGGATACGTACTTGGCAACGTCCTCACTTCAATCGCTGCAATCATCCTCAACTTCATCCTGCTGAGGATATTGGGCGTGCCCTACGCGCTCGTGCTCTCAATCGTGGTGGGATTGGCCGATCTGGTGCCCTTGTTTGGCTCCCTGATTGGAGGGCTCGTCGTTGCTCTTGTGGCGTTTGCCAGTGTGTCGCTAACGGCCGCGCTGATCACGGTTGCCTTTCACCTCGTCTATCGAGCCTTTGAGGACTACATACTCAACCCTCGAGTTATGCGGCATACGGTCCAAGTGAAGCCAGTGGTGACGATCGTTGCTGTCCTACTAGGAGGTTCGCTCCTGGGCCTCGCGGGAGCAATGATTGCGGTCCCGATGGCCGCCGCCATCCAGTTGCTTCTAACTGAAGTCGTATTTCCTAGCCAGGACGCCGCGTAGACGATGCGGAGGCCGGTTCCTTCGTGAGCAGCCCATTCAATCGAACTACAAGACCAAGTCGGACAGGATTGGAAAGGGACTCGGCCCAAATGTGATGCGTCTATTGGACAGGCGGCAGCGGATCGGTAACCCGAGGTGTCGGGCGTCCGCTTTCATCGGACGCGGGCAATACCGGTAGGTGGTACAGGCTGCGAAGCGCCACCCACAGCATTATGAGCGCGAAGGGAATTTCGACGATCACCGCCAACAGGAGCGATTGGAAGACGCCACCTCGTCGAGCGGTTGTCAGATCGAACCACCCGTCCATCACCAACAATGTCGCACACGCCGTGGCGAAAACAACAAGCACCTGGCGCCGATGCCACGCCGCCCACGCGACGCCGATGAGCATGGACACTTGAAGAAGGTCCAAACCTACCCAGGCCAGGTCCCAGTGATTTGCGCTGTACTGCCTCGGCAGAATCAAACCGATGTAGACGGTCCAAGCGGTCTCCAAAATGGCACCGATCACCAGCAAGCGTAAAAATGTCCGACCGATCGCCTTTGCGGTTCTCTCCCTCATCGATTCTCCTCGATATTGTCCGAATCTACTGAATACGTTGTTCGATTCTTCCTCAGATTTATAACATCGAATGAGAATTCTCGTTTAAGAATCCGCTGGACCGGTAAGGAGATGGTTCGCCTCCCCGAAATACTGGTCCTTGCAATCTCCGTTCGGTATGGAAGTGCCATCACCACGCCTCTGGGATGTCAACGCGCATCCAAAACAGCAACACCTGCGCACCGAAAACTGCCACACGTGTTCTTTAGGTAAGTCAGCCACCGCCGCTGAGGCAGACTTACAAGACAATCACGTGTGGCTGTTTTCGACCAGCGGGCGTGGCTGTTTTGGGCCAGCGTTCACATCCAGGACACCCTTCTTCGCGCGTACCAGGCGATCGTCCGATTCGACGGTGCGCACGCCCGTGCGTGGCTTTTCACGATCTTGCGCCACACGCACGTCA
>JAYVZV010000062.1:0-4566 GCA_043782995.1 Acidimicrobiales bacterium | reverse complement strand
CCGCCGTCATCTTCTATATCGTGAAGCTGGTGCTCGGTGGACTGCGCGAGGACGAGGAGACGCTGCGCATCGGTGACATCGCGATCCACGAGGAAGAGGCTTTCCCCGAGCCGACCTTCGGTGAGCCGGTCGGCTCGCCGAGCCACCTCCACCCCGACAACGTCTAAGGAGTTGACCATGAAGCTAGTCACAGCAGTCGTCAAGCCGTTCAAGCTCGACGAGGTGAAGTACGCCGTGAAGGAGGTGGGCATCACTGGCATGACGGTGACCCAGGCCCGCGGATTCGGCCACACCGGCGGTCACATCGAGATCTACCGGGGCCGGGAGTACGAGTTTGACTTCGTCGACAAGATCCGCGTCGAGATCGTCTGCACCGACGAGCTCGTCGACCGGCTGATCGACGCCATCGTCAACGCGGCGCGCACCGACACCGTGGGAGACGGCGTCGCCTGGGTGACCGACATCGAGCACGTGGTGCGAATCCGGACCAACGAACGGGGCCCCGCCGCGCTGTAGCTAGCCGGCCTGGCGCGCGACGGCCTCGGTCGCCGCGGCGGCGTCCTCGGGGTCCCCCAGGTAGGCGGCCTCGAGGACGTTCAGTTCGGAGTCGAGCCGGATGCGGTAGGGGATGCCCGTGGGGATCTCCAGCGCGGCGATCTCCTCCTCGGGGATGTGCTCGAGCACCTTGCGTAGCGCGCGCAGCGAGTTGCCGTGGGCCACGACGATGACGGCGCCACCGCGCACGGCCTCGGAGCGCATGTCCTCGACGATCACGTCGGTGAAGTAGGGCGTGACCCGTGCGACGACGTCCTTCAGGCACTCGGTCGCCGGGATGAACTCGGCCGGCACGTCGCGGTAGCGCGGGTCGTGCGCGCTGGCGCGAGAGTCGCCGTCGGGCAGCGCCGGGGGCGGCACGTCGTAGGAGCGGCGCCACTGGCGGACTTGGTCCAAACCGAACTGCTCGGTGGTCTCGCGCTTGTTCTTGCCCGTGAGGTCGCCGTAGTGACGCTCGTTCAGGCGCCAGCTGCGCCGTACCGGGAGCCACGAGCGGCCCGCCGCGTGCAGCGTGATCTCGGCGGTGCGGATGGCCCGGGTGAGGACCGACGTATGAAGCACCCGCAGGTCCAAGTCGCCCTCGCCGGCGAGCAGTTCGCCGGCCAATCGGGCCTCGATCTCGCCCTGAGCGGTCAGGTCGACGTCGGTCCAGCCGGTAAAGAGGTTGAGTTCGTTCCACTGCGACTGTCCGTGGCGAAGGAGTATGAGGTCGGGCACGTGGCCAGCGTACCGCCGGTCGAAGGAGCCTCTACGGGCACCGTTTTGCCGATTAAACTCTATGAAATCAATGGCCTTGCCCTTAGATAACAACTTCCCTATACATTTTCTTGACAAGAGGGGGCTCAACTCTGTATCCTAGAAGGAGTGAGTTCTGCCACACCGGATGGGCCGGTGGGACGGGGTCCGAATCAAGGAGAAGTTCATGGCAAAGGCAGTCGGAATCGACCTGGGAACCACCAACTCGGTGGTCAGTGTCCTCGAGGCGGGCGAGCCCGTCGTTATCCCCAACGCGGAGGGCGGCCGCACGACCCCGTCCGTAGTCGGCTTCTCCAAGACCGGCGAGGTGCTGGTCGGCGAGGTCGCCAAGCGCCAGGCGATCACCAACCCCGAGCGGACCATCCGCTCGGTGAAGCGCCACATGGGCGAGAACTGGTCCGTCGACATCGACGGCACCAAGTACACCGCCCAGGAGATCTCGGCGCGCATCCTCCAGAAGCTCAAGCGCGACGCCGAGGCCTACCTCGGCGATACGGTGACCGAGGCCGTCATCACGGTCCCGGCCTACTTCAACGACGCCCAGCGCACCGCCACCAAGGAGGCCGGCCAGATCGCCGGGCTCGAGGTGCTGCGCATCGTGAACGAGCCGACTGCGGCCGCCCTCGCCTACGGCCTCGACAAGCAGGGCCAGGAGCAGGTCGTGCTCGTCTTCGACCTCGGTGGTGGTACCTTCGACGTCTCGGTCCTGGACATCGCGGACGGCGTGTTCGAGGTCAAGTCGACCCACGGTGACACCCACCTTGGCGGCGACGACTGGGACGACGCGGTGATGCAGTGGCTAGTGAAGACCTTCAAGGACACCGAGGGAGTCGACCTGTCGAACGACAAGATGGCCGTCCAGCGCCTGAAGGAGGCGGCCGAGAAGGCCAAGATCGAGCTCTCCTCGGTCCAGGACACCACGGTCAATCTGCCGTTCATCACGGCGACCGCCGACGGCCCCAAGCACCTCGACATCAAGCTCAGCCGCTCGAAGTTCAACGAGCTGACCTCTCACCTCGTCGACCGGTGCCGCAAGCCGTTCGACCAGGCCATCAAGGACGCCGGTCTCACCCTCGACAAGATCGACCACGTCATCATGGTCGGCGGCTCGACCCGGATCCCCGCCGTTCAAGAACTCGTCACCAAGGTCACCGGCAAAGAGCCCAACAAGAGCGTCAACCCCGACGAGGTGGTCGCGATCGGCGCGGCCGTGCAGGCCGGCGTCTTGAAGGGTGACGTGAAGGACATCCTCCTGCTCGACGTCACCCCCCTGTCGCTCGGCATCGAGACCAAGGGCGGCGTAATGACCAAGATCATCGAGCGCAACACCACGATCCCCACGAAGAAGTCCCAGACGTTCACCACCGCCGACGACAACCAGCCGTCGGTGGAGGTCCACGTCCTCCAGGGTGAGCGCGAGATGGCGAACTACAACCAGACGCTGGGCAAGTTCCAACTCGTCGGCATCCCACCGGCGATGCGCGGGGTGCCCCAGATTGAGGTCACGTTCGACATCGACGCCAACGGCATCGTGCACGTCTCGGCGAAGGATCAGGCGACCGGGGCGACCCAGTCCATGACCATCACGGGCGGTTCGTCGCTGTCCAAGGACGAGATCGACCGCATGGTGCGCGACGCGGAGTCCCACGCCGAGGACGACCGCCAGCGACGCGACGAGGCCGAGGTGCGCAACAACGCCGACGGGTTGGTGTACCAGACCGAGAAGCTGCTGAAGGACCAGGCCGAGTCGTTCCAGGGCACCGAGCGTGCCGACGTCGAAGGCGCGCTCACGTCACTGAAGGAGGCCCTCACCGGCACCGAGTCCGAGGCGATCAAGGACGCGACGGACAAGCTGCTCTCGGCGAGCCAGAGCTTCAGCCAGCGCCTCTACGAGGAGGCCTCCAAGGCGAACGCCGCCGGACCGTCGGCTCCGGCCGGCAATGACGACGACATCGTCGACGCCGAGATCGTCGACTAGCCGTGGGCGAGCCGATCATCGACGGCGACGTCGAGGCCACGAACGCCGAGGTCTTCTTGCCCGTCGTCGAGGAGCCGACCGAAGCCGAGAAAGAGCGCGACGATTACCTCGACGCGCTCCAGCGTCTCCAGGCGGACTTCGAGAACTACCGCAAGCGCGTCAGTCGCTCCTCCTTGGACGCCGGCGTGCGCGCGGCGGGCGACCTGGTGGCCAAGCTGCTTCCGGTCCTCGACGCCTTCGACCTGGCCCAGGCCCACTTCTCCGGCGCGGCCTCGGAGGAAACCGAGGCGCTCGCCCAGGCCCGCGGGCTCATGCTCGAGACCCTCGCCCGAGAGGGCCTCGAGCGCATCGACGAGGTGGCGGTGGACTTCGACCCGCAGGTGCACGACGCCGTCGCGCACGTCGAAGGCGACGGCGGACAGGTCGTCGACGAGGTGCTGCGCGCCGGCTACCGGTGGAAGGGCGCGGTGCTTCGCCCGGCCATGGTGAGGGTGAAGGGCTGACCAGGTGGCCGAACGCGAGTGGTTCGACAAGGACTACTACAAGCTGCTCGGTCTCTCGTCGAGTGCGACCGAGAAGGAGATCACTCGCGCCTACCGCAAGCTCGCCAAGCAACACCATCCCGACACGAACCCCGGCTCAGAAGAGAAGTTCAAGGAGATCTCGGTCGCCTACGACGTGCTCGGCGACTCCGACAAGCGCAAGGAGTACGACGAGGTTCGCCGGCTTGGTCCGGCCGCGGCGGGCTTCGGGGGACCAGGACAGGGTGCGGGAGGCTTCAACTTCCAGACCGGCGACTTCGGGGACCTCGGCGACATCTTCGGTGGACTGTTCGGCGGGGGACGGCGTCAGCGCGCCCAGCGTGGCGCCGACCTCGAGACCGCGCTGCACCTGAGCTTTCGCGACGCCGTCGTGGGTGTGACCACGACCGTCAGCCTGCCGAGCAACGACGCCTGCCACACCTGTGGGGGGCGTGGCGCGGCGCCGGGCAGCGGCTTCGCCACCTGCGAGCGCTGCGGGGGCAAGGGCGTCTTGAACGACGACCAGGGACCGTTCGCGATGTCGAGTGTCTGCCCAGTCTGTCAGGGGCGGGGCGGACGGATCGTCACGCCGTGCCCGACCTGTCACGGCACCGGCCGCGAGCCGTCGTCTCGACGCGTGAACGTCCGCATCCCCGCGGGCGTCATCGACGGCCAGCGGATTCGGCTCAAGGGCAAGGGGAACCCGGGGGCACACGGCGGTCCGACCGGCGACCTCTTCGTCGACGTGCACGTCGC
>JAYVZV010000061.1:0-13725 GCA_043782995.1 Acidimicrobiales bacterium | reverse complement strand
GAAAGGCCGGCAAGATCGCGCGCCGGCTGAGCCTGACTATTGGCCTGCTCTGCTCCAAGACCTTCGACGACTCGATCTTCGAAGAGCTCTTCGAGGCGAAGTACGCAATCAAGCGCGCCGACATCATGAAGATGAACATCAAGGGCGTCTTCCAGATCTGGACCCACGACGGCCACCTGCACGAGGTGCCCCTGAAGGAGGCCCACGCCTACACCCGCGAGGGCTGCCGGCAGTGCCCCGACTTCGCCGCCGAGCACGCCGACATCTCGACGGGGGGCATCGGCGCCTATGGCGACTGGACCCTCGTCATCGTGCGCACCGACCTGGGCCGCGAACTGATGAGCGGGTTGAAAGCCCACGGCCTCATCGAGACCCGGCCCGGCGACGACGACCCCGGCGCGGTGGCGCTACTGCACAAGCTCGCCCTCGTCTCGCGTAAGCGCTGGCCCGCGAACGCCGTGGCCGGTCCGCGGCGCATCCCACTGACGTCCAACTAAACGACCGTTAGCATCCAGTCATGGCGTCAACCCCCACGTTCACGACGGTGCTCTTGGTGCGACACGGCGCCACCGCGACCACCGGCACAGTCCTACCGGGCCGCGCGCCGGGGCTGCACCTCTCCGAGCGCGGGGTCGCCCAGGCCGAGGCGGTGTCGGTGAGATTGGCCGAACTCGCGCGCAAACCCTCGGCCCTCTACGTCTCGCCACTGGAGCGCGCTCGCGAGACCGCCGCGCCGATTGCCCGCGCGCTGCGCCTGCGACCGGTCGTTGAGAAGGGCCTGCTGGAGTGCGACTTCGGCACGTGGACCGGCAAGCGGCTGAGTGCCTTGCGGCGCCGCTCGGACTGGCGCGCCGTGCAGCACGCACCCAGCACCTTCCGTTTCCCCGAGGGCGAGTCCTTCACCGAGATGCAGCTGCGGATCTGGTCGACGCTCGAGCGACTGGCGCGCCAGCACCGCAACCGGACCATCGTCGTCGTGAGTCACGCCGACCCGATCAAGGCCGCCGTCACCTACGCCCAGGGCGTCCCCCTCGACCTCTTCCAACGCACCGTGGTGTCGACCTGCTCGGTCAGCGCCATTTCGTTTACCGACTCAGCCCCGGTTGTGCTCTGCGTGAACAGCACCGGAACCCTGAAGGACCTCGCGCCCTCATGAACTACGTCTTCGCCCAGCCGGATCGGGTGATGGTTGGCGTGCGGGGCGAGGTCGGCCAGCGCCTCTTCCTGCTTCAGGCCCGCGAGGGCAAGCGCCTGGTGATCGTCAAGTGCGAGAAGACCCAGCTGGCCGCCCTGGCACTCTGGCTGAGTCAGGTCATCACCGAGCTGGGCCGTCCCGATCATCTGCCTTCGGACCTCTCCCTCGAACCCGAGTACGAGGTCGACATCGTGGCGGGCGAGATCGCCGTCGCGCTCGACGAAGCGGACCAGTCCATCGAGGTGACCGTCGGGGCGCTCGAGGAGGACCGCGACGACACCCTGGTACTCACCCTCAGTCGAGAGTGGGCCGGCGCGCTCGCGATCGCCATCGCGCGCCTCGTCGAGGCCGGCCGTCCGCTCTGCCCGCTCTGCGGTGGACCGCTCGACCCCAAGGGTCACGACTGCCCCCGCACGAACGGGCACCGTCCGCCGATCCGCTGACCATGGACCGCGTCGACCAGTGCACTCTGCTGAGCGAGGGCGTCATCGCCGTCGAGGGCCGCGTCGCGGGCTCGTCGAACCAGGCGCTGCTCGTGACCGTCACCCTGGACGGCCTCGAGGCGCTCGCCTGCTACAAGGCCGAGGCCGGCGAGCGGCCGCTCTGGGACTTCCCCGACGGGCTCTGGCGCCGGGAGGTCGCCGCCTACGAGCTCGACGTCGCGCTCGGCACCGATCTCGTGCCCGCCACGGTGGGACGTACCGACGGCCCCTTCGGCATCGGCTCGTTCCAGTGGTGGGTCAACGACAACTTGGAGGACCACTACTTCACGCTGCGCGAGAACCCGGCCTTCCATCACTGGTTCGCCGAGCTCGCGGCCTTCGACGTTGTCGCTAACAACGCCGACCGCAAAGCCGGCCACGTGATCTTCGACGGGGAGCGTTGCTGGGCGATCGACAACGGCCTGTGCTTCCACGAACAGGACAAGCTGCGCACCGTGATCTGGGAGTACGCCGGGCTCGAGGTGGAGCAGCACCTGCTCGAGCGCATCGCGCGCTTCGCCACCGGCGAGACCGGCCACGTGGGCGACTGGCTGACGCCCGGAGAGCTGGCGCTCGCCCAGATGCGCGCGCACGGGCTGATGGAGAACGCGTCGTACCCGACGCCCGACGACGGCTCGGACTGGCCGCCCTACCCCTGGCCCCTCATCTGAGGGCCCCGTGCGATGAGTCCCGGCGCCCCCGGCGCCTCATCGACCGGCCGCCCTCGGAGGCCGGCTAGCTCCGCGCGGCGAGGTCGTCTTCTAGCTCGGGCACGCCGGACTCCAGCAGCGCGAACGTCACGACGGCGCCGACCCCGAAGAACCCCGCGGCCCACCAGAAGGCCACGGTGTAGCCGTGCAGCGTCGCGTGGATCCGGGCTAGCACCCCGGCGCGCGAGCCCGGCCCCAGCTGGGCCGGCAAGGCGCTCATCGCGCGCACGGTCACCGACACCGCGATGGTGTTGAGCAACGCGGTGCCGACGGAACCGCCGATCTGCTGGGTCGTGTTGACGAGGGCCGACGCCGCGCCGGCGTCCTTCTTCTCGATGCCGGCGGTCGCGCTCGCGACGGCCGGGGCGAGGATGAGCCCGAGCCCGAGTCCGGTCACGACCAACCCCGGCAGGACGTGGCCCAGGTAGTTGGCGTTCGGGGACAGCCTGGTGAAGAGCACCATGCCCATCATCCCGAGCAGCATGCCGGTGGGCACGAGCGGGCGCGGCCCGACCATCGCGAGGAGCCGCGCGCTCGCGATGAAGGCCGAGAGAGCCAGGGCGCCGACCATTGGCAAGAAGGCCACCCCGGTCCTCAGTGGCGAGTATCCAATGGTGCTCTGCAGGTAGTAGGCGAGGAAGAGCGAGACGGCGAAGATCCCGATGTTCGTGACGAACAGGGCCAGGAGCGATCCGCCCCGCACCCGGTTGACGAGGAGGCGAAGCGGTAGGACGGGGCTCGCGACCCGTTGCTGGAGCAGCGTGAAGAGCGCGAGCAGGACGGCCCCGATGACCAGGCTGCCCCAAGTGAGGCCGTCGGACCAGCTCGTCGTGACGGCGTGACCGAGGCCGTAGACGAGGAAGAACAGCCCGCCGCTGCCCACGACCACCCCGGGGACGTCGAGGGGGGTGCGATGCTCGCGCCGGGCCCCGGGCACGAACAGGGCCACGCCCAGTATCGCCAGCCCGGCGAAGATCAGGTTGATGAAGAGGCACCATCGCCACGACGACCACTGCGTGAGGGCTCCGCCCAGCAGCAGTCCAATCGCCGCCCCCGACCCGGCGATCGCGCCGTAGATCGAAAAGGCCCTGGCCCGCTCACTCGGGTCGTCGAACATCGTCGACAACGCTGCGAGGACCGCCGGTGCGAGGAGCGCGGCGAAGACCCCCTGGGCCGCGCGAGCGCTCACCAGCACGGCAAAGCTGTGGGCGAAGCCGCCGGCGGCCGACGCGAGCGCGAAGCCGACGAGTCCGACGTAGAGGGCGTTGCGCCGCCCCCAGAGGTCGCTGAGACGTCCCCCGAGTAGCATCAACGACCCGAAGGCGAGGACGTAGGCCGTGATGAGCCACTGGCGGTTCGCGGAGG
Source organism: Acidimicrobiales bacterium (assembly GCA_043782995.1). Classification (GTDB taxonomy): domain Bacteria; phylum Actinomycetota; class Acidimicrobiia; order Acidimicrobiales; family RAAP-2; genus RAAP-2. The sequence continues at coordinate 9,973 of JAYVZV010000061.1, read as the reverse complement.
AGAAGTGCAGGTCGAACTGCGCGCGCGGCAGGGCGATGTTGATGACCGTGGCGTCGAGCGCCACCATCAGGGTGGTGACGCTCAGCGCCGTGAGGGCCCACCAGCGATGGGCGGCGGCGGTCGCGGGGCTACTCATAGTGGTCGCCCCAGCCTAAGGAATGCCACGTGGTCGGCGCGGCATCGATTTCTGAGAACCCGGAGCCAGGCGGGTCAGACCAGAGGGACGCTACGCGCGGGCCTTCAGGGCGGCGATGAGGGCCGGCAGCACCTTGTGGACGTCGCCGACGACCCCGAAGTCGGCGATCTGGAAGATCGGCGCGTCGGGGTCCTTGTTGATCGCCACGATGTTCTTCGAGCCCTTCATGCCCACCATGTGCTGGGTCGCCCCGGAGATACCGCACGCGATGTAGACGGTCGGCTTCACGGTCTTGCCGGTCTGGCCGACCTGGTGGCTGTAGGGGACCCAACCGGCGTCGACGATTGCGCGGCTCGCGCCGGCGGCACCGTTCAAGAGCTTGGCGGCCTCTTCGATGAGGGCGTACTTGTCGGCCTCGCCCAGTCCACGCCCGCCCGAGACGACGACGGCCGCCTCTTCGAGCTTGGGACCGGTGCGCTCCTCGACGTGGCTCGTCGTAATCGTCGCTCCGGCCTCGGCGCCGAGGTCCCCGACCGGGGCGGCGACGATCGCGGCGCTGGCCCCGCCGCTCGGCTCGGTGGCGAAGGACTTGGCGCGCACGACGATGATCCCGGGGCCCTCCGCCGTGAAGCGGGCCCGGACGGTCTGGGTGCCGCCGAAGACCGGGTGCTCGGTGACGAGTCCTCCCTCGTCCACGATTCCGGTCACGTTGGTCAGCACCGGACGGTCCAGTCGCGCCGAAAGCCGTCCGGCGACGTCGCGCCCGTCATAGCTGTTGGGCACGAGGATCGCGTCGGGGGCGCCGTGAACCGACACCAGCCCGGCGATCGCCGAGGCGACCGGCACGCCGGGCAGGGCGCCGCCGAGCGGGCCAATGTCGTAGAGAACTGTCGCGCCGAACTCGCCGGCCACCGGAGCAACCTGGGCGGCGTTCTCTCCCCAGGTGATCGCGGCGACGGTGGCGCTGAGGCTCCGCGCGTGGCTCAATAGTTCGAGCGAGGTCGTGGTGAGCGAGTCGTTCGACGGCTCGACGACGACCCAAATGGTGGCAACGGTCATGTCAATCTCTCCTAGAGGACCTTGATTGATTCGAGGAAGGCGACAATTTTCTCGGCGCCGTCGCCCTCGTCGACGTGCTTCTCGCCGGCCGAGCGAGCCTCGGAGGCGACGACGTCGATGACCTGCTGGCGCGCACCGGCGACGCCGGTCTCGGCGCCCAGTCCGAGGTCGGCGACCGAGAGGACCTCGAGTGGCTTGGACTTGGCGGCCATGATGCCCTTGAACGACGCGTAGCGCGGCTCGACGACGCCGGCGGTGACCGTCACGAGAGCCGGCAGCGGGGCGGTGACCTCGTCGTAGCCGGACTCGGTCTGACGATCGACCTTGACGGTCGAACCGTCGATGGCGACCGACTTGGCGAACGTGATCGAGGGCAGCCCCAACAACTCAGCCAGCTGGACGGGGGTGGTGCCGGTGTAGCCGTCGGACGACTCGGTCGCGCAGAGCACGAGGTCGGGGGTGATCCGGCGGATGACCGCCGCCAGCACCTTGGCGGTGCCGAGGGCGTCGGTGCCGCGAAGCGAGTCGTCGCTCACGATGACGGCCTTGGTCGCGCCCATGGCGAGCGCGTTGCGCAGTCCCGCGACGTCGCCGCCCGAGCCCATCGACACGACGGTGACCTCGCCGGTGCCGGCCTTGTCGACCAGCTGAAGGGCCATCTCCACGCCGTAGGTGTCGGCCTCGTCGAGGATCAGCTTGCCCGATCGATCGAGATTGTGCGAGGCGTCGAGGGCCTGGGGCGCGGCCGGGTCAGGGATCTGCTTCACGCAGACGACGATGTTCATGGGGAACAATCTAGGTCATCGGCCAGTGGGGCCCGCTAGGGACCTTTAGCCCAAGAGCGCCATAGCGAGCGCCGGTTCGTTGGTGATCAGGCGTTGGACGCCGAGGTCGGCCATGGCGCGGATGTCCGCCTCGGCGTTCACCGTCCAGACGTTCAGATCAAGTCCCGTCTCGCGCGCCAGGGCCACGACCACGGAAGTCACCGTGCTGAAGTGGGGGTTGACCGCGCTGAGGCCGGCCTCACGGGCCGAGACGAGGGCCTCGAGCGGGTCGACGTCCCACACCAGCCACCCCACGGGGATCGAGGAATCCAGGTGGTGCACGACGACGCACGTGGCCAGGTCGAAGCACGAGATGATGACCGAGGGTGCCCGGCCCAGGCGATGGACGAGGTCCACCACCTGGCGTGCGAAGTCACCCGTCTCGTCGTAGCTCGGCTCCGAAAAGTGCCGAATATTCTTGATCTCCACGTTGACGACCACCCCCGCGAGGGACTCCAGGGCCTCTTCGAGGGTGGGAACGTAGTCGGGCAAGGCTCGCCGATCGGTCTGGGCTACCACCAGGCCCTCGCAGACCGGGTCATGGTGGACGACCAGCGACCCGTCGAGGGTCGGGCGCACGTCCAGTTCGACCCCGTCGACGCCCAGCGCCACGGCGGCCCGGAAGGCGGCGAGGGTGTTCTCGCGCTCGGTGCGGTGCAGGCCTCGGTGCGCAAAGATCTCGATCATGACGCGATCATGGTAGGTGAGAGGATCCGTCGAAGGGTCGACGAGCTGATATTTGTGGAATCTGCCCTTGTATTCTGAGTGGAAATTCAGTAAAATTTACTTTCCGCCACAGGTATTTCGTCACCCGCGTGACGTCGATTTACCCCCCAATCGAAGGAATTTGCATGTCGTTGATCTGGAACCGCACCCACGCGTGGGACGACGCCGACTGGCGCTCGAACGCCGCGTGCCGTGACACCGAGCCCGAGCTCTTCTTCCCCATCGGAACGACGGGGATGGCGACCGACCAGATCGAGTCGGCCAAACGCGTGTGCTGCAACTGCGACGCGTCGAAGTTCTGCCTCGAATTTGCGCTCGCGACCAACCAGGAGTCGGGCGTCTGGGGTGGCACCACCGAGGACGAACGGCGCAAGCTGCGCAAGCAGTGGCTGGCTGCTCGCCGCCGAGCGACGTCCAACTAGAGCCGCGCGGTCATCGGGACCGCGACCCTCACGAACGTCCCTCCGCCCTGGGCGTAGTCCACGCTCTCCATCTCGATAGTCCCGTGCAACTGGGCGCGGACCAGGTCGCGCACGATCGAGAGCCCGAGACTCGTCGGCACCTCGAGTGAGAAGTCCGGGCCGAGCCCGCGGCCGTTGTCGCGGATCTCGGCGACGGCCGTGTCATCCTCACGGTAAAGGTTGAGCGTCACGACGCCCACGTGGTCGTTCCTCGCGCCCCCGAAGTCGATGAAGGCGTGCTCGACCGCATTGGTCAACAACTCGGCGAGGGCCACCGCGAGCGGCGTCGCGAGGTCGGTCGACAGCGTGCCCAGCTCACCGTTCACGACAATCTCGACGGGGTGCAGGACCAGCACCGTGTCCTCGACGAGCAGCACCAGGGAGCGGACGATCTCGTCGAAGACGACCTCCTCGCCCGGCTCGCGCGAGAGCACCTCGTGCACCACCGCGATCGAGCGGACTCGGCGTTCGGCCTCTCCGAGAGCGATGCGGGTCTCGGGCTGGTCACTGCGCCGGGCCTGAAGGCGCAACAAGGACGAGATCGTCTGCAAGTTGTTCTTCACCCGATGATGGACCTCACGAACAGCCGCCTCCTTGTTGAGCACGAGCCGGTTCAACTGACGCAGGTCCGAGACGTCGCGCAGCAGTGTCACGACGCCGGTCACGAGACCGTGCTCGACCAGCGGTACGCAGTGGAAGAGGATCGCGACGTCGTGGCCCCGGTCGATCTCCTCCATCGCGGGGATCGCGAACTCCAGCGAGCGCTCGATGACGCGCACCCTCACTCCGAGCTCGTGCAACGTGTGCCCCTCGGCGGGGGCGTAGATGCCTAGACGGTGCATGGCGTTGGTCGCATTAGGAGTCGCGAACTCGACCTTCGCCGTCGAATCGATCAGGATGATCCCGTCACCGACCCGTGGCAGGCCCGGTCCGGCGACGCTGTCCTCGCGGAACGGGAAGGTCGAGTCGGCGACCATCGAGCACAGGCGCTCGAAGATCGAGAGGTAGGCCTGCTCGTAGAGCGACGCCGGTCCACGCAGCGGCCCCTGGAGGCGGACCATAATCGCGACGATCGCGCCGTTGAAGCGCACCGGTACGCACCAGACCGGGATCACGTCGTCGACGCTCTCGACCCGGGACTGACCGACGGTCCGCGTCCCGCTCTCGAGGGCCCGGCGAACGAGCGGCCACGAGCCCGCACTCTGGGTCGTGCCCACGAGGTCGTCGTTGATCAACGTCGAGCGGTTGTTCGGGCGCATCTGGCCGAGGACCACGAAGCTCCCCGCGCCGTCGTCGGTCCCGTTGGTGCGCACCATGAGCAACAGGTCCGAGAAGGACAGGTCCGACAGGAGCGACCACGACGCCGTGAGGCGCAGCAGATGATCGACGGTCGGCTCGTCGAGCTCGGTGCGCTCGTTGGCGAGTTCGACGAGCGTCGCCACTACGCCGTCCGCAGGGGCGTCATCTGGCGCAGTCGCCCCGAGTAGGTCGCGAGCTCGTGCACGCCGCAGGCCTCGAGCAACTCGGCGAGGTCGTTCGCGCGCTCGCCCACGCGCTCGAGGTGATGGGCGTCACTGGCGGTGGTGAAGGTGAGCCCCCGCGCGACCAGCCGGTCGAGGAAGCCCCGCGCGGGGTACTGCTCGGCGACCGGTTTCCTCCACCCGGCCGAGGAGCACTCCATCGAGACCCCGGCGCGGGCCGCCGAGTCGGCCATCTGATCCCAGAACTCGGCCGTGTTCGACGGAAAGTGGCCCGCCACCTTGATCAGGTCGGGGTGGGCGAGCACGTCGACTGCCTGGGCCGCGCAGAGCTCGTCGATAGCCCGCGCGTAGTCGGTCCAGCACCGGTCGAGGTCACGCACCGTCCACTCGTGCATGTGCACTTCGTTGTCGATGGCGTCGAACTGCCACGTTCCGAGCCAGTGGATCGAGCCGATCAGGACGTCGAAGGGGTACTGGGCGAGCAGCGTCGAGACCACGTCCATCTGGTCCTCGTAGTAGTCGACCTCGAGCCCGATCTTGACCGGCAGGCCCGCGTCCTTGGCAGATTGGGCCAGCTCGACGTAGCGCTCGAGCGAGTTGCGCGCGTGGAAGTCCAGGTACTCGGCGAGCACGGGGCTCGTCGGTTCGTGGCCCCAGCGCTCCCAGAACGGCCCGACGGCCGAGAGCACGTCCACGAAGCGATTGGCGTGCTCGGTGATCGCCACTTCGGTGACGCCGTGGCGCGCCGCCTCGTCGCAGTACGCCGCAATCTGGTCCAACTGAAAGGACACCGAGGACTCCGAATGGGGCCAGAGGTGCAAGTGGTAGTCGATCACCGCGCCCGCCCCTTGGTCAGGCCGTGCCGAAGCCGACGATGCGCTCGCTCGCGGGGGTGCCCAGCTCCACGTAGGCGATCCTCGAGGCGGGAACGCCGACTCGGCGACCTTTGCGGTCAGTGAGCCACAGGACCGCGTCGCCGCTGAGGGCGGCCTCGATCTCCTTCATGACCTTCTCACGCTTGGCGTCCTCGGGGAGTTCGACCTCGATCTCCTTCATCGACTGCACGATACCTATGCGAACGTCCATGGTGACTCCTTTGGGATTGTGGCGACTTTCACTATGTTAGGACGGTCGGGCATGATGGAGTCCGTGACGAACGAGTCGATCTCTGAGCGAAGCCGCCGTTGGGCCGCGACGATGGAGGGTTACGAGGGCGCCGCCGACGACGTGACGGTCGCGCACCAGGACTCGAGCGCCACGATCGAACTCCGCGATGCGCGAGGCGATGGGGTCGCCACCGACCTCGCGAGGCGTGAGGAACAGCTCGACGCGACGTGGTCGGTCGGCGCCACGCGCAGCGACGGCGCCGGACACCGGGCCCGGGCCGAGGCGCCCGATGAGTTCCGCACCTGCTTCGAGCGCGACCGCGACCGGATACTCCATTCGAGCTCTTTCCGGCGACTCGCCGGAAAGACCCAGGTCTTCGTCTTTCCCGACGACCACATGCGCACTCGCCTGACCCACGCCCTCGAGGTCGCCCAGGTGGCGACCGGCGTCGCGCGCGCGCTCGGGCTCAACGTGGCCCTGACCGAGGCCATCGCCCTCGGGCACGACTGCGGCCATGGACCGGGGGGGCACGCCAGCGAAGAGGCCCTCGACCCCTACGTCCTCGGCGGCTTCGACCACGCGACGTGGGGGGCCGACGTATCGCTCGTTCACCTCAACCTCTGTCGCGAGACCCTCGACGGGATCCGCAACCACTCCTGGTCGAGGCCGGCGCCCCGCACGCCCGAGGGCGAAGTCGTCAGCTGGGCCGACCGCATTGCCTACGTCTGTCACGACTTCGAGGACGCGGTGTCGGCCGGAATCGTCCGGGAAGAGGACCTGCCCGCGATGGTGCGCGAACGATGCGGCGTTCGGCGCAGCCAGCAGCTCGGCACCTTCATCAACGCCATGATCCGCACGGTTCGCTCGACCGGCGTCATCGGAATGGACGCGCGCCACGCCGAGTCGCTCGCCGCCTTTAGATCGTTCAACTACGAGTCGATCTACCTGCGCGCGGCGTCGCGCCAGCAGGCCGCCGCGGTCGTCGGCATGCTGCGGGCCCTCGTCGAGTACTACGCGGCGCACCCGAGCGTCATTCCCGACGCCGCCGAAGGTGGAGGGGCGCCGAGCCCGTCGGCGGCCCTCGAGCTCGCGGTCGCCTACGTCGCGGGGATGACCGACCGTTTCGCGTGCCGCAGCGCGGTGACGCTTCTCAACTGGCCGATCGACCAGCTGCCTAGCGGGATCGACCGCTAGCGAGGCTCGACCGGGGCCATCCGCTTCGCCAACGCCGGTCGTCCGCCGCGCATCCACTCGAGGCGCTGCTCGGTGATACGAGTCGCCGAACGCTCGTTGGTGAGGATCCAGAATCGGTTGGCGACGACGGCGTCCTCGACCATCTGAGCGACGTCGGCCGGGTCGATGCCGGAGTTGACCGCGGCGTCGGCCAGCCTCTGCACCTCCTGGGCGACGGGGTTCTCGAGGTAGTCGGCGAGACCGCTCGGCATGTTGCGTTGGGACTCGTTGATCCGCGTGCGCACGAAATTGGGGCAGAGCACCGTCACGTGCACGTTCTTGCCACTGAGGGCCAGCTCCTGAAACAACGCCTCGCTCAGTCCCACCACGGCGAACTTGCTCGCGCAGTAGGGACCGCTGCCCGGCACGCCGACCAGACCGGCCTCGGAGGCGGTGTTGATGACGTGACCCTCGTCCTGCTCCATGAAGAGCGGCACGAAGGCGTTCACGCCATTGATCACGCCGTCGAGGTTGACGCCGAGCACCCAGTCCCACACCGCCTTGGGAGTGCCGATCGTGAGCCCACCGCCGACGCCGGCGTTGTTGAACACGACGTGGACCGCGCCGAACTGCGCAATCGCGGCGTCGCGCATCGCGATCACGTCGGCCTCGAGGGCGACGTCTCCCGTGATGCCAATCACGTGCGCCCCCTGGTCGGTGAGGCCCTTTACCGCGGCGGCGAGCGGCGCCTCCTCGATGTCGCCGAGCACCAAGTTCACCCCCGACGCCGCGAACCGCTTGGCCGTGGCGAGCCCGATACCGCTGGCGCCCCCCGTGATGACCGCCGTCTTGCCCTTCAGTTCCATGTCGCTCCCGTCGAACGTCCCACTTCAAGTGACGACGATAGACGGGTCGCCGTCGCCCCTTGCGCGGCGGTCGGGCGACCGCCCGGTCGGTCGGCATTCTCGGGCGAAGGGGGTCGTTGTCACCGAGGTCAGCGCACGGCTCGGGCCCGGTCGAGTCGGGACGATTGAGGCTCTGACCAAGGGGATCAATAACTCCAATTACCTCGTCAACCTCGGCGACGAGCGAGCGGAGGAGCGTTTGCCAGGCCCCGACACCGAGCTGCTCGGCCTCGACCGCGGCAACGAGGTCGAGGTCGATCGGCTCGCCGCGGCTATCGGCGTCGGACCGGAGATCGTCCTCGTTGACGATGCGACTGACTGAGTCGTCACCCGCTTCATCGACGGCCGTGGCGTGGCCGCGGAAGAGCTCGCCAACGAGCCGATGCTGGCGGACTTCGTGGCAGTCCTCCGACGGGTGCACTCCGCCGGGACGGTGCGCACCCTCTACGACGTCGCTTCCGCCTTCGATATTGCCGGCACGTGCTCTGGTCCTCGAGGATGCCGACGCGGTCACGCGTCACGGGCCCAGCCACCTAGGACGGCAACGTCTCTACGACGTCGTCAAGACTCCAAATGTCGTCGCATCGGTTCCCAATACATCTGGTGCCAGCCCGCGTCCAGATCGTCGTGGGCTTCCTCAGGAAAGCCCACCTGATCGAACGTCATTGTGGTGCCATTCAGGTCGGGAGTCAGTTCGAATCGGACAATGGAGAAGACGCCCCGATTCCAACTAGCCACACGCCACGCCTGGACGATGAGTTCGGCGGGGACAATTTCAAGGTTTCTCCCCTGTATCTGGTCCCCGAAGAGAGAGAAAACGTCACCACTATGGCGACCGATCACGGCGGGCGCGCCTGAGAATCCGGCGAAGTGCTCGGGGTCGATCAGTTCGTCGAATATCCGCTCAGGCTTGGCCGCAAAAGCGACGACTTGACGGATGCGCGGTGCCACTGCACCTGTCTAATGGAACCGTTCTTTCCTGTCAATCGAGATCAGTCGGTTTTGCGCTGCTAGTACGTGAGGCCGTAGGTCACCAAGGTCGTGCGACTCGCTCCTCGGCCGCAGGCGGCTTGCGCACGACTGTGGTCCGGGGCGGTGGTCCAGCGGACGACGCCCCACCCTCTCGACACCAAGTTGGCCCCACGCGTCGAACATGGTACGAGCACTCCCTCCCTCGATGCTCTGGATCGAGGGAGGGGTCATCCAGGTAGCCGTTGACCGTGGCTTGAAGCGGACGAACCCACGTGCGCACGTGCGAGAGCCCGGCAATCTGGCCCACTTCGTCACCGCCACCGATGACCCTCCACGCCGTCAGCGCCTCAATGGTCAAATGCTCATGAATGAAACGCCAGATCTCCAGGGTTTCGGAGAGATGTTCCCCAATTCGGGATCACGCCGATCGAGCTCGGCACTGATGAGCGGAGCCCCGTCAACGCTTTGCAACCGGGCGCGAGGGAGGTCGGCGGAGTGAGATTCCGCACCGGTCATCTCGACGTCCTCGAAGTGCGAGCCGCTCCCTTTCTCTCCCGTGAAGTCCGGCATGGCAAACCGAGCCGTGACCGTCCCGTCAGCGCCGTCAGTCGAATTTCAGCGAGCGTCTCGGTACGTTATCGCTACGAATTTCTCGCATCGACGACACAACGCCACGACGGCACATCGCCACGAGTGGGGCGCCTTAGGGGATTTCCCGACGTTGCCATAGTGCGCCGGATTAGGCTCCCCCGTGCCGGCACGGGACCGGGAAGCAGCCGGGATGCGGAGAGAGCATGGCACCATCGAGTCGACCGAAGGACGAATCAGCGTCAGCCGACATCACCAGTCAGATCGAGCAACTGGGGGACTGGAGGGGAGAGACCCTCGCCCGTGTGCGTCAGCTCATACATGACGCCGATCCCGACATCCATGAGGAGTGGAAGTGGGTGAAGCCGACGAGTCCGGGGGTGCCCGTCTGGTCCCATGACGGTGGCGTGTGCACGGGCGAATCGTACAAACAGGTCGTGAAGCTCACCTTCTTTCGCGGAGCCTCGATCAAGGATCCGAAGGGACTCTTCAACTCCAGCCTGGAGGGCAATACCCGCCGAGCGATCGACTTGCGTGAGGG
>JAYVZV010000060.1:0-13972 GCA_043782995.1 Acidimicrobiales bacterium | reverse complement strand
CTGGGCGTGACGGAAGCGGACGTTGTCGGCGTGGCCGAAGATCGTGCGGATCGGGTACGCCACGTCGGCCGGCTCGAGGCCGGCCGTCGCCACCTGGTAGAGCAGCGGCAAGAAGGTGTGAAAGTTGTGCTTGTCGACGAGGGTGACGCGTACGTCCTGGTTGGCGAGGCCCCGCGCCGTGGCGATGCCCGCGAAGCCCCCTCCAATGATCACCACGTGGGGGAACGACGCGACGTCCCGGGGCCGCGGGCTGGTGTGCGGGGACAGGGCCATGACCCTCAGCATAAGAAGTCACTGGGGGCGTCAACGCCGCGCGAACCGCCGTCCCAGTCCGTAGACCGCGCCGGCGGCCACCATCAGCACCGCGAGCAACCGATCGCCGACCGAGAAGCGCAACGTGACCGCCACCGGAATGACCGCGCCGACGACCCAGAGCAGCTGTTGGCGCACGGCGAAGCGTGCAAAGGTCCGGCCTTGCGCGCCCGGCGCGACGTTGCGTTGGGTGATTGCGTCAAAGCTCGGCTGGACGACGGCCGAGCAGAGACCGAGCCAGCCGGCGAGCAGCACTTGGGCGCCCAGGGCCGGGTGAGCCGAGGCGACGCCGGCTCCGGCGCCCGTGGCGAGGAGCGAGACCGTCAGTAGCGTCGACTCCGGCAGGGCGTTGCGCACCCGAGTGACGAGGGCGAGCCCCACCAGCGCCCCGAGGGCGCTGGTGGCGAGCGCGACGGCGAACCAGCCGAGCCCGGCGTGCTCGCGGCGCAGGCCGAAAGCGAGCAGGAACGTTGCGAAGCCGACGGTGAAGCGCATCAGGGCCGCCGCGGCAAGCCCCCAGGCCACCTCGACGTCGCCCATGGGACTGAGCGCGTTTCGGTCCCGCTCGCTCTGGGTGAGCCCGGCCACTTCGTCGCGGATCGACCTGGTCGGCTGGTGCAGTCGGACGCTGGCGACCGTGGCGCCGAGGAAGATCACTGCCGCGACGATCAATACGCTGGACGCGCCGATGCCCTTCAAGACGCCGGCCCCGATCGACCCGGCAATCAACCCGACGAGCGTCCCGAGCAGGGTCAACTGCGCGTTGAAGCCGGCGAAGCCCGTCTCCTGCTCCTCCCCACCGCTCGGCCAGCCGGCCATGCCGACGCGTGCCGAGTGCTCGCGCAGCTGATCGGTCCGAGCCATTTCGGGGACCAGCGCGCCGCGGGTCACGACGTAGAGCTTCGACGAGACGAGCACCAGGAAGGCCATGGGAAAGAGCCACAAGGAGTGGAGGTGCTGGCTCATCATCCAACAGAGCACGACCCGCACGCCGGCCGAGGCCGCCACCAGTATCCGCCGACCGTTGGCCGAGCGGTCGATCAGCGGCCCGAGGACCGGTGAGACAACGGCGAACGGAGCAATCGTCAGCAGCAGGTACAGCAGCACCCTCCCCTTCGCCTCGGTCGGTGACACCGAGAAGAAGAGCGAGCCGGCCAGTGAGACGGTGACCATCGTGTCGCCCGCCATCATCAAGACGTGCACCAGTGCGAGACGACCGAAGGCCGTCCCCTGATCGAAGAGATCCTGCGCGGAGGCCCACGCTAGAGAGCCAAATCCTCGGCGGCGCACGAGTACCCATGGTAGGTGATGGCCATCGAGGTACCACACGAGCCGCGTCCCCAACTTGGCGCAACGGCCCGATGTAGCGGTCTCACGTATCGCGTCTCCCGGTCACCCATGGGGCAGTGATCAGTTGGAGACACCGCCCCGGCGGTAGACGAGCGGCGGCACCACGTCAGGCTCGCACATGGCTACGCGGGAGGCGAACCTCCATCGCGACGTCGTCGCGTCACGGCGCAGCACCGCAGTGGCGTCGAACCCATGGGGCTCGACGCCGAGGTTCGCCCCGGTGAAGGTCTAGAAACCCTGGCAGCCAACATTGGCTACCGAGTCGAGCGGCATCGGCCCCGCGAAGGCGCGCCCCAGTGACGTGGCATCACTGGGGCGGCGAGCACCGACTGCGCTGTCGTCGCCGTCACCCTCTCACCGCGACGAGAGCGCAGCACGGCAGGGCGCTGAGGGTGAGACGGATCAACCCCAAAAGTCGAAGTACCACACGCCGGGTCGGCGGCCGATCAGGGCAGGTTCAAGAGCTCGGTAAGCAGCACGGCCATCGCCGACGCCCACTCGACGTCGTCGATCGGCTGGGCCGAGATGTCGTCGAGGGTCCGGCCCACCAGCATGACCTGAACGAAGACGGCCACCGAGCGCGCCGACATGTCCCTGCGCAGCCAGTCGCGCTCCTGACCGAACTCGACAATGTGCATCATTTCCTCGGTTAGGCGGGCCTGCGCGGCGCCGATACGGGCCTTCAGCTCTGGGCGCATCATCGACGCCGCGACCACGCGCACGCGCAGTCCGCGGCGGGCCCGTCGCTCCGGCCCGGAGGCGAAGGTCCCCACCATGCCCTGGAGTGCCGCGGCGTACTCCCCGAACGTCTCGACCGAGTTATTGATCTCCCGCAGTGCGGCGACGCCCTCCTCGGCGAGCGAGGTGAACATCATGTCGTAGGCCGCGTCGATGACGCCCTCGCGCGAGCCAAAGTGGTGGTAGACGGAGCCGTAATTGACACCAGTCGCTTCACAGATTTCCGGTATACGAATCAGTGACTCGTCCGCGCTCATTAGGCGCTCGGCCACGGCGTCAAGCACGGTCTGCATGACGGGGGCGGAGCGACTTTGCTTGGCCATCACCGAATTTTAACCTTGGTATCGAGCAAATTTTAAGAAAATTTGACAATTTGTTGACGTCAGAGTTTCGTCAGTGACCCCCAGCCGCACCTTGCATTGGTCCGAGGTTCGGCCTGTCACAACATCAAGAGAATCGCGGTTCCGATAGCTTGAACTCGCCGTTCGAGCACGACCATACGTCCAGGGTCACGAACTCTCAACCCTCGAGTGATCGAACGACCTACGCGGTCCCACAATCCCGGGTCTCGAGGGTGACGGCGTCACTCACCCGCCGGCCAACCTTCTTCCGTCGCGTGTCGGAGAGCGCGTCGAACACCTTGGTCAGACCGGCCGAAGAGCCCGGTCAAGGCAGCGCGTACGCCATGGCGCCTCCGTGGCGCTCGAACCGAGGAACTCTGTCCGCGCGACTGGGGGCCACGGAACACCCGGGACCGCGAACCTGGTCGCCGGCAGCGCGCCCGCGATGCGCAGCCGGGGTCGTAGGCGGTGGCGGGGTCGAGGCGCCTCTACGAAGACTGTCTAAATAGTTGAAGAGCACCGCGATCCTAAGAGCAACTAAAAGTTGGACGCCGCCGCCCGTGTCGCCCCATCGGGGCGTCGCCTTCGACCCAGTTCGCGAGACTCGTGCCGGTAGGCTCCTCACCATGACACCGCTGCTCGTCGTGGTCTACGTCGCGTCGACGGTATGCGCGTTCGCCTGGGTTGCGTCACTGGTGACCGACGACACGTCGTGGGTCGACCGCGCCTGGTCGATCGTGCCGATCGTCTACCTGTGGGTGTTCGCCTCGTTCGCTCACCTCGCCAACGCGCGGCTCGACGTCATGGCCGGCCTCGTAACCGTATGGGGCGTCCGGCTCACCTTCAACTTCGCGCGCAAGGGTGGCTACTCCGGCGTCGAGGACTACCGCTGGGCCGTGCTCCGGTCGCGCATGACGCCCTGGCAGTTCCAGCTCTTCAACGTCTTCTTCGTCGTGCTCTACCAGAACTTCCTGCTCGTCCTGATCACACTGCCCGCTCTCACCGCCTACGACCACCGTTCGACGTCCTTCGGACCACTCGACGTGGGGCTCGCGTCACTCTTCTTCGCCTGCACCCTGGCCGAGACGGTGGCCGACCAGCAGCAGTGGGACTTCCAGTGCTGGAAGCAGCGCGAGACGGTAGCCGGCCGCGAGGCGAATCCTCGATTCGCCCAGACCGGACTCTTTCGCTACTCGCGCCATCCCGCATTCTTCTTCGAGCAGGCCCAGTGGTGGGTGCTGTTCCTTCTGGGCGGCGTTGCCGCCAATTCGTTGCTCGTGTGGACGGTGCTGGGACCGGTACTCCTGACTTTGCTCTTCGTCGGCTCGACCTCGTTCACCGAGAAGATCACCCTGGCGCGCTACCCCGAGTACGTCGACTACCAGCGACGCACGTCGGCGGTCGTCCCGTGGTTCCCGAGGGTGGGTGTCGTCAGAGTCGTGACGAACGACGCCGATTAGGGGCAGTCCACCCCGGGGGCGTACCGAACCCTCTACTTGTCGAGCTCGGCGAGCACCTCACCGATGATCTTGGTCAACTTGTGGCTGGGAATCGGCTCACCGCCTTCGGCCTCGGCGACCTCATTGGAGAAGGCCTCCACGGAGTGGACACCGCCAACGAGCACGTGTCGCAGTGCTTCGCCGCTCGCTTCAGGGTCGTCCAGCGCTCCCAGGGCCTCGGTGACCTCGTGCTCTGGCGACTCGGCGACGTCGTGGACGACCTTCATCGCCTCTTCACGGCCGGTCGCCGTGGAGACCGCAGGTGCCCGATCGGGATTCTGCTCGAGGTCCCATTCGGCCAGCGCCTCGTTGTACCCACCCTCGCCCGGGTGCAGCACCCGGGTGGTCGGCGCGGCCGCTGCGGACACTTCGTCGCCGGTCGAGACATCAGGGGCGACGTCGTCGCCCTCGTGATGGCGCGCCTCGGGAATCGGCACCTCGAGGCTTCCGTCGGGCTTGCGTACGATGGTCATGGGTCGCTCCTCGAACACCAACGGGTGCTCCTGTGCCATAGCCGAGGTGGCTTCGAGAGCACGGCAACGACAATCCGTCGTCGGACCGGCACGTGGACAACTCGCCGGGCCGTCTCTCAATGGCTTCCAAGACAATCGTAGTTGCCGCTCTCGGATCCGGTGTGGTGCCCCCACGCCCGTGGAGAGGCCGACACGCGGAGGCCGGCTTGAGTGCGCCATCCACCTGGATCCCCGGACACGGTCCCGAGTCCCGAGATTGCGGCCACGCCGCCGAGCGAATATCGTCACGTCCATGACCTTCCACGGCTGGTCCGACGGGGCCCTCGCCTTCTACCGGGGACTAGAGAGCGACAACTCCAAGACGTACTGGACGACCCAGCGGACGATCTACGATTCGAGTGTCCTGGCTCCGATGACCGCCCTGCTCGCCGAACTCGCGCCCGAGTTCGGCGAGAGCAAGGTCTTCCGACCGAATCGCGATATTCGGTTCAGCGCCGACAAGTCGCCGTACAAGACGGTGATTGGAGCGCTATTTGAACAGGGTGGCTACGTCCAGTTCTCGGCCCAGGGACTCGCCGTGGGATCGGGTTATCACCACCTCGAACCGGACCAATTAACCAGGTATCGCGACGCGGTCGCCGACGGGGTCAGCGGCCCGGAGTTGGTCGCCGTACTGAAGAAGCTGAGGGTCAAACGCATCGAGACTTACGCGGGACACGTGTTGAAGACCGCGCCTCGTGGCGTTGCCAAAGATCACCCTCGCATCGATCTGCTCCGACGCAAGGACCTGGCCGCGTGGCGCCAGTGGGACCTCGCGCCCTGGTTAGCCAGCGCCTCGGCGAAGGCCCGCATCGTGGAGTTTTTCCACCATTCGAAACCGCTGGGCGACTGGCTCAACACCCACGTCGGGCCGACCGACGCCGGTCGTCAGCGTTGAGGTCCATGGCGCCAAGAACGCGTCGTCGGCAACTGCCGGCGTTTGTCGTCCCCTCAGGAGTCCAACCCACAGAGCCGTAGCACGCGGTCGGCGGACCCGACACCTACGTGCTCGGCGGGGCGATGAACTGCGGCAAAGGTCAGCCCGGTCAAATCGCGGCCGTGAGCCACGGCTGCCCCTCCGCCCTCTTTCGCTCGGTCCGCGTGCTCAATGCGACCCAGGAGGGCGGAGCGTGACGACGATCCAGGCGGCCGAGACGGTCGAACGGGCCCTGGCGGCCAGCAACGCCAGCGACTGCGTCGTGCTGGTCGAGGAGGTCGCGGCGGCGAACCTACGCTGGGCCAACAACACGCTCACCACCAACGGCTTCACCGTCCAGCTTCGCTGCACGGTCATCTCCATCGTGGACGGCGCCGCGGCGACCGTACGACGTGATGGCGTGACGCCCGAATCGGTCGGCAACCTCGTCGCCCTCGCCGACCAGGCGGCGCGCGTCGCTCCGCGAGCCGAGGACGCCTCCCCCCTCGTCGAGGGTTCGGCCGACGCGACCTGGGGCGAAGAGACCGAGTCACTCGGCATCGACACCCTCGCGATGCTGTTCGAGCCCTTCGAAGGGGCCATCGACGCAGTGCGCTCACGTGACGAGCTGCTGTTCGGCTACGCCGAGAAGCAACTGGCGAAGACCCATCTGGGGACCTCGAGCGGTCTGCGGACCCGCTCGGTCGTGACGACTGGACGGGTCGAAATGAACGCCAAGTCAGTCGACATGGAGCGCTCGGCCTGGTGGTCTCAGGCGCTCGACCCCGGCCTCGCGCCCGACCTTCGGGGGGCCGCCGACGACCTCTCGGCGCGACTCGATTGGCAGCGGCGCCGGATCGACCTCGAGGCCGGACGCTACGACACCCTCCTGCCGCCCAGCGCGGTCGCGGACTTCTTGACCTACCTCTACGAAACCTCGTCGGCGCTCGACGCCTTCGAAGGTCGAACCGTGTTTCGCAAGTCCGGTGGGGGCACGCGGCTCGGCGAGCGGCTCACCGACGTTTCCCTCTCGCTCACCAGCGATCCGAACGACCCGCTGGACCCCACGATGCGCTGCGCCTCGGTGGTCCAGTCCTTCGAGTCTGACGCGATGTCGTCGGTCTTCGACAACGGGCTAGCGATGTCACCTACCTCGTGGATCACCGACGGCGCCCTCACCGGCCTGGTCCAGACTCGTCACTCCGCGGCTCTCACTGGACTCGCCTGTACCCCATTCGTGGACAATCTTCGCCTCACCGTCGCCGAGCCCAGCGCGCCATCCTCCGAAGTGCTCGTCAACTCTCTCGAACGCGGGCTGCTCGCCACGAGCCTCTGGTACATGCGCGTCGTCGACCCTCAGACTCTTCTTCTGACCGGCCTCACCCGCGACGGCCTCTACATGGTCGAAGGAGGAGAGGTGACCGGGTCCGTCAACAATTTCCGGTTCAACGAAAGTCCCGTCGACCTCCTCACGCGAATCATCGGCTCGACGCCCACCGGTCGAGCGACCTCGCGGGAGTTCGCCGACTACTTCAACCGCACCGCGATGCCCGCGCTCGTGATCGAGGGATTCAATATGTCCTCAGTCAGCCAGGCGCAGTAGCGGGACTACCGTGACCACGCCACTGCGTGGTGGGCAGAGTGGAGGTCGGCCAAGGTCTAGTTCACGATCGAATAACTTGGAAAAGAGCCACGGTTCTCGGTCACTCGAGACGGGCCCATCACGTTCCAAGTCCCCGAGCACTAGAGGCTTGATTCGGCTCTCATCCTGCTCTTCAATCGCTACGGGACTAGTGAATTTGCGACACCTGATAGCAGGCGATGTCGTACTCCGAAATGGCGTGAGTGTTCCCGCTGTTCAAGGACCCGGTCCCCGGGCTTCCGGCGTAGTGAGATGCCGCATTCGCAAAGCCTGAGGTGCCGAAACCGTTCGTCAACGCGTTGGCGCCACCACAAGAGACCCCATTGGGATTGGCAGTGCCCGGCTGACCGGTGCCGGCAGGGTTCGGCGCAGCAGCAGCGGGCAGCGCCAAGGCAAACGACAATGCTGCAACGATTGATACAAGTCTGATGGTGCGGTTCATATCACAGTCCTCCTAGGTGACGAAGTCGCTTTTGACTCCCTTCAGTGGTATTACGTCCGACCGCGTCATCCAGATTGGAATTAGTCATCAGCGTCGCCGAAAAGTGGCAGATTTCGTAGCGCCCACGGAGTAGGGCCGGTAGGGACTGGGCCTCGCGATCGAGGGACTTTAGGATGGTTGCAATCCGTCGGACCCGTGCGGATCTGTTGGTTTGGCCGAAGTCGTCGGGAGATTCACCCGGTGGCGTCAGGATATGGTGCGCGCGTTCCATCAAGCGACTCCACGGGTCGTATTGACGCGGACACTGATCCTCGATGCAACTGAGGCACTGGCCGACCCACGAGTACCACCAGTGAATCGATCGTAAAGTCTTGAAGACGTCGGGCCGCTTTGACACTTCAGTCACGGCACTTTGCGGGGAGCCTCTACGCCATTGTGGCAATACTCTCTCTGGGCCAGTTCTGGATGTCGACCAATATCAGCGACGTATGGCAATATCAGCGACGTATGGCGAGATTTGCTAATGAAGCGCCCGCGAGACATGAGCAATTCGCCGCACTACACCCAGGTCTTCATGCGGTGAGGTGAAGCTTGGTCGTGGAAATGGGCCACGAGTGCCCGAGTGATCCACGATGACCCTAGGCTTTCCTCATGACGGTATCGGTGACCTCGCCCATTGAAGACTCCAACCAATTCAGTGGCGTGATCACCGGAGTGCGTGATCCGCGCCGGCTCAAGGCCGTCGCGGACGCAGACCTGGTCGGCCACTTGGGCGACTCTGATCTGGATGCAGTGGTGGCCACCCTACGAATAGCCTGTGAATCGTCGTTAGTTGTCGTCAACATCGTCGGCGCCGACCAACAGACCTATGCGGCGGAGTTTGGTGTTGGGGCACCATGCACCACGGTGCCGGACACGCTGTCTTTTTGTGCCGAGGTGGTCAACACTGGTCAGGCGATGACCGTGTCCGATGCGGCCGCTCACGCCGTTTACTCCCAGAACCCGATGGTGCTCGGCGGCGCCATCGGTGCCTACGCGGGTGTACCGCTGGTCGATAACGGCATAGTTCTGGGCAGCGTGGCAATATTCGACGACCACGCGCGAGAGTTCTCCGAAGACGTCCTGGCCATCCTCAGGCATCAGGGGAAACTGGCTGGGTCCGTGCTCGCACTGCGCCGGTCGGCCCGCATGGACTCGCTGACCGGATTGCCAAACCGCACCCTCTACGGTGACCGCCTCGCTGGGGCGCTCGCGCGACTTGAGCGCAACGGCGGAATGGTCTGCGTTATGTACCTCGACATTGATGACTTCAAGACAATCAACGACACCTTGGGACACGGCGGGGGTGACGACGTCTTGGTTGAACTTGGGAGGCGGCTGACCAGCGTGCTGCGCCCCACCGATACAGTGGCGCGCTTCGGTGGGGATGAGTTCGTGATCCTGTGCGAGGACTTCGTTAGCGTGGGCGAGGCCGAACTACTGGCAGCTCGGATGTTGGCGGCGACCACCGAGCTCTGGGATATCCAGGGCCAGTACATACCGGTCCACGTCAGCATCGGTTTCGCCGTCACGGACTCGGCGCGAGCTGACGCCTCAGTGTTGCTCGGTGACGCGGACTCCGCAATGTACTCGGCGAAGAGTCTGCCTGGCTCAACGTCAGTGTTGGCACCCCACCGGCGTACAGAGCCGTACTGACCCAATCTCGGTGCAACTTCAATCAGTTCGCAGTTTGAATTGCGCTACCACAATCGTGGCGGAGTCATTTGGTGAGCGCAACGAACTCGGCAAACTTCTCCATTGGTGTCATGTAGCCGAGAGTCATGCGGGGACGTCCATTGAGGCTTCGCTGGAAACGTCGGAGATCCGCCGCGGAGTGCTTTGAGAGATCGGTTCCTTTTGGCATGTATTGACGAAGGAGACCATTGGTGTTCTCGTTGGACCCGTGCTGCCAGGGTGAGCGAGGATTACAGAAGTAGATCGGGATGCCGGTCTTCATGGTGAAGTCCAGATGTCGACACATCTCGACGCCTTGATCCCAAGTTATTGAGCGCGCCAGTTCGCTCGGCAGAGTCTTTATGGCCTTACGCATCGCCGCCTCAACGTGAACGCCGGTCTTTCCCTCGGGCAAGTGCAAGAGCAGCGTGAGTCGGGTGGAACGCTCGACCAATGTGCCCACGGCGCTTCGACCACCGGCGCCCAAAATGAGATCGCCCTCCCAGTGACCGGGGACCGCTCGATCCTCCACCTCGGCCGGACGTTCAGAGATCATCACCATGTCGGTGACCCTGCCGGACCGCGGTCCCTTTTGGGATCTTCGATGAGCGCGGCCCGAGCGCAGGCAGCGCGCCAGTTCGCGGCGTAGTTCACCGCGTCCTTGAACGTAGAGGGACTGATAGATGTTCTCGTGGCTCACGTGCTTCTCGGGATTGTCGGGATAGTCGGGATAGTCCAAACGTAAACGCTGTGAGATCTCCTTGGGCGACCACAACTGAAGCAGTCGTTTGGACACCTCGTCCAACAAGGGACCGCGACACAGTTTGGAGGGTTTGGGACGTCGGGTCCGGTCCCGGCCTCGATTGTGGGCACCCCACACCGAGTAGTTCGTTCGTCCGCCGTTCGCGGCGACCTCTCGAGAGACCGTTGAGGGTTAGCGGCCCAGCGAGCGGGCGATCGCGCTCAAGGACTCGTCACGAGCCAGCGCCCTCAGAATCATCTCTCGCTCTCCGACATGGAGACGCCCGCTTCGAGGCACCCAGGTATCTGGTTTGCCGTCGCGAGGTCGTTTGAAGCGAAGAATCAGTGACACCGCGGACTGGTCACAGTTCACCTGACGCGCGATCTCAGTCAACAGAATGCCTTCGGACCGCAGTTG
The DNA here is from genome assembly GCA_043782995.1 of Acidimicrobiales bacterium. Classification (GTDB taxonomy): domain Bacteria; phylum Actinomycetota; class Acidimicrobiia; order Acidimicrobiales; family RAAP-2; genus RAAP-2. The sequence goes on along the minus strand of JAYVZV010000060.1, from coordinate 3,348 downwards.
GAATGCGAACTTCTTTTGTTCCAGTGTCAAGTGCGGACCACCCATAACTATCTCCTGTTCGTCAACTCATCGTTGTTGATTCACAGGATCGTTGCGCTCACTCCCTGAAACCGCCCACCCCTGGTTCCTAATTTGTCAAGCAGCGAGATCTTGCCGCCTCGACCAAGTGGGTGCTACGCAAAATAGATCCGAGCCCTGCGGAGACTAGCGATTGTACGCTGGTCCAGAGGCTCTGCCACAGAGAGCACTACCGTTATCCACTGCCGCGGGCACGGTCGCGTCAGTCACCCACTGAGAGGGCTCCCATCATTTATGTTTAGAAGCCGAGTTGGCGGTAAATCTCGACCTCGCGCCGGTACATGCCGTAGCCGGCGGCGATGGCCCGGATCATCTCGTAGGGCGGCGCGATCTTCATGACGAGCGTCGCGGGCCCGGCCGCTCCTTCGTAGGTCGGCCTCAGTCGAAACACCAGGCTCATGATCCCCACGCCCCGCCGATCGGCTGCACGTCGAGGGCGATGATAGTGACGCCGTGTCCCCCGGCGCGCAGCGCCTCCCCGAGCCACGTCGGCATTATGTCGGCGATCGACGTCGGAACGGCGACGACAGGTCCAGGTCCGTCCCTAGTCATCCCCCACGGTGACGGCGTAACGTCCGCTACCGCTCGCCGATGCTACCCACGCGGCAGGCGTCGGCGGTGGTGCGAGGCTGGTGCTCCCGGTGCCGTCTCGGTTGGTGGCGATCAATGGGTGAAGGTGATGCGCATGACGCTTGCTTCGGCGGCACTGCCGTCCTTCGCCGACACACCGGATACTGGCGAGAATGACCGAGTGCGTCGAAGTCGGTTCGGGGCTCCCCACCCACTACACCGACTACGCCAAGCGAGGCGGCAAGGATGCCTTCGAGATCGAGCACATCTGGGCTGACCACGCCGGAAAGCACGAAGATGAATTCGCCCATCAGACCGAGTTTGCCGAGTACCGCAATCGCGTCGGGGATCTACTCCTGCTGCCAAGGAGCTTCAACGCAAGCTACGGAGACATGACATATGAGTACAAGCTGCCGCACTATCTAACGCAGAACCTCTTGGCGATGAGCCTCCATGAGAGGGCTTATGACCACAACCCCGGATTCTTGAAGTTCATCGAGAGAACCGGGTTGCCGTTCGAACCGATGCCCGAGTTCAAGAAGGCTTAACTTGATGCCCGACAGGTGCTATGCGGGAAGTTGGCCGAACTGGTCTGGAACCCTAATCGGCTTACAGAAATAGCGAGCGCCTGAGCGTGACACTTGCACTGTACGAGGTGGAGCCGATTGACCGCAGTTCGATGGCCGCCGTGAGTTCTATTTCCGTAAGTGGTCGGGTCGTATTTTAGTAAGACCCCTCAGTAGGGCCGGTGGGGATCGAACCCACGACCGAGGGATCATGAGATGGGTGCAAACTGTCGGACCGGTCCAACGACGTCGCTATGGCCCGAGAACCTACGATATCTTGTCGATTGACGTCGGTTTGGTCCGATCGTGTCGGTTCGATTCGTGGGATTTATCGTGGGATCTTCAGCCAACCTTTGGGTTCGGATTCTGCGCCACCGTTCGCAGCTTCACGTGGAAAGTGCGTGCGCCGAACCGCTTCGCCGTCGTGAGTCAGTCAAGCGGGACCGAGGCGCCGATGATTTCGCGCATCTCGTCGGGCGATGGCCCCTGAGGGGACCTTGGTGCAGCCGCGACCGATTGCCAGAGGTCCTCAACACGGGCGAGGAGTGCAGTGTTGCCATCGAGGACCGTAGTGGAATCCAATAGACCCATCCGTCGAATAAAGACACGCATGATTTCAGCATCAAAGGGTGCGACGGCACCCACGGCGACCAAACTGAACAGAGCGTAGTCTCCACCGTTTGCTGAGAGGCTGACAGGTCCCCCGGTCCACATCCGCAATCGTTGTTCGTCGAGGGCGGTGGCGAGTTCGTAGCGTTCGCGAATGGCCACTGCAGTGCACGCGGCATAATGCGAGCCAGCGTCTGCGAGATTCTCACACTCTCGCAACGACGCCGCCACCTGAGCCGCGTGAATCAAACCGAATGACAATCCATGGGCGAGCACTGGGTCCGTGTGAGAAAGTGCATCGCCGATTGGCAAGTAACCCTCGATGGTGCTCGAGTCAAACAGGCGCAGTGAGTTGCGCAGTCCCGCCATGGTGAGAACATTGGTAATCGGGTCAATTTGAGCGAAATCGACCCACGAGATAAGCGACGGAATGCTCGCCACGACGCGCTCGAAGACCTCGGGATCTTTGAGGGCGCGCCACTCGGGAACCCCCGCTGGAGCGGCAATCAGCACAGCGAAGGTCCCATTGTCACCAGGAAACGTAGTGAAACCCAAGTAGCCCAGATCCCCTCGCGGCCCAAGGAGCCATGGTCCATCGGGCAACTCGCAGCCCTTGCGGACTTGGTAATAGCGGCTGTAGTAGACGACCCCACAGTCGCTCGACTGGAGCGGTCCGACGTCAACACCCGCCTGCGCAAGCCATTCGGAGACCTCAGATCGCCGACCGGACGCGTCAACGAGAAATTCGGTCGCCAGCAGTGACCCGTTTATCTCCAGTGCACTCACCCGTCGTCGATCGACCCTCACGCCCGTCACGCGGGTACCAGAGAGCACGGAAATTCCCGTCTCGGCCAGAACCGCTCGGCGCAGCGCACTTTCGATCATGGGACGACGAACGGCTAGGTACTGCAGCTCTTCGTCGCCCGGTTGGGCAACACCAGGAATTTTGGGTCGGGCGTCGACTTCATGGGCTCCGGCGTCGAGGATGGATTGATAGACGTCGCTCAGGTGATGGCGCATCTCATTGCGACCACGCGGGATAATCGCGTGCGGCTGGAGGAATTGGGGAACGCCTTTGCGACGCCACTGGGTAGGATCGTTGTCACTTTCGAAAACAAAATCGTCTCGCTCAACGAGTTCTACACGATGTCCGTCGCGCGCCAGGAGCAGCGCAGTGGCGAGTCCCGCTACACCAGCTCCCATGACCGTGACGCTATTGGGATGCACCGCTTGAAACTACTCCCGTCGACGCGGGTTTACGCTCTTAAGAGAAATCCGACGCCACGTTCCGTCGCATCTGATTGTTGGCGGACTGGGCGTAGTGCTAGTAGGGCCGGTGGGGATCGAACCCACGACCGAGGGATTATGAGTCCCCTGCTCTAACCACTGAGCTACGGCCCTTCGGGTACAAACGAAACGAAGCTCCCAGAGCAGGACTCGAACCTGCAACCTAGCGATTAACAGTCGCTTGCTCTGCCAATTGAGCTATCTGGGATTGCACCCGAAGGTAGAGCAACATTAGCAC
>JAYVZV010000059.1:0-4678 GCA_043782995.1 Acidimicrobiales bacterium | reverse complement strand
GGAAGACGAACCACGGTACGAGCATGACGACACCCGACACGAGGCTGGTCCGGGCCAGGGGACTGCGCCACCCGAGCTCGAAGGGCATGAGCAAGAACAGTGGCGCGAAGGCGAAGTAGTGGTCCCAGGTGGCGGGGTCGGCAATGATGCTGGCAATCAGGACGAGCACCATTGCGCTCAGGTCGTGGCCCTGGCGCCAGAGGCGTTGGGCGCCCACGAGGGCGACCACCACTGCGAGTGCCATTAGGGCGATGTCCTCGTACGAATTGAGCAAGCTGGGGTGGATTGGAGGTCGCAAGAACAGTGCATTGATGCTCGAGCTGATGTGCGCGGTGTTGAGGCCGGTCAACTTGCGGAAATCCTGACCCTCGAGAAGGATCTTGGAGAAAAACGTCCACGCGCTGGTGGGCCAGAGGAGCCACGCCAGCGCAGTTGTCGTCGCCGTTGTGGCGAGGGCGGTGAAGGCCGGGCGCCATTCGCGCCGAAGCAGCTATACCACGATGAAGAGCCCGGGATAGATCTTGATTGTCGTGGCGAGCCCGACGAGGAGGCCCTTCGGCGGTCCCGGTACCACGAGCACGTCGAGGACCACCATGAGGAACAGTAACGTGCCCAATTGGCCCCAGGTCAGGCATTCGTAAATGGGGGAGTGAGCGCTGCCGCGCCGACCGTCAACCAGCACGACAGGCCGGCGGTCCACCAGACGCGACGTCGGAAGAGGTAGTGCAGCACCCCACCGATCGAGCCGGCCAGCGCGGCCATACTCGCCAACGTCCAGAGCAACGTCAGGTGCTCGGCCGGCAACCAAGTGATCGGCCAGAAGAAGAGGATCGCCCCGGGGGGATAGGTGAAGGACTGGAAGGCGAAGGGCACGTAGATGTTGCCGGTCTGCCGCAGGTTCGCCAGGTTGTTGCGCCGGCCGCTGAGATCGGTGAATCTGAACTGGTAGTGCGCGGTGAAGACCTCCGAGGTGCCGTGGTTGATCAGCCAAGCCATTGTCACTATCGCCCCGACCCCGGCGATGGCGCACAGTGCGGCAATCACGGAATCGCTGCCCAAACGTGGAATCGCTGCCCGAGAGTGTTTCGCGTGACGAGGCGAATGTCGTGGCGAAGTCTTGGGCACTGCGCTCCGACTAATCAACCACTCGCGCCGCTGTTGCGTGGAGCCCTCAGCCACGAAGTCGTCCCAAGGAACGCGACGGCAGCTCGGTCAGGGGTGGACCACGTGACGTCGCTCGGAGTTCGTGACGGTGGCGTTGCTCACCAGCATTCATTCCTCGCCCAATGTGGCAACAGTATGTTGGCCCAATGGTTCTAAGGCGCGGGAGAAGGGTCGTCGTCGCTGCGGTGCTGGTCGCAGGGGGCTACACCGTGTGGAGCGCTTTGAGTGGGGGCCACTCCATTGCGAATGGTGACGTGATCTACGCGAGATTGACCGCGGTCCAGTGGGCGACGCCGCGAAGCGCGACCACGGTCCAGACCAGTTTGAACGGGGCCAGATGGATACCGGGTTGCTCGTCAATCGCGAATTCACGTTCGGGATGGACGAAGGACTACGTCTCGGTGAAATTGCAAGTCTCTGTGCCGGCAGCCGCCGTGATCAGTGAGATCGATCGGACTCTGGTGCTCGAGGGTTGGCAGCGCCGGGACGTCGTTCTCGGTTCACTTCAAGGCAAGACCCCCCACTGGACCCTGAACGTGCACAGCGCCGGATTGGCCCAAGCATTCGCGTATGCGACTCCCGCCGGCTCACACAGTTGGTACTTGAGCGCCAGTTGGTCTCCACCCGGCCCCCGGGGTCAAGGCTGCCCTTAGGAGCCGCCTTGGGGATTCTTTTCGCTCTATCACTGCACAAAACGTCGGGGCGCCGGGATTCGAACCCGGGACCTCGTGCTCCCAAAGCACGCGCGCTAACCAAGCTGCGCTACGCCCCGCTACCTCGTGACACGATGACAAACGCTACTACCCCGCGTATTCGCGACGTCCTTCGCCGAGGTGTCGAACCCGGGACCTAGTGTTCCCCGCGGGCTCGTCACGCTGAGATACGCTCGAGATCCCGCGATCTTCCCACTGCTCAAGAATGCCCCCACGCGAATCCGGGACTTCGTAGGCTGCGTGACAGGACGGGTGGAGGTGACATGGCCTACGAGTGGATCATCGACGCATTGGACCAGACGTGGAACTCGATTGACTCGCTGGTCCGTCCTCAGCCGGCCGAGGCGTACGACGCACTGACGCCCTGTCCCGGCTGGAGCGTGCGCGACGTGCTGAGCCATCTCCTCGGATTCGAGGAGATGGTGCGCGGCGCTCCGGTGCCCGAATTCGAAGGGCCCTGGCCCTCTCACGTGCGAAACCCCCTCGGCGAACTCAACGAGGCCTACGTGGCGGCCCACCGGCACGAGGCCGGCCTCGACGTCCTCGACCAGTTCCGCGAGGCGTCGCGTCGGTCCCTGGCGGCGTTGCGAACCCTTGACAACGGCGCCTGGAACAAGGTCGGCTGGAGCCCCGAAGGGGAGCGGCCCTACCACCGGTTCCAGGAGACACGGGTCCTGGACAGCTGGATCCACCTCCAGGACATCCGCGACGCTCTCCTCCAGCCCGAGGACGACCACGGCGCGGGCGAGGAGATCGTGGTCAATCGGTTCGAGGGCGTTCTGCCATTCGTCGTTGGCAAGAAGATGAACGTCCCCGAGGGGACGCTCATCCAGATCAACCTCACCGGTCGACTGGCCCGCACGGTCCTCATTGGCGTCCTCGACGGCCGGGCCGTGGCGCTCGAGCACTCAGAGAAGGTCCCGGACCTCGAACTGACCACGCCCGTGGCCCTCTTCTGGCGCCGGGGGGCGGGAAGGATTGCCGCCCAGGCCTTCCTCGGGGCGTCGGCGACCGACTCTCGAGGTTCGCGCGAGATGGCCCAAACCTTCGCCGAGGCCCTCGCCATCATGGTCTAGAGGAATTTCCGCCAGCCATTAGGCTGGCATCTCCTATGCGCGCTACCACCACTTTCCTCGACAACAACCGAGTCAAACTCACCGTCGAAGTCGACGACCGGGAGATGGACCAGGCGATTGACGTCGCCGCGGCCGCGCTGGCCAAGCAGGTGAGCGTCAAGGGATTCCGCAAGGGCAAGGTCCCGAAGAACGTCCTGATTGCCAACATCGGCGGACCGGGGGTGCTGCGCAGCGAGGCTATACGCGAGTCGATGCCCGATTTCTACGCCCGGGCCGTCGCCGACACGTTAATCGACCCGATTGGTCAACCCGAGATCAACATCACCGAAGGCGAGGAGTCGGGCTCGTTGGTCTTTGACGCCGAAGTTGAAGTCCGCCCCGAGGCGACCATCCGCGGCCAGCGGGACCTGCGGGTCACCATCCCCTCTCCCGTCGTGAACGACGAGGACGTCGACCGCCAAATCGACCAGTACCGCGAGACCGACGCGGTGCTGCGCGACGTTGAGCGCCCGATTGTGACCGGCGACCTCGTGACGATGGACATCCACGTGCAGCAGATCGCGACCGACGTCGAGCCGCTCGACATGAGCGACTTCATGTACACCGTCGGTTCGGGCACTATCACCGAGGGCGTCGACGAGCTGATTCTCGGACTGAAGGCCGGTGAGGATCTCAAGCTCAACGGCAGCGTCGGCGGCGGCGTCACGGCAACTTACGAGATGAAACTGAAGCAGGTGAAGGAGCGCGAACTCCCGGAGATGACCGACGAGTGGGTCGATGAGAACACCGAGTGGGGATCCATCGAGGAGATGCGCGAGGCCATCATTGTCCAGATGAGACGAATGAAGATTGTCGAGGCGCAGATGTCCCAGCGCGACGCCATGCTGATCGCCGTGAGCGAACTGGTGCCCGAGGACCTCGTGCCCGACGTCCTCGTCGACGTCGAGACCGAGGAGCGGCTCCACGACCTCGGACACCGCCTCTCCCAGCAGAAGTTGAGCCTCGAAACGTTCCTGCAGGTGACCAATCAAACGGCCGAGGCGTTGCTCGCGACTCTGAGAGTCGACGCGGTGCGTGCGGTGCGGATTGACCTCGCGATGCGCGCGCTCGTCAAGGCCGAGGACCTCGAGCCGACGGCCGACGAGATCGACGCGGAACTCGCCACGACCGCCGAGGCCATGAGCGTGTCGCCGGACCTACTGCGGACCAACCTGCGCGAGACGGGACGCGTCGTGACCTTCAACGCCGAGGTCGCCAAGATGAAGGCCTCCCGGTGGCTGATGGATAACGTCACGTTCATTGGTCCCGACGGTGAGGAGATCGATCGCGAGTTGCTGCGCTCGGACCAGTCGCTGGAGACTGACGCCTAAGGTGGAGTCGTGAACGACAACTACCGAGCCCAGAACTACCTCGTCCCCACGGTCGTCGAATCGTCGAACCGCGGTGAACGGGCCTACGATCTCTACAGCCGTCTGCTGCGCGAGCGGATTATCTTCCTTGGCACGCCGATCGATGACACTATTGCGAACCTGATCTGCGCCCAGATGCTCTTCCTCGAATCCGAAGATCCCGACAAGGACATCAACCTCTATATCAACTCGCCCGGCGGGGACATCACGGGGTTGCTGGCGATCTACGACACCATGAAGTACATCAAGCCCGCCGTCTCGACCTTCTGCTTCGGCCAGGCTGCGTCGGCGGCGGCGGTGCTGCTCGGTGCGGGCG
>JAYVZV010000058.1:0-4732 GCA_043782995.1 Acidimicrobiales bacterium | reverse complement strand
GTACTTCTGGGGTGGTGATGCGCTACCCGAGCCGGCTGCTGACTGATGACCACAAGCGGGCCTTTGCGCAACGGGTGAGTTGCCACGGGGGGATCGTTGTCATCGACCAGTCCGGCTCGATGGACATTGACGAAGCGACAATGGCCGCGCTGCTGCGCGTCGCCCCCGACGCGATGGTCGTCGGCTACAGCCACCGCCCCGGCGACGTCGGAGGGACCGCGAACGCCTGGCTGCTCGCGGATCGGGGCGTCGTCGCGACGAGCGTGCCGTCGGGCAACGTGGGCAACGGTGTCGACGGTCCGGTACTGCGCTGGGCCATCGGCGAGCGCCGCGGAAGCGAACCCATCGTCTGGGTCACCGATGGCCAGGTCACCGACTCCCACGATCATCCCGACGAACTGCTGACCCTCGAGTGCGCCCAGCTCGTGCAAAGGGCCCGGATCCGCCTGGTGCGCCACCTCGACCGAGCTGGGCGGGCCCTGACCTCGGGCCAGCCCACCAGACCCAGTGACTGGACGGAATTCGGCCGTTTAGGCCGAAAATTGGCGGAAAACTCGTGCCGTTAGATGTCACAGTCGTTCCCTAGGATTCCTCTTGCATCGAACACCTGTTCGTCGTATTATTACGAACAGATGTTCGTAAGAGACGGGAGCGCACGAAATGGCCGCAGTCGAAGTTATCCAGTACGACCAAGAGTTTGAGGCCACGCCGTACCTGCGCCTGGTCGAAGTCGCGACCGAGCCGTCGCCGATGCGCAGTGGTCCCAGCCTCGCGCAGCGCCGGGCCGGCCGCGAGCGGATGATGCAACGTCGCCGGCGCACCCTGGTCGTTCTCGGACTCGTGCTCGGCCTGTGCATCCTCGCGTTCCCGGGCCACGCCTTCGGAGGGGTCACCGGAGCTGGACTGTCGACCGACTTGGCGAACAGTTCGGTACTGGCGTCGGGCATGGACTACGTCGTCCAGCCCGGCGACACGGTCAACACGATCGCGCGGATGATGAATCCCGTCGACCCGTCGAGAGCGCGCACCGTGTTAATCCACCAGATCGACTCGACGGTCGTGGTCGCCGGCGAGCACATCGTAATCCCCTAATTTTCAAGGGATTTAGGTGTATCGTGAGGTGATGCGTTGTCCCTTCTGTGCGGCAGACGACGACCGAGTCGTCGACTCTCGCCTGGCCGAGGACGGCGTCGCCATCCGCCGTCGTCGCGAGTGCTCGGCCTGCAACCAGCGCTACTCGACCTTCGAGCGCATCGAGGAGATCGCCCTCTACGTCATCAAGCGCTCGGGGGAGCGAGAGCCCTTTGACCGGGCGAAGATCCTGACCGGGGTGCGCGCCGCCGCCAAGAACCGCCCCGTGGAAGAGGAGGTCCTCGAGTCGCTCGTCGTGGCGATCGATGAGTCGATGAGACTCCTCAACCGTGATGTCACCACCGAGGAGGTCGGCGTGGCGGCGCTCGACGCGCTGCGCGACATCGACGACGTGGCTTACGTGCGCTTCGCCTCGGTCTACAAGGGCTTCGAGGGCGCCGACGACTTCGCGCGCGAGATTGGCATGCTGGTTAAGACCACGGCCCCCAAACTCCACGGCTGATGCGTGCACTCCGACTTAACCCTTCGGTGGTCATGGCGGTCTACGCCCACCCCGACGACGCCGACGTCGCGGCCGGGGGACTGTTGGCCCAGTGGGCGAGCGAGGGCTGCGCGGTCCACCTGGTCGTGGTCTGTGACGGGTCGAAGGGCTCGCACTCCCCTCGGGCCGACGCCGGGTCCCTGCGCGAGGTGCGCAAGGAGGAGTTGCAGCTGGCGGCCGACCTCCTGGGTGCGACGAGCGTCACGAACCTCGACCGGCCCGACGGCGGCGTCGCCAACGACGAAGATCTGCGCGCGACGCTGGTCGGGCTGATTCGCCAGCATCGGCCCGAGGTCGTGGTCGGTCCGGATCCGACGGCGACGTTCTTCGGTGGGGTCTACGTGAACCACCGCGACCACCGCGAAACCGGATGGGCGCTGTTAGACGCGGTAGCTCCGGCCGCCGCCATGCCCCTCTACTTCCCCACGAAGGGCGAGGCCCACCAGGTGGGACGCCTGCTGCTCTCGGGCACCCACGAGCCCGACGTCGTCGCCGACGTGACGCGCACCATCGACACCAAGGTCAAGGCCGTCCTGGCGCACACGTCCCAGTTGGCCGGCGACGCGGAGGCGATCCGCGACGTCGTCTACGGGCGGGCCGAGCAGGCCGGCCGCCCGGTCGGGGCCGCCTTCGGCGAGGCCTTTCGCAGTGTCGAACTCGCCTTCTGACAACCCGTCGGTCGACGAAGCGCCGATCCTGCACGTCGACCTCGACGCCTTCTTCGCGTCGGTCGAGATCCTCGACGACCCGACGCTTCGCGGAAGGCCGGTCGCCGTGGGCGGGGGCGGCGAGCGCGGCGTCATCGCCAGCGCCAGCTACGAGGCCCGCCGTTACGGCGTGCGCAGCGCCATGCCCAGCGTCATTGCACTGCGCCGGTGCCCGAATCTGATCATCCTGCCCGGCCGATTCGACCGCTACGAGGTCTACTCGCGCCAGTTCCACGACATCGTGCGCGACCTGACGCCGGACTACGAGTCACTCGGTCTCGACGAGGTGTTCGCCGACCTGCGAAGCCTGCGCCGACTCCCGGTCCGACCCCTTGACGCGGCGGCCGGTCTGCGCCACCGAATCAACTCCGAGCTCGGTCTGCTCTGCGGAATCGGACTCGGTCGAAGCAAGCTCTTCGCGAAGCTGGCCTCGAAGGAGTCCAAGCCCACGGTGCGCGACGGCCGATTGATAGAGGGCACCGGCGTCGTCTGGGTCTCGCCCGCGCTCGAGGCCCAGTGGCTGGCCGAGTTGCCGGTGCGCGCCCTCTGGGGCGTGGGACCGGCGACGGCCCGCAAGCTTGAGAAGCTCGGTCTGCGCTGGGTGCGCGACCTCGCGAAGGTCGACGAGGCGACGCTGGCCGGCCACCTCGGGGTCGCCCTGGCGGCGACGCTCGCCGCCTACGCCCAGGGCGAGGACCGACGAGTCGTCGAGGTCAATCGGGTCGTCAAGTCCGTGGGCCACGACCAGACCTTCGCTAAGTCGCTGAGCGGCCTCGACGAGGTCCTCGAGGCCGCGAAGGGCCACTCGGCCGTCGTCGCGCGCGCACTGCGCGGCGCCGGGCGGGTCGCCCGCACGATCACCGTCGTGGTGCGCTACGACGACTTGACGAGTGTCAGCCGATCCCAGACGCTGTCGTTCGGCGTCGACGACGAGTACGCCGTCCTGGCCATCGCCACGGCGCTGCTCGAGTCGGTCGAGTACCCCCACGCTGTTCGGCTGCTCGGGGTGCACGCCTCGTCCTTCCTCGAGCGCCGCGACAACGTGATGCAACTGACCTTCGGCCTGGACCCGTCGTCGAGCGACGCCCGCGAGCGGGCCGAGGCCGTCTCGCGCGAGCGCCAGGTCGGCTTCGAGGCGTTGCGCGACGCCGTCGACGAGGTGCGGGAGAAGTTCGGCACCGCCGCCGTCGGGACCGCCGCGGAGCTCTCCGAGCACGGCGTGCGCATCGCCACCCAGCGCGGACGCCACGCCTTCGGTCCCGAGGTCGCGCAGGACGAGTGACCGTGGCGTTCGACCACGCCGCCAAGAGTTGCCGGAGCGGCGAGGGACGTACGGCAATCCGTTGATCGCCACTCCCGGCCAGTACTGTCGATTTCGTGGCGGACGCCGACAACCCGGGGCTTGGCGACGCGGCCGACGTCGTTGACCTGCACGAGGCCGCCGAGAAGCGGTTATTCCGTCGCGATATCCAGGGACTGCGCGCGCTCGCCGTGGCGCTGGTCATCCTCGCGCACGCCAAGGTGCCCGGCTTCGAGGGCGGCTACGTCGGCGTCGACGTCTTCTTCGTCATCAGTGGATTCGTCATCACCGGACTGCTCCTGCGCCAGCCGCCGCGCGGCGTGCGACGCAACCTCGCTCACTTCTACGCCCGCCGGATCCGGCGCATCGTGCCCGCCGCGTCCGTCGTGCTCGCCACGACGACCGTCGCGGCCTACGCGTTGCTCGGCACCAATTTCGATCGCCAGCTGCTCGGTGACGTGCGCTGGGCGGCGTTCTTCTCGGCCAACTTCCGACTCATCCACACGAGCGCCAACTACTTCATCCCCGGCATTGCGCCCTCGTTGGTCACCCACTACTGGTCGCTCGCGGTGGAGGAGCAGTTCTACCTCTTCTTCCCGCTCGTGGTCTTCACACTCGCGTGGCTCGTGCCGGCGAGCCGGCGTGTGACCACTCTGGCGATGGTCCTCACCGCGGGGATCGTCGCGTCGGCGTGGTGGTCGTGGCACCTCACGCCGACGAGCCCGATCTCGGCCTACTACTCGCCCTTCACCCGGTTCTGGGAGATCGGCCTCGGGGGTCTGGTGGTGCTGTTGCCCGGCGCGTGGGCCCGGCGCACGCCGCGCCTCAACGCGGCTCTCGCCATGGTGGCGCTGGTGGTGCTCGCGGTCGTCGTCGGGCGGCTCAACACGTCCAGCGTCTACCCCGGGGTGCTCGCCTGGTGGCCCTGTGCGGCGACGGCGGTGCTGCTCTGGACCGGTCAGGCGAGCGCCCGAGGGGGACCGGCCACCTGGCTCGCGTGGCGGCCGGCGCGCTACGTCGGCGACATCTCCTACGGGCTCTACCTCTGGCACTTCGCGTGGTTGATGCTGCCTCTCCAGATGGTCCACCCGC
>JAYVZV010000057.1:0-4760 GCA_043782995.1 Acidimicrobiales bacterium | reverse complement strand
AAGTACACCGGAGTTGGACGAGATTGGCGCCGTCCAGGTGTAGGCCGAAGGGCCGGTCAGGCTAAGGCGCAGGCGGTCGCCGCGACGCAGCGTGAAGTGACGACCACCGTCGACGACGGTCACCGTCACCGTTCGCTTGGTGACGAGGCTGCTCACGACGTTGACGTGCACTGTCCACCGGCGCACCAGAGCCGGACAGGCAGTGCCCGACGGACAGACAATGGTCCCCTCCGACGCGAGGGTCGCATGGCCCACCGCCACCGCCGTGAGAGTGGCGGACAGCCCGCCCGTGGCCGACCTCGACACGTCACTCACGGCGACGACCCCCGAACTGCTCTTCGGGTGGGCCCACCGGAAACCGCGCTCGAGAGTGATACCCGTGACCGCTCCGACTTTGATCGTCACGGTGCACGGCTCGGGTTGGGACGTGATCACGACGCCGGGGCCGTCGCCGACGCCACAGGGCCCGGCGGCGTGCGCGCTCGAGAGTGACCTCGCCGCGACGCCACTTTTGACCGCCGCGGACGCGTTCGAGGGCAGCCCCAGCGCGGAAAACGCCAGCGCTACGGTGACCGCGACGCGGAGGCGCGACATGATTCGACGGAGACGAGTCATACCTCAATTCTCCCACCATCCACGCCGAATGTGACTTCACACCACCCGACTTGGTCCGCGGGCCTCACGGACCCGGAAAGCAGGCGCCAGAGCATGGAGCACGGCACCGGCGCGCGCGCGACCGCCCTGAACCGCTATGAACCTCAACGCGGTGGCAGTTACTGGCTGGTGGTGGCCACCGATGGCCCGCGACGAGCGATGGCCCGGGTCGGTGCCTCCTCGGCGGACTAGGGGGCCTTGGGGAGAGCGACGGCACCCCCGGCCAGGGGATCTTCGAAACGGACCGGCGACGTCGTCGCTACGTCCTTGAGCCAGGGGATCAACTGCTCGATCGGCATCGGGCGGGCGTAGAGGTAACCCTGCACGAGGTCACAGCCCGTCAGGGTCACGGTCCCGAGTTCGTCGACCGTCTCGACCCCCTCGGCGACCACGACGAGCTCGAGGTGGTGGCCGAGTTCGACAATCGATCGCACGATGCCAGCGTGGGCGGTGCTCGAGTCGATGTCGGCAATGAAGCCCCGGTCGATCTTCAGCTCGTCGATCGGGAGGTTCGCGAGCATGCCCAGTGACGTCTGGCCCGCGCCGAAGTCGTCGACGCTTATGCGCACCCCCGCATCACTCAGGGCGCCCAGGGACTGCGCCGCGCGACTGGGGTCGGCCATGATCCCCGTCTCGGTGACTTCAACGGTCAACCGGTCGCCGCTGACCCCCGCGCGTGCGAGCGCGTCGGTGACCTGGCGGGCGAAGCCGACGCGCCCCAAATTGCGCGCCGACACGTTGACGGCAACGTTCATTCTCGACCACTCCGGACCGAGCTGACGAAGATCCGCGAGAGCCCGGGCCATCACCCATTCGGTCAGGTCGTCAATGAGGTCGGTCTGCTCGACCAGTGGGATGAACCGGTCGGGGTAGAGAAGTCCCTGTTCCGGGTGACGCCAGCGCACCAGCGACTCGATCCCGGTGATGTGTTGACTCTTGAGGTCGACCTTGGGCTGGTAGTGCAGCACCAGTAAATCCTCGGAGATCGCCTGGCGCAGCTCGGTGATCAGGGTCAACTTGGCCGCGTCGTAGTGGTTCTGAGAGTCCAGGTAGCGCACGACACCGGAGCGGTCGTCCTTGGCGACGTACATCGCGACGTCGGCCAGCGTCAACAGTTCGTCGATGTCGGTCCCGTCCTCGGGGGCGACGACGTACCCGATGCTCGACTCGACCGAGAGGGGCAGTCCGCTGACCTCGATCTCCTCGTGGATCAGCTCGCGCAGGCGCGCGAGGACGCCGGCGGGGTCTGCGACGTCGCTCAGCACGACGCCGAACTCGTCGCCGCCGATTCGGGCCAACGCGTCGGGGGGGCGCAGGCGGGTCGCCAGTCGAAGTCCCAGCGAGGTCAGGAGACGGTCACCGGACCGGTGACCGAGGGCGTCGTTCACCTCCTTGAACCGGTCGAGGTCGATGATGGCGATCGTCGTCGACTGGCCCAGGCGGGTCCCGCGCACGAGCTCGGCCTTGGCCAGTCGATGGAACAGGGTCCGGTTCGGCAGATCGGTGAGGGCGTCGTGCTCGGCCTGATAGGTGTTGATCTTCACCTGACTGCGGAGTCGTCGGCCGACCCAGTACGAGATCGCGAAGATCGCGACGTAGAGCAGCGCCAGTCCAATGGCCAGGTTCCAGTACAACGTGCGCAGTCCGGCGATAACGTCGTTGCGGATCGGGGTGTAGGGCAGGTACAGCTCCAGCACTCCGACCGGGCGGTCGGTCGGGCCCGCGTAGAGGGGCATGTAGATCTCGACGACCTGCGAGCCCACCTTGCCGATGTCCACGGCGTCGGAGTTGAACCGGGTCAGCCTCGTCACGGTGTGCCCCGCGGCGGCCGTCAAGGCCTCGTCCTCGATCCGCTGGTGGAAGCCCGACCCGTCGTCGGAGAACACGACCTGCCCGCGAAGATTACGCAGCCGAAGCCGCTTGACGTTGCCGTTTCGCACGACGGAGGTGGCGAGGGTGCGAAGTCTCGTCAACTCGGTCGGGGACAGGGGCTGGCTGAGCGGTCGACCGTCGAGCAGGGGCTCGATGGCTGACTGGGCCATCAAGAGCGCCTCGGACCTCCCTTGGGCGAGGCCTCGGCTCTGCGCCTCCCTTTGGTAGCTGAAGGCGAGGACCACACCCAGGATCAGGACCGGGACCAGCATGATGACGCCGAGCGTCACCAATTGTCGTAGGGGTGAGTGGCGCGTCGCGGTATTGGCCGGAGTCACTGACTAGCGCTCGATCGTTCCATGGGCCACCTCGGTGCCGACCGTCGGAGTGGGACCTTCGGAGGACGCGGACGCCCGCACTCCCCTAGTTAATGTTCAACGCACTGACCGGGATTTCGGATTTCCCGACTAGTGCATCCTTCTGCCCCCACCACGCTAAGGGGTGGATGCTGAGAGAATCCAAGGAAATTTACGGAGTTGGACATCCCCGATGGGGTCTCGCGCGTAGAACTGTTTAACAGTACCTAGGGTGAGGACATCCTTACCGGCGGGAGGATTGATGAGCGACAGCGCGCGAGACCCCTCGACGACCCTTCGGCCACTTCCACCCATGGGATTTGCGGCGACTTCGCCTCGCCCGACTCGGACGTGTCCGTGAGCCGCCCCGATCAACGGCGGCAACGCGCCCCGGAAGGACCGGCGAGCGAGCCGACCGACGAGGCGCTGCTCGCCGGCATGGCGTCGGGCGACGAGTCCTCGACCGTCGTCTTCGTGCGCCGCTACCAGCGTCGCGTCTACGGCCTCGCCTTTGGTATCTTGAGCGACCGCGCCGCCGCCGAGGACGTCGCCCAGGAGGCGTTGCTGCGAGCGTGGCGCCATTCACCGGTCTTCGACACCCGACGGGGCTCAGTGGAGAACTGGGTGCTGACGATCGCGCGAAACCTCTCGATCGACGCGATGCGCAAGCAACGCTCCATCCCCACCGACCCCGACGATCTGGTCGCCCTGGCCCGGGCCTCGCAGGGGACCTCCCTCGAGGACTCCGTGGCCACCCGGTCGTACCGCGTGGCCATCCTCGAGGCGCTGGGAGCGATCCCGGCCGAGCAGCGACGGGCGGTCCTGTTGGCCTCGCTCTACGGTCGAACGGCCCAGGAGATCTGCGAGATCGAGGCGATCCCGCTCGGAACCGCCAAGACGAGAATACGGGCCGGACTGACGAAGTTGCGCGCGATCCTGGCCGGGGTGGTGGAGGAGACGACATGACGAACAGCGACATCAGCTCGCACGACGAGTACCGGGCCGACCTCGCGGAGCACGCCCTCGGCATCCTCGACGGCCGGGCCCGGGCCGAACTGCTAGCCCACGTCGAGGGCTGCGAGGAGTGCGACGCCGAGATGGCCGAGCTGACCGCCGCCGTCGACGCGCTGCTGCACGTACCGGCCGGCGTGGAGCCACCCGTCGGCTTCGAATCGAGGGTGATCGAACGGATCCGCTCGTCGCGTCCCTCGGTCATTGGGCCCCGTCGACGTCCCGTGCTGGCCTCGGTCGCGGCGGCGATCGTGGTGCTCGCCTTCGGCGTCGGTTGGACGGTCGACCACGTGGCATCGTCGCACCCACCCCTCCAGGCCGTCGGCAAGATGGAGCAGCGAGCCCTGACGGCGTCGGGCCACGATGTCGGAATCGTCTACGCCTACACCGGTGACCCGTCGTGGATGTTCGTCACGGTCGACTCTCCCGCGGCTCCGGCCCTGGTGCGGTGCGTGGTCGTAACCAACAGCGGACAGCGCGACTTCGTGGGCACCTTCGCCCTCGCCGGCGGCAAGGGCGACTGGGGCTCTCCACTGCCCGTCCCGTTCAACGCCGTGCGGGCCATCGAGCTGACGACCCCGAGCGGAGCGCTCGTGGCGCGCCTCGCGGGTACCGGCTGGAACACGTCGGCCGGGCGGTGGTCGTGAGAGTAATCCCCATCACCGTCGCGGGCGCAAAACTGCGGACGGGCACCGTCAGTTAAGAAGGAGAGTGCGCCATGAGCAATCGAACAGTTCACGCCGACCACCGTTCGCAACGGTCCGGACCGGTTCGACGTGCGGCGGTCGCCTCGTTAGTCGCGGTCGTCGCCTCGGGCGGCCTGGTCACACTGGCCGGCGCCACGGGGGCTCAGCTTCTCAAGGCCAC
>JAYVZV010000056.1:0-4802 GCA_043782995.1 Acidimicrobiales bacterium | reverse complement strand
TCGTGGTAGCGAAGCGGGGGATGATCACTCGAACGGTCGCGGTGTTGGTCGCGTCGACCGAGAGGACCGTGCCGCTCACCGTCTCACTGGCGTTCGTAACGCCAGGAACCGAGAACTTGACAGTTGATCCGGTGGTGATCGGGAACGTCGAGCTTCCCTGGACCTTGACGATTGAGGAGGTGCCGGGGGTCAGGAAGCCCGAAACATAGTCGACCGTCGGTGCAACCGGCGGGGTCACACCGGCGACCGTCGCCAAGGGGACTTGCCCGATACCCAGGATATTAACACCAGTCAGGGTCGTGGTGTCGGGGTTGAGGACCTTGATGTTGGCCTGACCGGGAGTCGCGCCAGGAGCAACGTTGACGATCATCGTCATCGTGGTGCTGTTGACGAAGGTCGAGGAGACGAAGGTCGTTCCGGCGGGAGCAACGGGAAGGCTCAGGGTCGCGCCGACCTCAAAGCCGGTACCGCTGACGGTCACCAGGTTGTTCGAGCTGCCGGGGCCGGCCGGAATGCCGAGCTCACCGGGAACCACGGAAGTGATCGTCAAAGGCGTGGCCGCGGCGTTCACTGTGTAGGTGCTCGTCGTCTTGCCCCATGCCGGGGAGGGCCAGCCACCGGTGACGACCAGTGAGTAGGTTCCGGCGGTGGCGACGTTGTTACCCGCAGTAAAGGAGAGGCTTGTACCGGCGGCGTTAGAAGTCACACCGCTGATTCCGGGGGGAGTACCGGTCCCGACGAATGACACCGAAGCGCCGTTGAGGAAGGTACCGGTGATGCTCACCGTGGAGGCCGCGCCACCGGCGGTGCCGGCGTTACCGGCGATGGTGGCGATCTGGGGACCGTGGTCGACGCCAAGGCCCAACGCCATGGTCGAAGCACCATTGGTGTCGGTCAGCGTGATGGGGTAGAAGCCGGGAGTCGTGGCCGAGGTCGACGTCAACGTCGCGGTGACTGTCGTCGCCGTCTCGTTCACGTTCGTGAAGGTGACACCGGGAGCCGTCGTCGTCAGAGTGACGTTGCCACCGATGGCCTGGTCATTGGCGAAGCCCGTACCAAAGCCCTTGAAATTCCCTGCGAAACCCTGGCCGATGATGGCGTAGCCGAGGGACGAGCACGTAGGGGTACCGGTGGTTCGGGCGGCTGAGCAGGTCAGGGTCGCGGGAGTCGCGGCACCGGCTGTACCAGACATCGCCACTACGGGCAATGCAGCTGCAACCATCACGGCGCCGGCAGCAACTGCCTTGACCATGTGTCGAGATATCCGTCGCAAAGTATTCACAAAGAATCCTTCCGTCGTGGCGGCGTTCGTTTTCACTTCACTCCATTCACAGGGGCCGACTCCCATCGACCTATTAACTTGAGGTACTACAGCACAGCGAAAATCAACACGAGGCGGATGCCCCGTGACAATCCACGGCCGCTTCCCCTGCCATGAGTATAGAGAACCCCCAAGGCCTAGAGCGAATACCGAAATGCATTCTTCATCAGGCAAAGTCCGGCGTGACAAAGTTCATGACTTCCCTGAAATACCTGATAGACAGCTAGAAATGTCTGTGGCTTCCGGAAGATTCCCCGAGTTACTGACCCCCGCTGAAAATAGTCACAGAGTCGTAACCCCTTGCATTGACAGGTAGATCGCGACATCACGGTGCGTCGAACAGCGACATTCGGGGCTTCGCCGGCGCAATTCTCCAACCCAAAAAAGAGCGTCGATCGAGCGAGCGAGCGCGATGGTTCGAGTTCCTCAGAACCGTTAGTCCGGTCCATCGGCGGACCCGGTATTAGCTCCGCACCGATGATGTTGGCCGCCGGAGAAGACGGCGCTCAACCACCGCGACCACCGCGGGCACAGTCGAGCGCAAGTTAACCGAATCGCCTATGTTCTCCGATCGCTTTTGTTGATCCCAGAGCCTCTCGGGGGGATCTAAGTCAACGGCGAGGTGGTCGACGGACCGGGTCATCCTGTATCAGCCCTTCGCTCGGACACGATGTGCACGTTTGCACAAGCCAACCCGGCGTTGGCTTCCATGGCACGTCCTTGCCCAGTTCCGGTGCGAGTCAATCTATGCGACGGCGCAGCGATTTGGTCCAAGTTCCAGGTCCGCCACGCCACTACTCATCTCTTCGCGGCCCGAGTTGATCAGGACGATGTGCTGGTAGTTCGGCGGACGGTCCTTCACGTTGGCAATCGCCCACGCGACGAAATCGTCTTCGCTGAGAGCCAGGGCCGGCAGCGTCGAGCGCAGTTGACCGAGCGATCGGGTGACGAAGCGGCCCGACGTGACCTCGACGCCGGCACCGTAGTGGGCCGGGAAGACCATGAGGTCGTCACTCAGGGGCAGCACCCGCTCGTGCAGGCTGCGATAGAGGTGGTGCGCGAACGGCTCCGCCTGGTCGGCGAGGTCGGGCCGTCCGACGCTCTCGAGGAATACGGTGTCGCCGGTGAAGATCGCAGTGTCACCGAGCCGGTACATCGTCGAGCCCTCGGTGTGGCCGGGCACGCTCACCGCCGACACCGTGAGCTCGACCCCGGGCGCGAGCACCACTGACCGACCGTCACTGAGCGGCTCGAACGCGAAGTCGAAAGGATCGGCGGGGTTCAACCACAGTGCGGCGCCGGTGGCCGCCACCAGTGCGCGTGCACCGCTGATGTGGTCGGCGTGAAGGTGGGTGTCCACGACATGGGTGATCCTCCAGTGGTGCTGGCGAGCCACGTCGAGGTACTGGTCGAGATCGAGTGCCGGATCGATGACCACGCAGTGGGGACCGGCCCCGACCACGTAGGAGAGACATCCCTTGCCCCGTCGGCGCAGTTGCACTACCGTCGCTCCGGCGAACTCGCCGGCGACCGCGTCGAAGGTCGAGGCCCACGCATTCATACCGCCCTCCAGAACCTCGCTCGCGACGCCGTGGCTCGCCAAGATCTGCGCCCCACGCTGGGCCCGCGTACCCTGCGCGCAGATAACCACCACACGGACGTCGCGCGGAACCTCGGCCACACGGGACTCGAGCGAGTCGATCGGGATGTTGTGAACGCCCGGGATGTACCAGTCGGCGACCTCGTCGGGCTGACGCACGTCGAGCATGTACAACCCCTCCTCGGCGTCCAGGAGGGGCACCAAGTGGTCGGTCGTAATCCTCGAGATCGGTTCGCCGAGCGTCACGCGAAAAGTCTAGGAGTAGATTCTGGCGCTGGACGAAGTTCCCCCGTCAACCGAGGAGTGCCATGGCCGAACTGCGCAACGTCACCGTGGACGAGGCCCTCGAACTCATCGTTGACGGCGCCCTCGTGCTCGACGTGCGCGAGGATAACGAGTGGACGGCCGGGCGGGCGCCGGAAGCACTGCACATCACTCTGAGCGAGGTGCCCGATCGTCTGGACACGCTGGCGAAGGATCGGCTGATCGTGTGCGTCTGTCGGTCCGGAGGCCGCTCGTCGAGAGCCGCCATTTTCCTCCTCGAGCAGGGCTTCAGCGCCGTCAACCTCGAAGGCGGAATGATCGCGTGGAGAGCTGAGGGTCACGTCCTCGTTGCCGACGTCGGCGAACCGACGATCGTCTAGTCCGGCGCCTATGACCACGAATCCCGGCCCGATATCGGCACTCGCCTCCGCCGTCCGCGACGGTCGGCTGACGGCCACCCGGTTGGTCGGCGCCTCGATCGACCGACTCGGTCGAGCCAACCCCGAACTCAATGTCCTGGCCGAGTCGGCCTTCGATGAGGCACTGGCCGTCGCCGCTCTCACCGACCGAAGCGAACGGCCGACTGGCGCGCTCGCCGGCGTGCCGACGCTCGTGAAGGACCTCGAGGACTGGCGGGGCCACCCGACTCGCAAGGGTTCGCTTGCTCTTCGCGACGCGCCCCCGGCCCCGTCGAGCGGCGTGGTGGCCCAGCGTCTGATCGACGCGGGGGCCATTGTCGTGGGCAAGTCCACGTTGCCCGAGTTCGCGATCGAGGGCTATACCGCGAACCTGCTCACCGGCGTGACGCGAAACCCTTGGCACACCGACTACTCGCCCGGCGGTTCGAGCGGCGGTTCGGCCGCCGCTCTGTCGGCCGGACTGGTGGGCGTGGCGACCGCCACCGACGGCGGAGGGTCGATTCGGATACCGGCCTCGCTCTGCGGCCTCGTCGGCCTCAAGCCCACCAACGGAACGATCGGACGATGGCCGGCGCCCGACTGGATCGACTACTCGACCGATGGGCCTTTCGCGACCACGAGCGAGGACCTACGACTCTTGATGGAGGTGATGGTCGGACCCGTCGACGGCGATCCGACCGCTCCTCCGAGGAAGACCATGCAACAGATGGCCCGTCACGAGTCGCCGCCGATTCGGATCTTCGCGGCCGAACGCACGTCGCCATTGGGGCCGCTGCCCGAAGGGGTCCGATCGGCGTTTTCCGACGCGGCTGCGGCCTTGGCCGATCTCCTGGGGACCGTCCTAGAGTGGCGCGACCCCGAGGGCTTCTTCCCCGACGGTGACCCCGACCTTGATTGGTTCACCACCACCAGCGCGGAGCACGTCGCTTCCCTGGGACCGTCGTGGGTGCGTGAGCACATGGGCGAGTTCCACGTCGCGACCCAGGAGTATCTGACGACGGGGCTCGACGTCTCGATCGACGATTACCTTGCCGCCCGTCGTCGACGATTCCTTTACGTGCGGACTATGGACGAGCTGCTCGGCGGGCACGGACTGCTGTTGACGCCGACGGTCGCGAGCGACGGCTGGCTGGCCGACGGCCGACGTAGTGCCGACGCCGTGGTTCACGGCCTGCCCCCCGAGGTGTACTCGACGGCG
>JAYVZV010000055.1:0-41556 GCA_043782995.1 Acidimicrobiales bacterium | reverse complement strand
CGGCGCACCTGAGCGGAGGTGGCGTCGAAGGTTATTAGGTATGGCGACGTCAATGATCGGGGCCGAGAACGTGGGGTCCGATCGGTCGAACGAACACTCGGCGTCGACCCCGTCGACTTCGACCGGCTCTGACGCTCATCAACGATTCCGCCGGAGTGCCTGTGCGGCGACTCTGGTACACTGGCTTTTCGCAACGCGGGGTGGAGCAGTCTGGTAGCTCGTCGGGCTCATAACCCGAAGGTCGCAAGTTCAAATCTTGCCCCCGCCACCAAGAAGTCCATAAAAGAAGTCGAAGGCCCAGGGAAATCCTGGGCCTTCGTCCTGTCCGGGGCCCCTTCCAGGGGCGTCCGGACCCCGTTTACTCCATAAATCCCCGTGCAGCTGCACGTGCTGCACACCCCTGCACCCCCCAATGGTTGCAACCATCTTGCGCCCCCGCTGGGTGCAAAGCCTGGGTCACCGGCACCCCAAAGAACTTCTGCAACGTCATAACTACGTCGAGTGCTTCGTTCGATTGTGTCTCGCACGGTCCGGGTGGATGGGGTCACTGCGGCCCCGACGAGGAGCTGTTGACCATGTACGAGCCCACCTACCTGACCCCAGGACGAGGCCGCCGCGTTATGGGCCTTGAAGTCAGACTTGGGAGGTCTCTCCTCGAGGTCCGAAGTAAGCCTTCGTCGAGGAGATAGAGACCTTCAGTGATTGCTTGAGAGCGGGCAACGAGTCGAGGGACTGGACCGCGAGCTGTATGGCGATCGCGCTTGCGATGGCCAACAGGAAGGCGAGACCCATCCGTCCCGACTGCAGCAGTTCGGTCAGCACCAGCATCGAGACAACGTAAGCGAATGAGCCGCGGGTCACTCCCTTGAGGAATCGTGACGAGGCGTCGGCCCCGAGTTCCTGGTGCGTGACGGACGCCATGATCAGACTCATGACCGGCAGGGCGGCAGCCAGTCCCGACAGTCCAGGGCCGATCCGACCGGCCAGGGTGACCACGACCAGGGTGAAGCCGGCGGAAAGGACGACGCGCAGGGTCAGGCGATAACGGCCCTGTGCGACCGGAGCCGAGGAGGTGCGCGGCCACGAGCGCAGTGCGATGGCGAAGCCCGCGCCGGCCAGCACCGCGGCCACCAATGCCGAAGGGTGCAGGGTCTGCGTGACGCCCGCAGTCACGACGAAGGCGGCCAACGCGCCGACCAATGAGAGGATCGGTGACAGGCGGGTCCCGAGAGTGGCGTACACCCAGATCACGACCACCTGGGCGACGGTGCCGGTGAGCGTCGCGCCCGACATCGAGCCGGCGAACGTGGCACCATGACTGAGCGCCACGAGCCACAGCAGCGGCAGACTCGTGAGCGGTAGGCCGATCATGAGGCCGCTCACTGTGTGGCCGAAGCGGCGCTGCACGAGCGAGGCCATCACGATGACCAAGGGTGCTGTAATCACTTTCAGGACCAGCAGAATCATGCCTCCAGAATATTTGTATTAATGCCTTAAATGACTCTGATAGATTAAGTAATATGCTGTGACTGCCATTAGAATCATCAGATAAAGTCCTAAGTGCCTCCATTTTCGAGGAATCAGACTACAGGAGGTAAACCCGTGGACGACATCGACCGTTCGATACTCTTCGCCCTGATCGACGACGCCCGTCTGAGCTACCAGCAGTTGGCCGCACGAGTGCACCTCAGCTCCAACAGCACCGCTGACCGCGTCCGTCGGCTTCGCGCATCTGGCGTGCTCTCCGGCTACCACGCCGAGTTGAATCTGGCCGTACTTGGCCACACACTGCATTCGCTGACCGACGTCAAGCTCAAGGAAGCGGTCAATCGACATGACTTCGAGCGTGACCTCGCGGGGGTGGCGCAGGTGCTGAGCGCCGTGCACACGACCGGGGAACTGGACTATCAGTTGCGGATCGTGAGTCGCAGCACCGACGAGCTGCAGTCGGTGGGCGACACCCTGCGCCAACTCGGTGCCAGGGACATCCAAAGTCGAATCGTGCTCGGAGAGACCAACTACAACCCGGCGCGCCTGCTCTAGATGCTCGACGCACGACGGTTCGAAAGCCGAACAGTGTCGATGGACCTGGGTTGGGTCTCGTCGAGCGGCGATCGACGTATCTCTTGTGGCCCGACGCCCTATCGGGGTCCCCAGGTCGGCGCGGCCAACGAGGCGTCGCGAAGGTCCGACGTCAGGCTCGCGAATCCCTCAGCGACGGAGGAGACGGTGATCCGCAGGTGATCCGCGTCAACGGACCGTGTGGCGAACGGACTCCCCGCCGCCACCGCTATTCCCCGGCTCGCCAGAGATAACATGGCGGCTGTCTCGTTTCCTACTGGCAACCAGATATTCAAGCCGTCGTCGCCGATGGTGACGACGTTCAATCGTTCGAGTTCGCCGACGACACCGGCCCGGCGTTGCGCGTAGACGTCCTTGGCGCGCTCGACTTGGGCGATGGTTTCGGGTCGGGTGAGCAGGTCGAGCAGAAGTGACTGAAGCAATCGACTCGTCCATCCCTGACCGAGCATTCGGCGCTCAATGATCGCGTCCATGAGGTCCGAAGGCCCGCTCATCGCCGCCAGCCGCAGATCGGGGCCGTGGGATTTGGAGAAACTCCGAATGTGCACGGTGCGTTCGGGATGCCACTGACCGAGGCTGATCGGTGCGCGAAGGGAGATCGACCCCACCGAGTCGTCTTCGATGATCCAGCCCGGCCAAGTTGAGAGGTGGGTCGACAACTCCTTGGCGCGCTGTGAACTCATCGACACGCCTGTCGGATTATGGCTGCGCGGTTGCAGCAGGAGCACTTTCGCCCCCGATGTCAAGGCGGCCTCAAGCTGCTGGGGCACCATGCCCTCGTCATCGACCTCGACTCCAATGATGCGTGCACCCAGGGCATCGAGCAGGTCAAGGAACGACGGGAAGGTCGGGTGTTCGACAATGACGATATCGCCGAATCGGATCAGGTGACTCGCCACCTGATCGATGGCGTCCATAGCGCCGTCGACAATCGTGAGCCGGTCGGGCTGGTAGGGCCAGTCCGAGAGCAGGACGTCGCTCAGCTCGGCGAGCATCGGATCGTCAAGGTAGTTCTGTTGCCACGACGGACGCAAGTTGCGCAGGGCCTCACTCAAGTCCGGCAATAGTGTCGCATCGGGAACACCCGTCGACAGGTCGAGCACGGTCGGCGCCTCGTGATGCAGGGCTCGACGATATCGTGTCGGACCGGGGCTGACCGGGGTAGCGACCCTCGTCCCCCTTCGTCCATCGGTCCGGATGACGCCCGCGCGAAGCAACAGGTTCCACGCCGTGCTCACCGTGCTCGGCGACATCGAAAGGCCGGTAGCGACCATTCGGATGGGTGGGAGTTTGGTGTCGGGCTCGAGCAGTCCGCTGCCAATCGCGCTACTTACCGCTTCAGCCAGGTCGCGACTGGTATGCGCTCTCAACCGAGATCCGACGACATCGACAATATTGCTCATTCTGTCACCATACAATCATGGACTTGACTGGTCAACACTTGGTACGTAATGTGGTTCTATGGCCACGCAAATCTCACACTGGGTCGACGGACGACTCGTCGAGGGAAGTTCTGGCCGGACCTCACCGGTATTCAACCCGGCGACGGGCGAGCACATCGCCGACGTCGACCTCGCGA
This sequence comes from Acidimicrobiales bacterium, assembly GCA_043782995.1. Classification (GTDB taxonomy): domain Bacteria; phylum Actinomycetota; class Acidimicrobiia; order Acidimicrobiales; family RAAP-2; genus RAAP-2. The sequence continues at coordinate 37,895 of JAYVZV010000055.1, read as the reverse complement.
GCGACGTCGAGGTCGCATCAGTTGTCGCGAGCGCCCGGACTGCTGCGGAGTCGTGGAAGGTGAGCTCCATGTTCCAGCGCGCCAGCGTGCTGTTCGCCTTTCGAGAGATCCTGCACCGGCGTCGTGGCGAACTCGCCCATATCGTGACGAGAGAACACGGCAAGGTACTTAGCGACGCGGCCGGCGAGATCGCGTGAGGACTCGAGAACATTGAGTTCGCGACCTCGGTGCCCCAACTCTTGATGGGTGGTCACTCTGAATCGGCCTGGGTATTCCGGAGACTATGACCTGCGCTGGGTTTTGTTACCTTTTCGTTGGTTGAAATTGGGCCTAAGTGAAAGGCTCAATTCATGCCATCGTCCTATCCCGCGGAGTTTCGACGTCGAGCGATCGCGCTCGTGAGATCAGGGTGGTCGGTCACCAAGACCGCCCATGATCTCGACGTTACGACCACCACCATTTACAACTGGGTCAAACAGAACCGCATCGATAGGGGCGAGATTCCCGGCGTGTCGACCATGGAGTCGAAGGAGCTCGTCAAAGCGCGCCGCCGCATTCGCGAACTCGAGACCGAAGTGGAGATCCTGCGGCGCGCCCACGAACTCCTTGGCAAGGACGAACTGCGCCCAAAAGGGCCTACCCGGTGATCGATACCCTCGTCGGCGCCGGGTTCAGAGTGAAGAAGTGCTGCGAGGTACTGGGCATCTCGAGCGCCGGCTACTACTAAGCGAAGAACCGCCCGATGTCTCCCACGATGATCCGTCGCGAGTGGCTCAGCGGACTCATCCGAGAAGTCCACGCCGACAGCCGTGGCACCTACGGGTCTCGTCGCGTGCACGCCGAACTCACCAAGGGTCGCGGCATCTACGTCAGCCTGGCTCTCGTGAGGATTCTGATGCACAACAATGAGATTGTTGGTATTCCGGGACCTCGCAAGGTCAAGCGCATTAAGGGAACTCCGACGACGGATGATCTGGTGCAGCGCAAGTTCGAGCGTTCGTCCTTGGACGAGCTTTGGGTCAGCGACATCACCGAGCATCCCACGCGAGAAGGCAAGGTTTACTGTTGTTGCGTTCTCGATACGTGCAGCCGACGCATCGTCGGCTGGTCAATCGATTCAGCGCAGGACACGACGCTCGTCGTCAACGCGCTCGACATGGCCATCAAACAGCGGCGAGTGAAGAAGGGTTCGATCGTGCACGCGGATCACGGAACTCAGTTCACCTCTTGGTCCTTCACCGAACGAATTCGTGACGCGGGTCTCATGCCCTCGTTCGGTTCGGTCGGTGACGCGTTCGACAACGCCATGATGGAGTCGTTCTGGTCGAGCATGCAGAACGAGTTGCTCAACCGGAAGAAATGGAAGACGCGCCTCGAACTGTCCAATGCCATCTTCGACTACGTGGAGGTGTTCTACAATCGACAACGTCGTCATTCGTCGCTCGACTATGTCTCACCGGTTGAGTTCGAACTGTCGTTCTAGGAAGAAATGACCGCCTGATTTCAAGACCGAATTGGGTAACAAAACCCAGCGCAGGTCAGAGCCTCCGGAATACCCAGGCCGATTCACTCCGCCCAGGCCTCGCGAGGCGTCGACGTGTACTCGATTCGCCACTCCCTAGGGGTAGTCGCGGGCATCACCCCCTTCAACTTTCCGGTTATGGTGCCACTGTGGATGTGTGGCACCGCGATCGCTTGCGGCAACGCGTTCGTTTTGAAACCCAGTGAGAAGGACCCCTCGGCGTCGCTCTTCCTAGCCCAGTTGTGGCAGGAGGCCGGTCTACCCGACGGTGTCTTCTCGGTCATCAACGGCGACAAGGCCGCCGTCGATGCCCTGATTGACCACCAGGACGTGGCGGCGTTGAGTTTCGTCGGCTCCACCCCGGTGGCCAAGTACATCTACGAATTGGGCACCGCGCGTGGCAAGAGGATTCAGGCTCTTGGCGGGGCCAAGAACCACATGCTGGTCCTACCCGACGCGGACGTGGACCTGGCGGCCGACGCCGCGGTCTCGGCCGGTTACGGCGCCGCCGGTGAACGGTGCATGGCCGTCTCGGTGGTTGTCGCGGTGGGGGACGTGGGCGACCGGCTCGTTGACGCGATCGCCAAGCGCCTTCCGAATTTGAAGACCGGTGCGGGAACGGATCCCGCGAGCGAGATGGGCCCGATCATCACCTGTCAGCACCGCGACCGCGTCGCCGGGTACATCGATGCCGGATCCAGCGAGGGCGCCGTCGTCGTCGTGGACGGGCGAGAAGCGGGTGTCCCCGAAGAAGGTTTCTTCTTGGGCGCGACCCTGCTCGACCAGGTGGAGCCCAGGATGTCGGTCTACCGCGACGAAATCTTCGGCCCGGTACTCTCAGTAGTGCGACGCGAGACGTTCGACGAGGCGATTGAACTCATCAACTCCAATCCCTTCGCTAATGGTACGGCGATCTTCACCCGTGATGGCGGAGCGGCTCGCAAGTTCGAGCAGTCCGTCGACGTCGGCATGGTCGGGATCAACGTGGCGATTCCCGTCCCTGTCGCCTACTACTCTTTCGGTGGCTGGAAGGCGTCGCTCTTCGGTGACAACCACATGTACGGACCCGAAGGCGTGGCGTTCTTCAGCCGCGGCAAGGTTGTGACCTCACGATGGCCCGACCCCGCCACTTCCACCATTGACCTCGGCTTCCCGCGCACCCGCTAGGAGACTGTTGAATAATTCCGACGTGTCCTTGAAGTGACTGAATCCACTAGACCGTTTTGACCTAGACCGAACTCTTCCAGCCAATAGAGGCCGCACAGCCGAGGGCTTCTTGATGCCTTACAATCGACTCTCCAAGAGTTGCTTTGTTTAACAGTCTCCTATGAATGAATCCAGTCGGTGAACGTTGCGGAAATACTTTTTTCCAACAAATGTTCTACATGTGTTTCCTCTTTGCCCAAGTGCCGTTACAGACAAGTTGACAGGGAAATCAGAGACTTCAATTGCCGCGCCCTTCTCCTTTGAGATCTCGACGAGTCGGTGAGGTCCATCGGGCCTGCTCGGGTCTCGATTTCGGTACTTTGGGACGCAAGCACAGTAGTTTCAGCGTGTCACCGGTCGTCTACATGTCTTGGCAAAGCCAAGCGGGAAGTGATCCGCCGGGGACCTCGACTACCGTGAGTACGCAGCGACGCCGAATGAGAATATTGGACTGGCGATTGGGGATTCAATTTCTTCACGTATTCGATGGCGCTGGTCCTCCATCGGCTCAGGCTCAGAACCGGATCCCTGGTCCCGAAGCGAGAGCGTTAACGTCTTTGGGTCAGATCGCACCCTGGTAGTAGTGGTCGATCTTCGACAACGCCCTGTCGAAGCGCTGCAGCCCATCTCGTGCCTCGTCATCACTGGTCGTGCAGGGCGGCACAATGTGAATCCGGTTGAAATTCGAAAAGACCAGCATGTGCTCGGCGCGGACCGCGGCGATTAGTTCGTTCATCGCGGGTGACGAGCCGCCGTAGGGGGCGAGGGGCTCTTTGGTCTCTCGGTCGGTAACCAGTTCGACGGCGAACAACACCCCGAGGCCGCGAATATCACCGATCACCGGGTGACGATTGGCAAGTTCAGCCAGCCCGGGGCGAAGGACCTCGTTGCCGAGACGTCGAGCATTCTCGACCAGACCTTCGCTCTCCATGGTCTCAATTGTGGCCACGGCCGCGGCGCAAGCCAGCGGGTGTCCCGAATACGTCAGTCCGCCGGGGTAGATCCGGTCCGCGAAGGTTGCGCAGATGGCTTCATTGATCACTACGCCACCGAGGGGCACGTAGCCAGAATTGACGCCCTTAGCGAAGGTCACCAGGTCGGGTGTGACCCCGTACTCTTGATACGCAAACCAGTTACCCGTGCGACCAAAGCCGGCCATGATCTCGTCGGCAATGTAGACAATCCCGTAACGGTCACAAATCTCTCGAACCCCCTGCAGGTAACCCGGAGGAGGCGTCATGATGCCCGCGGTGCCGGGTACCGTTTCGAGGATGATCGCGGCAATGTTGCTCGGTCCCTCGAAGAAGACCATCTGCTCGAGATGCTTTAGAGCACGTTCGCACTCTTCGGTCTCGTTCTGTGCGAAGAACTCGCTGCGGTAGAGAAAGGGTCCAAAGAAGTGCACGACCCCGGCTGAACCGGTGTCATTCGGCCAGCGTCGGGGGTCACCGGTGAGGTTGATAGACGTTGATGTCGCACCGTGGTAGCTGCGGTATGCGGCGAGCACCTTGTGACGTCCGGTGTGGAGACGGGCCAAGCGCACCGCGTGTTCGACGGCTTCGGTGCCAGCGTTGGTGAAGAAGACCTTCGAGGCGCCTTCGAACGAACGGTCCAGAATGAGTTCCGCTGCCCGGAAGCGCGATTCGTAGCCGTGCTGGGGGGCGATCGTGCAGAGGATGCCGGCCTGGTCTTGAATGGCGCGAACCACTGCGGGGTGCTGGTGGCCGATGTTGGTGTTCACCAATTGGGACGAGAAGTCCAAATAATCAGTTCCGTCCTCCGCGGTTACGTAGACCCCGTGGGCTCCTCGAACCATGAAGGGATTGATGGTCGACTGGGACGACCACGAGTGGAAGACCGACGCTCGTTCACGGTCGTAACTCGAAAGTTCCTTGCGACTCTTGCTCATGATGGACTCCCTCTACTCTCTCGATGCTGGCGGAGAACCTCTGCTATGAGGATTCGGCACCGCAGAGGCGGTGACGTCGCCACAAAGTGTGAAACGAGAGGTTGTCTTCCAGGACTCTAGTAGAGGAGCGTGATGAAAATCCGAATTTGCCTGGTCCACTCAATGCAGTGACCACCATCCGGCACGAGGTCGGCCACGCTGGTCGTACTGGTACAAAACTTTTTTATTTCGCTGCGACTTCCAATCACGACGAGAGGTGTCCAAAGGGGTCGCCCGCGTGAACCTGTGCTTGCATTGAACGCAAACGTCACTGCTCAACATTGAAACAAGGGGGCCAGCATGAGTACGCTTCAGTTGACCTCGAGGTCGACTCTCGCTAGGTCAGTGAAGGAGTTGTCACGGTGAAAGTTGCTCTGTTCATCACCTGCGTCAACGACGGACTTTTCCCAGATACACCGAAGGCGGTGGTGCAGGTTCTGGAGCGTCTCGGTCACGAGGTGGTGTTCCCCACCGAGCAGACGTGCTGCGGGCAGGTGCATCTCAACGCTGGTTACCGACAGGAGGGGCTGGAACTGGCCCAGCGGTTCCGGCAGGTCTTTCTGGACTACGACGTGATCGTGTCACCGTCGGCGTCGTGCGTCGGGACGGTGCGCGAGTTGTACCGTGACTCGGCACGGGCGCTTGGGGACAGCGTCCTCGAGGCGGAGCTCGGCGAGATCGCCAGCCGGGTCTTCGAATTCTCCGAGTTCCTCACCGATGTGGTGAAGGTGACAGACGTCGGCGCGAGTTTCCCGCATCGCGTGGCGTACCACCCGACCTGCCACTCCCTTCGTGTACTTGGACGCGGCGACGCACCCAAGATCCTGCTCGAGAGCGTGCGAGGACTTGAACTTGTATCGATTCCCCAGGAGGATACCTGCTGTGGCTTCGGTGGGTTGTTCTCGATCAAGAACTTCGACACCTCTGTCGTCATGGGTTCGGATAAGTTGGCCGCGATTAGGTCGACCAACGCCGCGGTCCTGTGCGCCCTGGATAACTCGTGTCTGATGCACCTAGGCGGAATCGCGTCGCGAAACCACGCAGGACTTCGCGTGATGCACCTCGCCGAGATTCTTGCGTCCGAGGAAGTCGGTGCACGTGTCTAGGGTCTTTGACTCCAAGCTTCCGTTTCCGACGCTCGCGCGAAGGGCGCTGGGCGACGCTCAGTTGCGATCGAATCTCGCGCACGCGACCTCGACTATTCGACAAAAGCGGCAAGAAGTGATCGGCGAACTTAGCGACTGGGAGCAACTTCGAGACGCCGGCGCGTCGATCAAGGACTACGTCCTTGACCACATGGACGAACTTCTCGTCGAACTCGAGAGGAACGTGACCAAACGTGGCGGGGTCGTTCATTGGGCTAGTAGCGGCGCAGAGGCCAACGAGATCGTGGTGGACTTGGTGAAGGCGACCGGGGAGAAATCCGTCGTGAAGGTGAAGTCGATGGTGACTGCCGAGATCGAACTCAACGTGGCACTTGAGCGCAACGGCATCACGGCGCACGAGACCGACCTTGCGGAGCTAATCGTCCAGCTCGGCGACGATCTCCCTTCGCACATACTTGTGCCAGCCATCCACAAGAACCGATCGCAGATCCGCCAAATATTTCTCGACAAGATGGGTGAGTTCGGCCTGGCTGCTCCGGCCGATCTCTCCGACGACCCACCCGAACTAACCGCCGTGGCGCGATCGTACCTGCGCGACCGGTTCCTCTCGGCCAAGGTGGCGATCTCGGGGGCGAACTTCTTGATCGCCGACACCGGTGGGCTTGTGATCGTGGAGTCCGAGGGCAATGGCCGGATGTGTCTGACGCTTCCAGAAACACTCATCTCGGTGGTGGGCGTGGAGAAACTGCTACCTGATTGGCGAAGTCTTGAGGTCTTCCTCCAGTTGTTACCGCGTTCGGCGACGGGGGAGCGGATGAATCCGTACACGTCGATCTTCACAGGTGTGACCGGTGGGGATGGCCCGTCGAACTTCCATCTCGTCCTCCTCGACAACGGGCGCACCTCGGCGCTCGCCGAAAGGGACGGGCGTGAAGTGCTGCGGTGCATCCGCTGTTCAGCCTGTATGAACGTGTGCCCGGTCTACGAGCGCACCGGTGGTCACGCCTACGGGAATCCCTACCCCGGTCCGATCGGGGCGGTGCTGGTGCCTCAACTGCGCCGTAGCGTTCGTACGCCACTCGAGAATTCACTCCCCTTCGCGTCGACGCTCTGTGGCGCCTGCTACGAAGCGTGTCCGGTGAAGATCAATATCCCAAAGATCCTCGTTCACCTTCGATCCGAGATCGTCGACGAGAAGCGCGAAGCGCACCCGTATGGCGCGGAGCTTGTCGCGATGAAAATCATGGCTCAAGGCTATTCATCGTCACGACTCTTCCAGTCAGTCATCAGAATCGGTGGCGTCCTCGCCGGCGTCACGAAGCGACGCACGCTCCGGCGACTCCCGCCACCGTTCAACAGATGGAGTGGGGCGAGAGACGTCTCGCTTCCGCCCGCCGAGTCCTTTCGCACGTGGTTCATGTCCACGCACCGGCCAGACACTAGAACCGCTCGGGTGAAGCGTGGCCGGAGGCTATCGCAGAAGGCGGCGAATCCCTTCAACGCAACGCCGTTACCGCGCGCAGCACTCGATGTCGTCGAGAGCGGTCGCGAGGCCGTTCTCGGGTCGATTGAAGTCGCGCTCGGTAAGAACAGGATCGGCGTGGCCCTGCGGGATGAGCGTCACTACCGCACACAGGGTTCGCTGAATATGGACGACAAGATCGAACGGCTGAAGGACCGACTACTCGACTACCACGCCCGCGTGAGCGAATTATCGCCGAGCGAGATTCCCGAAATGATCGCGGCGCTGTTGAGCGAACGGGGTAGTTCGTCGGTCGCGGTAGCCGCGGAGATCCCACTCGCGTGGCTCGACGCTGCCGCGGTGAGCGTGTACTGCGACGAACCCGTGCTCACGACCGAGCAACTCGACGAAGTCGATTCGACGATCTCGGGTTGCGCGGTCGCCATTGCCGAGACCGGTACCATCGTCCTCGATTCGGGACCGACGCAAGGCCGCCGGGCCCTGTCGCTGATACCTGATCATCTCATCATCGTCGTTCGAGAGGATCAGGTCGTCGAGATTGTTCCTGAGGCCATCGCCCGACTTCGACCCGACGCGGCGCAGACGTGGATCTCCGGTCCCTCGGCGACGTCAGACATCGAGTTAGAGCGCGTCGAAGGGGTTCACGGACCTCGCACGCTGGACGTGATCCTGGTTCGCTGAGAATGGCCTATGTCTCCTGATACGGTGGCTCCTTATCTTGTGAGCGACGCCCGTTCGGTCAGCGACGCGTGGCTCGACCGGATGGAACTCGTCGCGCTGACCGGACAGAGCCTCGGGCCCTCGGGGGATCCGGAACGTACGTTTGATGTCGTCGCCGTGGGCAAGGCGTCGCGCGAGATGATTGGGGCGGTGGCGACGATCTGCGGTGACCGAGTGCGGCGTCGATTAGTGATCGCCGATGGACCGGCGCACTTTGATGAGGACACGGTCGTCGTGGGAGAACATCCAATCCCTGGTGCGGGCAGTCTGCTCGCCGGCCGACGGCTGCTGGAGTTTCTTCGCGCCCCTTCCGACGCCGACTGCACGCTGTTCTTGATCTCGGGGGGAGCGTCGAGCCTATGCGTAGTGACCGCTTCGCCTCTGGACCTCGAGGACCTTGGTGGACTATGGGCGGCGGCGTTGACCTCGGGCATTGACATTACGACGCTCAACAGACTCCGTGCGGCCTCGTCGGCCATTGCGGGCGGCGGCGTACTCCGTGACGTGAGCACCATGTTTTCGCAGAGTCTCATCATGGTCGACAACGTGATCTCGGGTGCTCAGTGGGTGGCGTCGGGGCTGACCTACGATTACCAGCCCAATGACGACGAGGTCGACGAGTTGCTCGTTGCAGTCGGACTGCGAGGGACCGACCTCGGCGATAGGATCCGCTGCGCCGCGCAGAATCGCCGGCAGGCGATGTCCGCGCCGACGCGTAGTGTCCACGAGAACAGCGTCGTCGCCGAACCCTCGATGATGCTGGAGCAGGCGCGCGACGAGGCGCGCCGGCGCGGGTATCGGGTGGTGTTTGTAGGCGCCGACGTTCGCGGTGATGTGGACCAGGTGTCCAAGGACTGGACCGAGGCAATCAAGCGTGAACTTGGACGCGGCGATTCCTTTTGCGTGATTGGCGTGGGCGAGGTGACCATCAGGGTGCTTGGCTCGGGACTCGGCGGACGGTGCCAGGAGTTCGCCTGGGCGATGGCCGGATCGCTGGCGTCGTTGGACCGAGATTGTGTCTTTCTGGCTCGAGCATCGGACGGACGCGACTTCTTGGTGGGAGTGGGTGGTGCATGGGTAGATAACACCACCCGGGATAGGGCTGAGGGGATGGGTTTCTCGTGGGCGGATGTCGCAGCGGACAACGATAGTTATCGGCCGCTCGCCGCCCTTGACCAGTTGGTGCCCGGGGGCCACACCGGATGGAATCTCTGCGATCTTTACGTGGCGTGCGTGGCGTCAAGTAATGTTGGGGTGTCCGAACAGGAGCGCGATCGGTTGTGAGTATGGATTCGTCACGGTTACTCGTCAGTGTGCCCACCCCATCGTTACGAGAGGCACTCGGCCAGATCCCCCCCGAGGTCCAACTACTTGAGTGGGACATGAGTCAGAGTGCACCGACTACCCATATCGACATCGTGGTGCCACCGTACATGGGTTCTCCGAAGTTACTGCGACGCCTCACGACCGTTTCGACCCGTCTCGTCCAGAGCCAATTCGTGGGCTACGACGGCGTCCGCGAGTCACTGCCCCCCGGCCACGTCTTCGCTAACGCCGCCGGTGTGCACGAGACACCGACGGCCGAATTGGCGCTCGCGCTGATCCTGGCCTCCCAGCGCGGGATTCCGCAGTACGTGCGCGACGCCGAACAGGGCTGGTGGAGTCCTGGGCACCATCAGGGTCTTGCTGACCGCACGGTGTTGCTCGTTGGATTCGGCGGCGTGGGTCAGGCGATCGAGAGCCGGTTGTTACCATTCGAACTAGAGGTGATTCGAGTGGCTCGAACCGCGAGAACTGACCTACGCGGACAGGTCCACGGGTTCAGCGACTTGACGGAGCTGTTGCCCCGCGCCGATATTGTGGTGGTGGCGGTGCCGCTCAGCGAGGCGACCACCCATCTCATCGATGACTCGTTCCTCTCGCTCATGCGTGACGATGCTCTACTCGTCAATGTCTCGCGTGGGTTGGTCGCCGATACGCGAGCCCTGGTATCTCACGCGACACGCGGACGGTTGCGACTCGCCCTAGACGTGACTGATCCGGAGCCGCTCCCCGAGGGCCATCCTCTCTTCGCGCTGGACAACGTGCTGATCTCACCTCACGTCGGCAGTGAGACTTCGGCGATGTTGCCGCGAATGATTCGGCTGTTGAAACTTCAGATCGAGCGGATGTTGAACGGAGAAAGTCCCCTCAATATCGTGCTTCGCAGTTGAAAGAATTTCAGAACTGATTTTGCCCATTGCAGGTTGGGGCTGGCTTCCTCGCCGCAATGGCGGACAGCGCTATCAGAGCGCGCCACTTGAGGCTTGCGCCAGCAATTGTTTACGGAATCAACTTGGTATCGCTGCCGAGCATTGTTGTAGGACGATTGCTACCGGTTCTCCCAATCAACGTTGGTGAGGGAGCCGAGTGCCCGTATGAGGGCCTGGGTGCCGTTACGTCCGCCCCCCTGGGCTTGGAGTGCTATGTAGAACTGGTTCGCGAGCGCGAGACCAGGTAGCGATAATTTCATCCGGCTGGCCTCGTTGAGCGCAATTCCCATGTCCTTCACGAAATGGTCGACGAAGAAGCCCGGAGCCATGTCGCCCGCGATCATGCGGGGCGCCAGATTCGAGAGCGACCAGCTTCCCGCTGCTCCGCCGCTTACCGAGGACAGCACGGTCTCGAGATCGAGACCTGACCGGTAGGCGTAGAGTAGCGCTTCGCAGACCGCGACCATGTTCCCCGCAATCAACACCTGATTCACCATCTTGGTGTTCTGGCCGGCGCCGTGATTACCTTGACGAACGATGGTGGAACCCATCACGCTGAAACACGGAAGCACCGCATCGACGACGTTGGCGGGGCCACCCACCATGATTGAGAGCGTCGCGTTGCGCGCTCCCACGTCGCCGCCGGAGACTGGTGCATCGAGCACCGACACCCCGCTTCGGGCGCCCATCTCAGCGATCTCGACGGCCAGTGTTGGTTCGCTCGTCGACATGTCCACGACGACGCCACCCGCCGCCATGGCTTGCATGACGCCCTTTTCACCCAGCGTGACCTCTCGCACGTCAGACGGGAACCCGACCATCGTGAACACGATGTCACTCTGGGCTGCCACCGCCGCGGGCGAGTCGACCCATTGGGCACCAGCCTTCACCAGGTCGTCAGCGCGAGCGCTGCTACGTGTGAAGACTGTCACGGTGTAGCCAGCGGTGAGCAGATGCGCGGCCATGGCCGAACCCATGACGCCAGTACCTATCCATCCGATACGGCTCGAATGAGGATCTGCAATCAACCAATTTTCCATACTCTCGAATCTACAGCGCGCATCGATTTCCTCGTCTTGATGTCATCGCGCATCGATTACGTTACTCACGAATCGGCATTGACCTCACTAATGAAGTAACCGTGGGGTAGGTGGACAAAGTCGCACGGAACTTCGTCTCCCTTGCCTATCAAGGTGACTTGTGCTGTGCGCGGGTCTTACGGACACACCACCGCGTCGAACGCGACCTCACTGTACCAGTACAAAGATACGGTTTCTTTCGCTTGACATTGTCCTCACCGAACAGCAGACTGCTCGTGTCGAGGTCGATCAGGGAGACGACCCGGTAATAGCCGCAAGGGGAAGGGGGCTTCAGTGTCATCAAGTGATACCGCTCATCATGTGGGCTTGAGAGAGAATTCCGTAGGACTATGGGGCGACTTCATTGTCTCGATTGCCAACGTGGCGCCGTCGAGCAGTGTGGCCTTCACGCTGGCGCTACTGGTCTCATTTGCGGGACACGTCGCACCGCTTGCGGTGTTGGTCGTGGGTCTGATGATGTTCCTGTGCGCCATGGGCTACGCCAGTCTGAACAAATGGAAGGCGCACGCGGGTGCCCCGTACGTCTGGGTCGGTGAGGCGGTCACCCCGTCAGTCGGTGTCGGTACTGGGTTTCTCAATGTCGCGGTGTCGACGTTCGCGAACGTTGGCAACATCACCCTCGCTGGCGCGTACTTGTTATTCGTAGTTGCGCCATCCTCCACATTTCCCAAGCTCGTGACATGGCTGATCGCCACGCTCATTATGGGGGGACTGGCTTGGCTGTCGATTCGGGGTATTCGCCCGTCGGTGAGGGTCCAGATGGCTTTCGTGGTGATCGAGTACGGAGCGATGATCTCCTTCGTGATCCTCGCGCTCATTCATGAATCGCACGGGACCGGCGGTGCCTCCCTGCCGTCTTGGTCGGCATTCACCATTGGTCATGCAGTGAATGGAATTGGTGGATTCTCAGGCTTGGCGAAGGCAGCGGTGCCGTGCGGCTTCCTCTACCTCGGCTGGGAGGCCACGTCGGTCCTGGGTGAGGAGTCCACGCATGCGAACGTCCACCCGGGACGTGCGATGTTGATGGGGACCATGTTCCTTACCCTCTGGTACACCTTGCTGATCTGGATCTTTCAGAGCGTGTCGAGTCAGGCCAATATTCTCTCGCACGGTTCGGACGTCCTCGCCTACACGGGAACCCTGCTCGTCCCCGGATTCTGGGGTCGGGCGCTTCCGTTCGCCGTTCTGATTGCGGTCATAGGTACCTGCCAGATTCAGATGACTGAGCCTAGCCGCGTGCTCTACGCACTGGCTCGGGACAAGCTAATTCCCAAAGTCTTCGGCCTCATCGACAAGAAGCACCAGACGCCGTGGGCGGGCCTCGTCATCCTCGCCTCGATCCCGCCGGTCCTGTTGATTCCGTACTTGGCCAATACGTCGGCTAGTCACGCCATCGGTGACATCATCAGCGCCGACGGACTCATGGGTCTGTTCATGTACTTCGTCATCGCCACGGCTAGTGTCTGGTTCTACCGGTCGCACCTTCGCCAGAGCATGAGTAAGTTCCTGCTCCTCGGAGGCCTTCCGCTCCTCGGCGGCCTCTTCATGCTGGCTATCTTCCTCTACGCGATGAAGACCCAGCCGAAGGTCGTCGCGTTGGTGGCGGTGATCGGTATCGTCTTCGTTTATCTCCTAGGCATTCTCGTTCGTTACACCCGGCCATCGGCACCGTTCTTCAAGGAAATTCAAGAGCGTCGCAAAGTTGATTTCGTCGAGCAGTGACTCGTCTTTGTGTCGGCCCACGGGTCGGTACGGTGACCTCAAGTTATTAGTTCCGCATGGACACTGCTGGTGCGCGGGCGAGATGGGTGCACCAGCAGTGGTTCGTAAATAGAGGAGTGGCCATGGGCCGATTTGAGAGTAAGACGGTGGTAGTGACCGGTGCGGCGCATGGGATTGGTCGGGCCAGCGCCCTGCGGTTTGCGTCCGAGGGCGCGAACGTCGCCGTTATCGACATTCGAGACGAGGACAGTCAGCGTGTGGCCGAGGAGTGCACCGCAGCCGGGGGTCAAGGTCGGGCCTATCGAGCGGACGTCGCTATCGCCGATGAGGTCGAATCCGTCGTCGGCATGATCGTCGCAGATTTCGGTGGCATTGATATTCTCCACTCCAACGCAGGGCGCCTTCGGGCGGGCACGGTGTTGGAGACTGATCTCGAGGAATGGAACCGAACTCTTAGCGTCAACGTCACCTCGATGTATCTGATGACCCGGGCCGTCGTGCCACGCATGCAGGCGCGGGGTGGTGGGGTGATAGTCACCACTGGTTCGATTAGCGGACTCTTTGGCGAACCGGCGCTTTCTGCCTACACCGCTTCGAAGGCGGCGGTGGTGAACCTCACCCGATCGTTGGCTATCGATTTCGCAAAATCAGGTATACGTGTCAACTGTGTCTGTCCGGGGTGGGTGGACACTGGATTCAACAATCCCCAATTCGATCACGACGCTATGACGGAGAAGGATATTGCAGAACTGATCGATCGGACCGTGCCGCTCGGTCGTCAGGGGTTGCCGGAGGAGATGGCGGCGGCCGTGGCGTTTCTCGCTTCGAGCGACGCGTCCTACATCACTGGTCAGACGTTGACAGTGGACGGAGGACTGCTCTGTCATGTCTGAGTCAAGAATCGATAATTCGGGAGCAACCTTGGTGTCCGCGAGTGGTCATTGATCGTCCAGCTGAAGTCCGGTTGGCGCACATAGAGATCATGATTTTGGAAGTTGTACGAAGAGGAATGACTTTGGCAGCAGGGTGAGACGAATTTGCATTAGTCATGAGTCCCCGATCAGGTGATGGTCCTCATGAACCTGGTATCCGAAGTATGAGTGATGCACCACTTATCCCACGCTTCCGTCGTAGCCGATGAAGAACTGGCACTCATTGACTTTCCTTTTCTGTTTGCTTAGCTGCTCGGGTCTTGAGCCCGGCACCTTGGGTTCTCACTCCCGGCAGCGGGTCACAGGGTGTTGCTACGTTGACGACATGATTCGATCAACATCTCTCCATAAACTCAGCAAGCATGACTACGTCACCGGGGTGTGCAGAGGGGTGTGCACCGAGGGTGTGCAGGACTTCCTACCAGGGAAGTTGGGCACTAACTCGTAGCAAGTTTGCTCGTCATCACAGATCCCTCGCCACCAAGATCGACGGCCCAGGCGGAGCCTGGGCCGTCGATCTTGGTGGCTCATCGGATTTCAGTGCCGCTGGCCAGTAATGTCTGGAACGATTTCTGCCGCGCAGTCAACCGACAATATGGTCTTGGCGTCCGCATGAATGCGGTGCTACCTCGGCTGTGAGTTTGCGGGAGATGGACTCCACGGGCGCTGGGGTTCACGTCGGGCTCCTGGCATCCCCGCTTTGCAACTGCGATTCAGATTGAGATCCGGACTGGCAATACCTCAAGTCCACGGCACGCGAGAAGTCCATCTTCTACGATGCGCCTATCGATGCATTGACCTTCCTGTTCACCGATATTGAGTGTTCAATGGCGCTCCTACGTCGAGTTGGGGAAGACGACTATTCGAGCATCTTGGATCTTCATCATCAACTGGTACGTTCAAGCCTGCAATCAAACGGCTGAATTGAAAAGGGCACCCAGGGTGATTCGTTCTTCGCGGTCTTCACCCCACCGAGTGCTTGCGTCAACGCGGCTTGTGACATACATCGCGCCTTCGTCGAAGGAGATTTGCCCTTGGGCGAACAGCCTTTGGTGCGAATGGGAATTCATACGGGTGAGGTCGAGGAGTCATCCACCGGTCTAGTCAGCTACGAAATTCATCGCGCAGCTCGAATCGGAGTAGTCGGGCACGGTGGTCAAGTTCTGTTGTCCTCGACATCGACAGCTCTGGCTCAGGACATGCTTGCTCCTGAGGTCCCACTGCGGGCCTTCGGCACACATTGGTTGAAGGACTTGGGTCACCCCGAGGCAATTTTCGACGTCTCGGGGGATGCCGGAGTGGCTGAACCGTGTTGTCAATCACACGGTCAACGAATTGCTCGCGACTCGGCGCGCAGCAGTTGAGACTTCGAGTGGAAGGATTCACTTCAGCATGGATCGTTCGAACCGACTGCACAGGGGGGCATTGCGATACGAGATCGACTTCGACGGTCGGAGCAGTTCTGGTCAATCATCACTTCGCAAGGGCTCGGAGGATGAATTGCGTCGACTGCTCGAGTTACAAGTCGAATATGGCTTGAGAAGCCTCGCGACCTAGAGCTGCGTTGGAAGCCAATACATCGTTGCACGCGCACCACGGCGCACTTGCCAACGTGAGTGGAAATTTTGTCTTTCCAATCGCATCGAGGAGTTTTCCGAATGGAACCTGAATGCAGTCGCGCGTAAGTTGATCGCGTGAGGAGTATTTGCAGACCGACCAGGCAACAACCGAGTTGCCTCCCAGTGCGTTGCTCGGCGGGACTTCGGTGAGAATCGTCAGTCTGGTGCCATCGGTCACCGAGACCTTGTCAGCGTGGGACCGTACGCCCGTCGCCTGCACGAGGTTCTGCGAGCGACCGGATCTTCGCCACGTCGGTGGCACGAAGGATCCAAAAATCGACCTGATAGCCGATCTCAAACCTGATCTCGTGGTCGTGGACGCCGAGGAGAACCGACGTGAAGACTACGAAGCCCTTCTTGAGCGTGGCATTGCTGTTCACGTACTTCACGTTTGTTCTCTGCTGGATGTCAATCCGTCGATGACTGAATTGGCGGACCGGGTCGGGGCGAAGTGGAACCAACTCGAGCCAATGGTCGACACCGCGCCGCGCGCTCGTGCGCTCATTCCCATTTGGCGCAAACCATGGATCGCGCTCGGCGCGCCCACGTACGGCGCGTCGCTGCTTTCGCATTTAGGTATTGGCAACGCATGCTCAGGAAAGGGTCAATATCCGGAGCTTGAATTCGACGACGCGATCGCGCTCGGCGCCGACCTGGTGATTGCACCCAGCGAGCCGTATCCTTTTTCGCGCCGTCAACTGTCGGAACTATCTCAAATCGCGCCGACCGTGTTCGTTGACGGGAGAGATCTCTTTTGGTGGGGCGTACGAAGCGGACCAGCCATCGCCCGACTCGCCGTCGTACTCAGAGAAATCGGACGTCCAATGCAAGAACAATGATCACGTCACATCAGGTGGACGAAAACGAGAGCGGTGGGACGAGCCTTCGTCGGGTGAGCGGTTGAGAGCGAGACAGAGTATCGTCAACGAAAGACGTCATCGCCTCCTAATGACATCGAAGGTAAAGCCAGTGGTCGACTATTCGCCAGCGAACGACGAGGTACTGGTTCGAACCCCGCAGTACATTTCGACAACGTTGGTTGCGGGATCATATTGTGTCAGCGTTGCAGACGCACCCAATGATCAAGAACTGTTGTAGGTCCCGAGACGTCCAACCTGTCCCACGAGCATCGATTGGTGAGCCAAAGCAGGATTTCGGAGTTGGTCGCTCGGACGATCGTATCTGCCCCTAAGGATTCCGAGAGTGCCTCGCCCCCTGCATCCAGGTCAATTAACCACTCTCTCGATTCGTCTAAAGCGTGAAGCAGAAGTCGGCCCGCGAATCCGTCGACCGTGGGTTGAGAGAGGAGACCGGGTAAAAACTCGACGATGAATTCCTCGACTCCCGCTGCCGCGACGCGTCCGTCGAGCGGACGGGGCGGCGACGAGCCGTGAGACGCTGCGGTATCTTCTGCATCCCATCGGTGGATTGCGACCTCAACGGCCAGGCGCCGAAACCACCAACCGACTCGTTGATCACCGGTGCTTGAAAACGTCCACGACGCGGATTTCGGCTCGGCGGCGCCGAGAATTTCGAGCGCTCGTTCCAAATTCGTGAGGTACCACGCTGACAAATCGAGCGGCTTCTCCGCCGCACTTCTTTGAGCCGGTCGCTTGACGCGTTGCTTCGACTCGACAATCGCGCCGATCCAGTTGAAGACCTCGCCCGTGTGTCGAACGAGCGCCGCGGCATTCCACTCGGGGCAGTGGCGCACTTGACGTTCCCACCCCAACTCGGCAGCAGCGAGAAGGGATCGAGCGTCATCTGTTGCTACACGCAGTAAGTCGGCGTCGTCCACCGACACAAATCTACAAGAGGTTGAGGCGCCCTGTTTGCTTGAGAACTCCGTTGAAGGCGCCACGAACCACGTCCGGTGCTCTCAGCTAGGTGAAGACTCGAGAGAACGAACCGGTCGGTGTTCGTGACTCGCCGACCATCTCTTTGAGCGGGGGCGTCCGTTGGTCTTCTTGATGTCGGCGACAATTTTGAAGGCGACGCAAAGTGACCGCCTTACACGTTTCGCCGGTACCTACCGCCGACCTCGTAGAGCGTGTCGGTGATCTGACCGAGCGAGGCGTGGCGCACCGTGTCCATCAACGTTTCGAAGACGTTACCCTTGTTCAGCGCGGACTCTCGAAGCGTCGCGAGCGCTTTTAGGACGTCGCCCTGGTGGGCCTGTTGGAAGGCGGCGAGTCGCTCGATCTGCGCGGACTTCTCACCTTCGGTGGCCCTGGCGAGTTCGACCGCGTGCGGTGAAGCGTCCTTTGGGGGCCGGGTAAAAGTATTGACGCCGACGATCGGAAGATCCCCACTGTGCTTAGCGTGCTCGTAGAGCATGGAGTCATCCTGAATACGCCCGCGCTGGTAGCCCGTCTCCATCGCGCCCAGAACCCCGCCCCGCTCAGAGAGTCGATCGAGTTCGTCGAGCACGGCGGCTTCAACGAGATCGGTAAGTTCCTCCACGATGAAGCTGCCTTGAAGGGAGTTCTCGTTCATCGCTAAGCCCCACTCCCGGTTGATAATCAGTTGGATGGCCAGTGCGCGGCGCACCGAGTCCTCGGTCGGCGTAGTGACCGCTTCGTCGTAGGCGTTGGTGTGAAGGCTGTTGGCGTTGTCGTAGATCGCACAGAGCGCCTGCAGCGTCGTTCGAATATCGTTGAACGCCATCTCTTGAGCGTGCAGCGATCGACCCGAGGTCTGCACGTGGTACTTGAGCTTCTGGGAACGCTCGAGCGCGCCGTAGCGATCACGCATCGCGATCGCCCAGATCCGCCGCGCGACGCGACCGATCACCGTGTACTCGGGATCCATGCCGTTGGAGAAGAAGAAAGAGAGGTTCGATGCAAAATCATCCACAGCAATGCCGCGAGCCAAATAGGACTCGACGTACGTGAAGCCGTTCGCCAGGGTGAATGCCAGTTGCGTGATGGGGTTGGCGCCTGCCTCGGCGATGTGGTAGCCCGAGATCGAGACGGAGTAGAAGTTCTTCATGTCGTGTCGAACGAAGTACTCCTGGATGTCAGCCATGACGCCCAAAGAAAACTCCGTCGAGAATATGCACGTATTCTGCCCCTGATCCTCCTTCAGAATGTCGGCCTGAACCGTTCCCCGGACGGTCCTGAGGGTCTGACTGCGCACGAGTGCCGCCTCGTCGCTTTGGGGTACACGCCCTTCTCTTTCGACGAAGAGTTCCAACTGCTGGTCGATCGCGGCGTTGAGAAACATTGCCAAGATGGTGGGCGCTGGACCGTTGATGGTCATCGAGACCGAAGTTGTCGGATCGCAAAGGTCGAAGCCCGCGTAGAGCGCTTTCATGTCGTCCAGCGTTGCGATCGAGACGCCCGACGTCCCGATCTTGCCGTAGATGTCCGGCGGCGTGTCGGGGTCGCGACCGTAAAGGGTCACCGAGTCGAAGGCCGTGGAGAGGCGGGTTGCGGGCTGTCCCTCCGAAAGGAGGTGGAAGCGACGATTGGTACGAAAGGCGTCGCCCTCGCCGGCAAACATTCGCGCGGGGTCCTCATCGTCGCGCTTGAAATCGAATACGCCCGACGTGAAGGGGAATGCGCCGGGGAGGTTCTCGGCACGCAGCCAGCGCAGCAGCTCAGCCTCGTCAGTATAACGGGGGAGTGCAACGCGGGGGATCCGACTACCCGACAGTGACGTTCGAAATAGCGATATCGTGCCGCGTTTCGTCGCGAGTTCACTGCCGCTCAGTTCTCGACGACGAAGTTCGAACTCGGCAAGTGACGTTCTGCTCGACGGGTCGACCTTCTCCTCGAGCGCACGCTCGAGCTCGCCGAGGGAGTTCTTTACCTCGTCGTCGACCAGTTGCCTCGTCGCGCGCACGCTGTTAGCCCGACGAAGTGCTTCAGTCTGGACGATCGTCGTTTCGTGGTAGTGGCGTATAACGTCCGCGATCTCCGAGAGATAACGAGTACGCCCCGAGGGGATGATGGGCGGCGTGACCTCCGAGGTGGTCACCGAGACAGAGGGCAGGAGCGGCTCATTGAAGTGCAGTCCCCGCGCCCGCAGTGCCGAGCGTAGGTGCTGGTAGAGGGCGGTGGTGCCACTGTCATTGAAGCGCGAAGCGACGGTACCAAAGACGGGGACGACGTTCTCACCGACGGGGTCGCGGTGACTGCGGTTCCACTGGCGAACGACCGACCGCAATGCGTCTTGAGCACCGTAGCGATCGAATTTGTTAATGGCCACCACGTCGGCGAGGTCAAGCATGTCGATCTTCTCAAGTTGTGACGCGGCACCGAACTCGGGGGTCATGACGTAGAGGGACAGGTCGGCGACGTCCACGATTGCCGCGTCGCCCTGGCCGATGCCCGGCGTCTCGACGATGATGAGATCGAAACGGGCTGCTCGACAGGCTTCGATGGCGGCTGGAATCGGTGGTGGAACTTCGGAGTCGCTGCCTCGAGTCGCGAGTGAACGAAAGAAGATTTGCGGTGAATCGATCGCGTTCATGCGAATGCGATCCCCGAGAAGTGCACCACCGCTACGGCGCTTCGTCGGGTCTACGGCCAGGATGGCAATGCGGAACTTGTCACCCTGATCGAGGCGGAACCGACGGACGAGTTCATCGGTGAGCGACGACTTGCCCGACCCACCCGTGCCGGTGATCCCGATAACCGGGGCCGGATGCTGGAGGGCTGCCTGGGCGAGAGTCGCTCGTTGAGCGTCGTCGAGCGCGTGACACTCGAGGGCGGTAATCGTTCGCGCCAAACTCACTGAGTCCCCCAAAATGGCGTTCTCCACGGATGGGGCTTCGTACGTCGCGAGTTCGACGTCGCATTCCTCGATGAGGAGGTTGATCATTCGCTCGAGGCCCAGGCGCTGTCCGTCCGATGGCGAGAAGATCTTGCGCACCCCGTAGGCTTCGAGTTCGGCGATCTCGTCCTCCACGATGACGCCCCCACCCCCGCCGTAGACCTTGATGTCGCCACGGCCGACCGAGCGCAACGAGTCCATGAGGTACTTGAAGTACTCCACGTGACCGCCTTGGTAGGAGCTCAGGGCAATGCCCTGTACGTCCTCTTGGATCGCCGCCGTGACGACCTCTTGAACTGAACGGTTGTGCCCGAGGTGAATGACTTCGGCGCCCTGAGCTTGGAGTATTCGGCGCATGATGTTGATGGCGGCGTCGTGACCGTCGAAGAGGCTGGCGGCCGTGATGAATCGAACCTCGTGGTGCGGCTTATATAGCGCCAGCGACTGGTTTTCTAAGCTCATGGTGCCACAATAGTAGGACTTCCATCTACTTTACTAGCCTGAATTATCTCTACTTTGAGCGCCAGCCTTCAATTCGACCATGAGCGGCGCGGCCGCCTCACCGATCCGGGCTACTCCTCGGGCAGGAAGTCCTGAACGGTCAGGCGGAATTCGCGAATCAGGTCGATGAGTGCCTCCTGCTTGTCCGCGTCCAGGGAGCCAACTCCAAATCGACCCTCGTCAACCGCGACCGAAGCGTTGGCCGCGAGCTCTCGCCCCGCGTCGGTGATGCGAGCCAGACGAGTCCGGCGATCTTCGGGGTGCGAAACACGTTCAACGAGACCATCATCTTCCAGACGGTTGATGATGTTGGTAACGCTCGTGGGATGGATCATCAGCCGCTCGCCCATTTTGCCCATGGGAAGGGTCCCGGTGCGAGTGAATGAGAGCAGTACGAGCGCTTCGTATCGCGCCCACGTCAATTCAAAGGGGCGAAGCACGGTGTCCATAGCCTTCAAGACGAGCTGCTCAGCGCGCATGATGGAAGTGGCGGCGGCCATTGATTGAGCGGAGTTGGGCCAGATCCTCGACCAACGACGTCGTGCCTCGTCAATGGCGTCGAAAGATAACGGATCGCTCACGTCGATACTCTATAGCCCATTAGTAGGATGTCCTGACATCTTGTGACTCTTGGCGCTGAAAGGCTGGCCGCTTGGCTGCGTGCCCGGGCCTACTAGTCAACGGGCACCCCATAGGGAACATTCGATTTCGAACCCGAGAAAAGTCGCGGTCGGGCGAACGCGCGGAGTCGGAACAGTATTTGACCAGGACTAGGCAGCGAGTTGGTTCTCGAGCGCGGTGACGCTCTGGAACTTCGCGAAAAAGGACTTCAGCGAGGCCGCGAGCGCGGAACGTTGTGCCGGTGTCGCCTTCACTTTGAAGGAGTGAATCGCGTTGGCGCTGTAGTCGTGGAGTAGTTGCGACATGCGTTGCACCTCGATGTTGAACACCGGCGACGGGCTGTTCAGATGGGCCTCCATGTTTTGGGCGATCAGTTCGAGTCCCTCGTTGCACGCAATGAGTTCGTTGGTCGTGGCTTTGGGGGTCTCGAGTTCAATATCTATTTGAAGGGTCTGTGTCGCGGCGACGATGCCCGTGCTCCACTCCTTGAACTTCACACTCTGGTGAGATGACTGTCGAGCGAGCACGTAGAGGTCAGTCTGGAGATACGACGACGCGAAGTAGACGATGCCGACGACGATCGTCTTGGTGGTGTTCGTCGTCTGGCTGGAGATCTCACCGATCGCGTTGGTCATCTCCACGGCATCGGCCCGGAAGTTCTTGAGGGCACCTTTCAGCTTGTTGATGACGACCATCGAACCCGCCGCCTGGGTGAGGGACTGCAAGTTCTTGGTTCCGGCCAGCGCCGCCTTGGACTGCGTCGATTTGGTCGTCTTGCAGCTCGTGGTCTCGCAAAAATAGTACTGACGTATCGCCGTGACATCCTTGTTCGCGTTGGCCACGAGGCGCGAAAGCGCGACGGTGCTCGACGCGCCAGCTGACGCGGAGGGCACCGCAGCGATGGTCACTGCGACGAGCACTCCGGTGAATATCCGAAATTGGTTAAGGCCAATCATGTTCAATGAACTCCTCAGTGCGCGGTCGAACGTGAAGTATTACACGAGAGTCCGGTTCGGCGTGTTCGTCAAAATTGTCGTGTCGTCGAAGGAGAAACGGGATCTTCAACAACGAAAGACGCGATTCGCTGGCTCTGGCAACGGCGAATGGTCCCCGGTCAGGGATCCGGTAAGGAGAATCACGACGCCAGTAAAAGTTGCTACTTGCATTCGGCGGCGAAATATGTTTTAGTTCAATTAGTTGGATTTCCTACAATCTTCTTTTAACTACTTTCCGGGGGGACGTGCGTGACGACTACGAAGAATGATGTTGTCGCGGCGGAAGTACACCGCAAGGCCATCCAAAATCTGACCAACGAGATGGGCATGACGCTCGTGCGGACGTCCGGGTCGCCCATAGTTACTGCGTCGAAGGACTTTTCCACCTGTCTGCTCGACACCATCCCGGAGCATCTGGGTTTCTCATCGGCGGTCTTGTTCCACACTGGCTCGTCCTTGATCGGGACCCAGACCATCAGCGCACTCGCGAAAAACTCCGACGACTTGCGTCCCGGTGACGGCTGGATTGTCAATGACCCTCATACGGGTGGCGCCATGCACCAGGCCGACATCTCGGTGATTATGCCAACGTTCTTCGCTGGCGAGCACATGGGCTGGAGCTTCGGCAACGTGCACGTGCTCGACGTTGGTGGCGTGGGCGTGTCTGGCTACGCGCCTGGCGCTTACGACTGCTACCAGGAAGGTCTGCGGTTCCCACCGATCAAGATCATTCGCAACGGAGCGATTGATGGGGAGTGGGAGAAGTTCATTGCGGCCAACGTGCGGGCACCGGGCCCGGTTCTCAACGACATCCGCTCGTTGATCGCTGCGAACAACACGGCCGCGCGCAAACTCGGCGATGTCATTGCCGAATTTGGCATCGATCGGCACCGCGAGTATTGCGAGATCAACAAGGACTTGACTGAGCGTCTGATGCGTGATCGAATCTCGCGCATTCCAGACGGCGTCTACTACGCGAGGGACTGGAACGAATTCGACGGCCACGACGGTCCGGATCTCCTCCTCGAACTTGAACTGCGCCTCGAGGTCAATGGTTCCGACATGTGCTTCTACTACTCGGGCGTGCCCCAGATTGACGCCTTCGTCAATTCGACAATGGGTGCAATGTTCGGTCAGACAATGACCGCACTGATGACGACACTCGTCTACGGCGACATGCCCGTCAACGGCGGACTCTGGCGTCCCCTGACGGTCGACATCGGCGAGCCCGGGACGATCGTGAATTCGCTTCCTCCGGCCCCGGTCAGCAACGCGCACTCCGAGGTCGGCATGCGCGCGTGCAAACTCACCAAGGACGTGTTGAATCAAGCGTTGTCGCTGAGCGACGATCCGGTGCTTCGCGGCCGCGTCGCCGGCCAAAACCAGGATGGTTTCCCGGGCAACGCGCTCTTCGGCCAGAACCAACATGGTGATCCTTCCGTAATTTTCTACCCGGACAACTCGATTGGCTCGGGCGGGGGCGCGCAGACCATTCACGATGGTCAGGACGGGTACGGGCTGACCTGTACCACGGGCGGCGGCATCCCCGACATTGAGGATCACGAGGGCTCCGACGCCGTGCTCTTCTTGTGGCGTCGACTCATTCCCCAGTCGGGAGGACCGGGGGCTCGTCGCGGTGGCCAGGGTCTGGAGCAGGCGTACGCGCTGCACTACTCGGATCGGATGGCCGGTCCAGGTTTTAACGCTTGCGCCGAGGTGCCACCCCACGGTGTAGGCGGGGGCTTCCCCGGTAACGCCGGCAACTTTTACCCGATTCGCAACTCGAACGTGGCCGACCTGCTGGCCCAAGGAATCATGCCGACTCGAGAGCGCGTGACCGGCCAGGACGAGCAGGTGCGTTCGAAGATCAGTCACATGATCGTCAACCGCGGCGACGTCTTCGTGGCCCTGAGTGGCGGCGGCGGCGGTGTGGGCGACCCCCTCTTTCGCGAGCCGGCGAACGTCGTTCTCGACGTGCAGGGCGACTACATCAGCGCCGAGCACGCGGAGGCGATCTACGGTGTCGTGCTGAACGCGAACGGCGAACTCGACGTCGAAGCGACGACACTGGCGCGCGCGCAGATCCGCAGTGCGCGCATCGGGAGTGAGCCGAGTCGAACGATGAGCGCTCCGATGTCCATCGGTGTCTCGGTGACGGTCGACGGTGGTGAATGGACGTGCGCGTCGTGCTCCGCTCACTTGGGACTCACGACGGGCAAGTTACGAGATGCCGCGGTGCTGCGCGAAGCACGCGTCGCTCAGCGCTACGCCGAGTTGGGCATGTCGGTGCGCGAACGCACCGAGGAACCGGGTGTGCTGATGCGTGAGTATTACTGCCCCGCGTGCGCCGCCGCGCTCGTCGTGGACATCGCGGTCGAGGGCACCGAAACCCTGCGCAGTCCACGGTTACCTGTTACCGCCAATGCGGTGAGTAAGTAGCCGCGTAGTAATCAACCCGAAAGAGGAAGTGTGACTGACGTTTCTCGTGTTGCAGCAGTGACCGGCGCGACCGGTGGAATCGGGCGCGCCATCGCCGTCAAGTTAGGCCAGAACGCGATGGTCGCGGTGACGGGGCGCAATGAAGCCGAGGGCCTCGGTACCGTCGAAGCGGTCGAGGCCGCGGGCGGCCAGGCGTTTTTCACGAAGATGGACGTCACCAAGAGTGCCGACGTCGAAGCCTGGATCAACGACACCGTCGCCAAGTTCGGACGGCTCGATTGGCTGGTGAACAACGCCGGTATCAATGGCGATACCGCCCGACTAGAGGACTACAGCTTCGAGGAGTTCGAACGCATTATCGCGACGAACCTGTTGAGTGCCTTTTACGCGGTGCACACGGCGATTCCAGTAATGCGTCGCCAAGGTTACGGCTCGATCGTGAATATTGGTTCGACGGCGAGTCTCCAGGGCTACGGGTACCTCAGTGGGTATTCGGCGTCCAAGCACGGACTGCTCGGACTCACGAAGAGCCTGGCGCTCGAGAACGCCGACATTCCAATTCGCGTGAACTGTGTCTGCCCGGGTCCTATCGACACGCCGATGATGAAGGCGGTCGAGAGGGTCGTGAATCCGGACAACCCGGGCGCTGCGCACGAGCTGTTCGAGAACACGACGGCCCTGAAGCGATACGGTCAGCCCGCCGAGGTCGCGGAGGTGGTGGCCTTCCTGCTGAGCGACAACGCAAGCTACATCACCGGCACCGCCGTGTCGGTGGACGGTGGCGTGATGACCGGCGTGTGAGCGGTCCGCAACGAGATATTGGAGCACAAATGAAACATTCGACAACGGACAGGGCGGGGGAACCATGACCATCGCCTCGGACGCCACGAACCGAACATTGAACCAAACCGAGCGGTGGTACCGCACGATGCTCCTTTGTCGACGATTCGAGCAAGTAGTCGAGGAGCAGTTCATGGCCGGCAACGTTCCCGGACCGCTGCACCTCTCTATTGGTCAAGAGGCGGTAGCGGTTGGTGCGTGTTCGCAGCTGCGCCTTGCCGACGTCATCACTTCGACGCATCGCGGCCACCACCACTGCATTGCCAAGGGCGCGGACGTGTCACGAATGATGGCCGAGTTGTTGGGTCGCGCCGACGGCTACTCCCACGGCCGCGGCGGATCGATGCACTTGGTTGACACCAGCGTGGGCCTCCTCGGGACCAACGGCATCGTCGGCGGCGGCATACCCATCGCCACCGGAGCGGCCTTGGGCATGCAACTGCGTGGGGGCGACGACCTGGCGCTCTGTTTCTTCGGTGAGGGCGCGACTTCCACGGGTGGCTTCGCCGAATCAATGAACGTGGCGTCGCTCTGGAAACTGCCAATCATCTTTCTCTGTGAGAACAATCAGTTCGTCGAGATGACGCCCCAATCAGTCCATATTGCCGGAGAGATCGTTCGGCGCGCCGAAGGGTACGACATGCCCGGCGTGAAAGTCGATGGCAATGACGTCAATGCCGTCGCGACGGTGGTGGCGACGGCCGTCGAACGTGCGCGGCGCGGCGACGGGCCAACGCTGATCGAGGCGGTGACGTACCGATGGTACGGGCATTACGCCGGTGACAAGGCGACGTACCGCGACCCCGATGAGGTGCAGGAGTGGCAATCGCACGACGCCCTAGCCAAGGTGCGAACCGAATTGAGCGACGTCGACGCTCTCGCGATCGACGTCGAAGTTGAGACCTTGATTCACGGGGCGTTGGCGTTCGCCCAGGCGAGTCCCGTGGCGGGAGCGGACTCGATCTATATCGGACAGGTGGCGTCATGAGTCTCGCGGACGAGGAAGTGGCGACGCGGCCGCTGAAATATTGGCAGGCCATCAATCAGGCGTTGGTCGAAGAGATGGACAACGATGAACGAGTCGTGTTGTTCGGCGAGGACGTGGGCGCGCCTGGTGGACCGTACGGCGTGACGAGAGGTCTTCTCGAAAAGTTTGGCAGTGATCGAGTGCGCGACACGCCCATCAGCGAAGAGATACTCGTCGGTCTCGGCGTGGGCAGCGCGGCGGTCGGCATGCGTCCGATAGTGGAGCTGATGTTCTTTGACTTCACCATGTTGGCGATGGACCAGATAGTGAACCAAGCCGCGAAGTACCGCTACTTTTCGGGCAACTCGTTGCCGCTGACGATCCGCACGATGAGCGGGGTCGGTGGTGCCTACGGTGCGCAACACTGCCAGAGTTTTGAGTCGTGGTTCTGCGCGGTGCCCGGCCTCAAGGTCGTCATGCCGTCCAACGCACGCGACGCGAAGGGCTTGTTGAAAGCCGCCATTCGCGACGACGATCCGACGTTGGTGATCGAGCCCTTTGGACTGTTGACCGCCCGTCGCGAGACGCCGATCAGTTCGGACTTCGTCGTACCGCTCGGCGTCGCTGAAATCCGCCGCGTCGGCAGCGACGTGACGGTTGTGGCGACGGGTCGACTCGTGGACCGTTCACTTCTCGCCGCCGAGCAGTTGGAAGGTGAGGGAATATCCGTCGAGGTGATCGATCCCCGCACGCTGTCGCCGCTCGATCACGACACGATAACTGAGTCGGTGACTCGAACGGGTCGACTGGTGGTGGCCCAAGAAGCGACCAGCCCCTGCAGCATTGCGGCCGAGGTCTGCGCGGTGGTGGTGGAACGCTGTTTCAAGAACTTGCGAGCAGCTCCCGTGCGCGTGTCGTCGCCGTTTGTCAACGTCCCCACGCCGATTGACCTGGTGGAAATGCGCGCACCCGGAGTCGATCGCGTGGTGGCCGCGATTCGAGAGACCCTAGGAAAGTGAGTTGACATGAGAATTGAGATCAAGATCGATGATCCCGGGGATGCGGACGAGATCGAGGTTGCGAACATCTACGTTGCGGTGGGTGACCACGTCGACGTCGACGAACGAGTCCTCGAAGTAGCTACCGACAAGGCGAACATGGAAATTGTCGCACCCGCCGCGGGCGTCGTCACGGAGATCTTGGTTTCGCTTGGACAGATTGTCGACGCTGATCAGGTGTTGGCCGTGGTGGAGACTGTGTAATGACTGACATCGTCGCGGCGCCCGATGGACGAGGGACTGAAGAAGTCGTTCGACTTCCACTCTTTCGCCGCGCGATGGTACGGGCCGCAGAGAGGGCGCTCGAGGCACCCTACTTTTCGCTGCGAAGGAGCGCCGACATTACCGGCCTGGTCGAAGGTCGTGCCGCGATGCGCGAGGCGGGACAGTTGGTCCCCAGCATCAACGACTACCTCGTGCGTGCGGTCGGACTCGCCTTACGCGCGCACCCGGCAGTCAACGCGAGTTACCTCGACGGTGACGTCATTCAATACTCGAGGGTCAACGTGGGCGTCGCCATCGCGGTATCCGGTGGGCTCGTCGCTCCCGCGGTCTACGACGTCGATTGCAAGGACGCCGCTCACGTCGGTCGTGACGTTCGCGAGTTGGTCGAACGTGCCGAGCGCCGATCGCTGAACCGCGAGGTCATCAGAGACGCAACATTCACCGTCTCTAACCTCGGAATGTACGGGATCGATGACTTCGACCCTCTACTGAACCTGCCCCAAGCGGCAATCCTCGGCGTGGGCGCGATCGCGAAGGGAACGACGAAGTCGATTCGTCTCAGTTTGGGATGTGACCACCGAGTGCTCACGGGCGCCGAAGGAGCGACGTACCTTCAGACGCTCTGCGCGCTGCTCGAGGACGTCGACGACACGAGTCACGTTCTCTGGAAGGAGGGCACGTGAGTGAGCGCGCTGCACTGCATTGTCGACTCGGCGAGTTTGTCGCCGGTTTGACCTACGAGTCGCTGCCCTCGGAGGTCGTCGAGAAGGTCCGAGTGAATCTGCTCCACGATCTCTCGGTCGCCATGGCCGCCCACGACGTGACACTGCCGGTGTGGGACCTGGTCACTGAGCTGGGTCCCGAAGAAGCGACACTCCTATGCTCGGGGGCTCGCGGACCGGTGGAGATGGTGGCGTTCGCCAACGCGGTGCGAATGCACGCTCGAGCCCAGGACGATACGCACTTCTCGGCGAAGTCCCACGCGGGCTCCATGGTTATCGCGGCAACGTTGGCGACCGCCCAACGACTCGGATCGAGTGGCCGCGACATCATTCCCGCCCTCGTCGCGGGTTACGAGGTCATCGGAACGGTGGGAGAGTTGCTCGCCGCACAGGTGACGGAGCGGGGATTTCGAGCCTCGTCCACTTTCGGGCCCCTAGGCGCGGCCGCCAGCGTCGCGAAGTTGCTCGAGCTCGACGCGACAATGACCGCCAACGCCATCGCGATCGCAATGAGTTTCTCTGGTGGATTGAATCAGACATGGATTGACGGCTCGTCCGAGTGGCGATGGGAGCTTGGCATGGCGGCTCGTAACGGCGTGTTGGCCGCTCGGCTCGCCGCCGGTGGAGCAGCCGGAGCCGATCACGCGTTCGAAGGCGCGGCCGGTTTCGCGCGGGCCTTCGCGGGAGAGACGGACGTCGTCGTAGACCATTTGGCGTTGGGGCGACGATGGCGCATCCTGGACGTTGTCTACAAGCCGTATCCCGTTTGCAATATCACGCAGAGTGCGGTCGCGGTCTGTTCGGGTCTGGCCACGCGTTACGACCTTCAGCCATCGGTCATCGGTCGCGTGAGGTGCTACTTGAACCCGGCCGACCACAACTATCCGGGGACGATCAACGAGGGCCCCTACGCTGACGTCGGCGCGACGCTCATGAGTGCGCATTTCTGCGTCGCAATGGCGTTGCGTGAGAGAACGGCCACCTTAAAGGGACTCTCGCAACTGAGCGATCCCGAGCAGATGTCCTTGATTGCGCGGATTGAGATTCTGCCCGACGTGAATCTTCCCGTGTTGGCCGCTCGCGTCGAGATTGAAACCGTCGACGGCCAAACGCTCCGCGACGAATTGATTCCGAACGACACTACGTACAACTGGTCGTGGAAGACCACGTGCGGCCACGTCGACGCACTGCGCGGCGAGATGGCGACCGGCGGCTCAGGTATCGCGGCCTTGAAGAATGCCCTACGAGACCTTGAGTCGCTGGCGACCGTCGATGCCTTGATTGACGCGACGGTGACGCGGTGACCGGCGTGAACGCCAACCGAACACGGGTCGACGTTGAACTGAGTGAAGCGCTCGGCACGATTGCCGACGGCGCGATCATTGGTCTGGGCGGCACGTTGACCGCGGGGCGACCAATGGCACTCCTGCGCCAGCTCCTACGCCAGCGACCAAAGGACCTGACGCTCGTGTCGCCGGTCGCGAGTATCGATGTGGACCTCGCGGTTGCGACCGGATGCGTGCGTCGCGTCATCACCAGTTACGTCGGCGCCGAGGCGGCCGCGGGAGTGGGTCCGATCTTTCGTGCCGCGGTCGAGCGCGGCGAGGTTGAGGTTGTCGATCGCGACGAGGCCCACTGTATTCTTGGGTTGCGTGCCGCCGCTCAAGGACTCCCCTTCCTTCCCTGGCTGGGAGGTGTCGGAACTGACCTCCCCAAGACCCAGCCTGAGCTGGTCGAGTTTGCCGACCCGATCACCGGGCGCACGTTGCTCGCTATTCCGGCAATCAGCCTTGACGTCGCGCTGATTCACGCTGAGGTCGCCGACGCGTTCGGCAACGTCCAATTCGCCGGCACGGGTCACACGGATATGCAGTTGGCGTCGGCCGCGAAGAGAATCGTCGTCGAGTGTGACCATCTCGTTGGCAATGACGAGATTAGGCGCAATCCCAACTTGACGTACTTCTGGCGCGACACGGCGGTGGTTCGCGCCCCGTTCGGGACGCATCCCTTCGCCAGCGCGGCAATCAACGTCGACGAGGCCGCATTGCGCGATTTCGTTGCGAAGGCGCGCAGGGCCATGAAGGGCGATAGTGCAGCGTTGGACGCGTACGTGAACGACAGCGTCTTCGGATCAGCGAGCCATGAGGCGTATCTCGAAAGCGTCGGAATCGCCACCATCGTGGGGTTACTCACGTGATGAATCCAGCCAGCGCCGCCGAGATGCAAGCCGTCGTGCTGGCTCGTGATTTTCGCCCGGACGATCTCGTCTACCAAGTCGGCGCCAACCTCGCTGCCGCCCGGGCGGCGTGCGTCCTGGCCAATCTCACCACGCACCCCGATGCGCGCCTCCTGCTGGGCGTCGAGGTCGAAAACTTTAGCGGCGGACGCACAGTGCCGCCGGTGCCACCCTTCCTCTTTCACGCGTCGGGATTCAAGGGCGGCGAGGCGAGCATGCATCAAAGTCGCGTCTTTGACGACATGAATCGACCGGACGTCTTCTTTGTAGGTGGCATCGAAGTCGACCAAGTTGGCAACGTCAACCTCACCGGCGTGCCCGGCGCGGCTCGTACGTGGAAGGTTCGCGGTCCGGGCCCCGTGGCGCTGGCGACCATGAGTACGTTCTGTCGCGGCTACTACATTTTGATGGGCCGTCATGAGCCGCGAATCTTCGTCGAGAAAGTGTCGCACGTCACGGCTCTCGGTGACCGCAAGCGTCGCGCTGCCCTTGGTTTTCCGGGCGGCGGGCCGCGTCTGCTGCTTTCGCCGCTGGGCGTGTTCGATTTTGACGACGAGGGGATGATGCGGGTGCGAAGCCTGCACGAGGGCATCTCGATGGACGAGGTACGAGGAGCGACCGGATTCGAGTTGGTCGTGCCCGACGAGGTGCCGACGACGCCAGCGCCAACCAACGCCGAGCTCGACCTCCTACGAAACGTCGTGGATGTCGATGGCGTCCTAAGAGAATCCACGTCGACTCCGACGATTGTCGCGAGCGAACGAGACGCCGCAAAGGTGAGTGAACAGTGACCGAGAATCTCCTCTCCAACATCCCCTTCGACGAGTTGGTCGTGGGGCAACGCAACGGACCCTACGCCTTTCGTGTCGGCGAGGAGCTCGCGAGCAACCTTTCGGGACCGATTGGAGTGGTCCAGCCCGTGCGGTGGACCCCCCCGGCCGTCTTTCCCACGATCTTCTTGATGGCGCTGCGGCAATCCATGGGCGGCATCCCGTCGGGCAGCATCTTGGCGAAGCAGCAGATGGAATTCGTGCGACCGTTAGCAGTGGAGTCTGACGCAAAGGTCGTCACCTGGATCGGGGAGAAGTACCTGCGCCGCGAGCGCGCCTTCGTCGTCTTTGAATTTGAAGTTCTCGACGATCAGGACGAGGTCGTGTTGACGGGCAGAAAAGTAATCGTGTGGCCGAGCGGTCCGGGAGAGAGGTAAGAACGTGACGATCGACATTAACGAGTTCGAGCCGATGGTCGAGGTGATCAGCCAGGACTCCATCCAGCGCTACGCCGAGCTTTCGGGTGACTTCAATCCACTGCACGTCGACGTGGCCTTTGCCTCGGCGTCGGAGTTCGGTGGCACCATCGCGCACGGCCCAATGCAACTGCAGCCCTTCTTTCGATCGCTGAGCACCTGGTTCGACGCAGACGCCTTTCCCGCAGGCACGTCGGTCTCGGTGACGTATCGGCACCCGGCACGCCCGGGCGACACGATTCACTTCGAGGCACTCAACGTGGTCGAGAGTGAAGACGCGGACGCGTTCTTCACGTTGGTGGGCCAATCGGTTAATCAAGACGACACGACGCTCGCCCAGATTGAGGCGGTGTGGCCGAAAGCGTGAGGGTGACCGCACGTCGCGCGGACGCCGGGTTCGTAGAAGTACGCAGTAGCGCAGCACCAAAGTACGCAGTCGCAGATTCTGCGCAATTCACAAGGGAGTAGCAGTGGTCACGATAGAAAACTCTGAGAGGGCCTACATCGGCGTCGACGTGGGCGGTACCCACACTGACGTGTCGGTGATGCTCGGCGATCGCCTCGAGCGGGGAAAGGCGTTGACCACGTACGACGACTTCAGCCGCGGTGTGCTCGAGGCCGTGGCGGTGGTGGCCGAGAACCTCGGCCTGACGGCGACCGAATTGTTGCAGCGAACGCAACTCTTCATCAACGGCACGACGGTGGTGACGAACTCAATCACCGCATTGACTGGCTCGAACGTGGGCGTCATCGTCACGCACGGGTTCAAGGACGCGTTCCGGTTCGCCGGTGGACCGCGCACGACCGAGATCGACGACCATCTGCAAGTGAACGTCCCTGATCTCGTCGACCGTCTCTCGATTGCCGAAGTCGAGGAACGCATTGATTGGTCGGGATCAATCCTGGTGCCTCTCGACCTCGTGAACCTCCAACGTGAGGCCCGCCGTCTGGTCGAGCAACAGGGCGCCGAGGCGCTCTCGATTTGCTTTCTCTGGAGCCATATCAACCCGACCCACGAGCTGGCGGCCGAGGCCGCCATAAAAGAGATCTATCCGGACCTCTTCATTACGCTTTCGCACCGCGTCTTTCCCGTCGCGGGCGAGACTCGACGTTGGACGACGGCGATATTGAATTCGTTCGTTCAATCCAACGCCGACGTCTTCCTCACTTCGCTGGACACGAAGTTGCGCGCCTCGGGTCTCACCGGCGGCCTGGCCTTCTTTCAGGGGTTGGGCGGCGCCATCAGTTTGGAGAGCGCTCGCGAGTACCCACTGGGCCTCTTGGGCTCCGGTCCGGCCGGAGGAGCACTAGGCGCAAACGAACTGGCCAAGACAATGGGCTACGAACGAGTCCTGCTCGGTGACATGGGCGGGACCAGTTTCGACACGGGCATCGTCATTGGCAACGAGATCCGCGTCGAGAAGAACCTCCAACTTGGACCCTTCCAGACGGGCGTCAACATCGTCGACGTCGTTTCTATTGGTGCGGGTGGTGGCTCCGTCGCCTGGGTGAGCGAGCGCGGCGTACCGCAGGTTGGACCGCAGAGCGCGGGCTCGACCCCTGGGCCGGCCGGGTTGGGACGCGGCGGCACCCAGCCCACCGTCACCGACGCCATGATCGCCATGGGCTTCATCGATCCGGATCGCTACCTGGGCGGTCGGGTCAAGTTGCAGCCCGATCTCTCTAGGGCTGCTCTCGACAGTGTCTTCAAAGAGACGTTCAACTGGTCGACCGAGGAGTCCGCGGCGGTGGTGCACGACCTCGTCGTCGTCAACATGGCAAACGCGGTGCGCGAGGTAACGGTCGCCAAGGGCCACGATGCCCGAGAGTTTCTGTTCGTCGCGTACGGCGGGACCCTGCCACTGTTCGCCGCTCAAATCGCCGAGCGCCTCGGTATAAAGAAGGTGTTGATCCCTCAGAACAGTTCCGTCTTCTGCGCACTCGGCCTGCTCGCGTCGGACTTCGTCATGCGCACCGACCGGGGCGTCGGTTGGGACTTGAGCAAGCCCCAGGGCGTTGACTACGTGAACGACGTGGCCGCGACGATGATCGCGGACGCGCGCCGCCAAATGCGCGAGCAGGGTTTTGCGGAGGACCAGATCGACATACGTTGCAGCGGCGACTTTCGCTACATGGGACAGACCTTCGAGTTGACGCTCTCGCTGTCGACCGAGCCCCTGCGCGCTGATCAGGCGCAGGTGCTCTCGGAGCAGTTCACGCGTCACTACGAGGACACCTACGGCGAGGGGACGGCCTGGAAGGGCGTGCCGATCATGCTGGTGAACTTCACCGTGACGGTGACTGGGCGCCAGGA
This sequence comes from Acidimicrobiales bacterium, assembly GCA_043782995.1. Classification (GTDB taxonomy): domain Bacteria; phylum Actinomycetota; class Acidimicrobiia; order Acidimicrobiales; family RAAP-2; genus RAAP-2. The sequence goes on along the minus strand of JAYVZV010000055.1, from coordinate 3,342 downwards.
GCGACCGCAGATCCACCGAGGCTCGACGGCGAAAGTGGAGCGTTCCACGATCGATCCCCAGAGCGTCCGCCGCGTCTTCCTACCCGGCAGCCGCGAAAGCTGCGAGGTCGCCATCTACGCCGAGAGCGACTTCGTCCCCGGGGTCTACGTTGAGGGCCCGGCGATCGTCGACGAAGGTGACACGACGATCTACGTCCCACCGAACTTCCACCTGGAGCGTGACCGACTGTTGAACTATGTCCTCACCCACGTGCAGTTCGACGTCGACCAGCAGTTCTGATCGAAATCATGATCTGAGGGTCTCTCGAAGGGTGGGGGCGTTAACGCGCGGACGCTGCTGACGGCCTGCGAAGTGCCACTTCTTCAACGAATTTGGGCATTTCCGGCAGTTCCGGTGGAAAAAAATAAATAGGAGGTTAATTAGTTTGACTTCCGACTAATAACGGTGTAGAAATCAAGTACTTCGCGAGAGCGAAATATGGGCAACGCCTTTCAATGCAAAATTAATCAAGGGGGAATCAAATGAGGTTGAGCATTCACAAGAGGGGGGTTGTTCCAATCCTTCTCGCTTCGAGCTTGTTGGCGACGATGGGCATCACGTCCGTTACGTCGACGGTTTCTGGGGCGACCGGGCACCCGAGGTCGACGTGCACCAAGGCGCCCGCAGAGAAGATCGGAATCGTCGACCTACTGGCGGCTTCACCGATCGACTTCCTGACTGACCAGGCCACTGAGGCCGCGGCTAACGAGCTGGGTTGGACGTGGACGTTCAACGACTCCGGCTACGTGGCAGCGACCGCGAACAGTCAGATCCTTGCGGACGTTGCGGCGGGCGACAACTTGATTGTCACGACGTCGTGGGACGCTGCGGGCATCTCGACCGGTCTCGCTGCGGCGGCCAAGGCCAACATCCCTGTCGTCGAGACGGCGGCCGGCAACCTGCCAGCAGTCGGTCCCGGCAAGTTTTCGGCCATGTACGGAGAGAACGAGTCCATCATGGGCAGCATCTTGATGAAGTACATCGTGCATCACGTCAAGCACGCGAACATCGCGGACCTGTGGACCAACGCCAACTACGCGGGTGTCCTGCGTCAGAACGCCGTCAAGAGCGTGGTCGCGCACTCCCCGGGTTCGAAGATCGGTTACTCGGTCAACGCGAACTTGACTGCGCCACAGGCCAACATCCAGGCGGCCTTCGCCGCCAACCCGAAGACCAACGCTATCTACTTGATCTTCGACAACATGAATGTCGCCGCCGCCGCTGAACTGCGTACGCTGCACAAGACCAACGTGAAGATCTACGGCTACTTCACCTCGGCCTCGAATCTCGCCCTGATGAGGAGTGGACAGATTGCGGCTCTGGCGAGCGACAACCTGCCCAAGACGGGCATTGTGGCGATTGACCAGTTCTACAACGTCGCTGTTAACAAGGCAGCGTGGGACGCGAACGCGGTGAACAAGGCCGGTGGCCTGCAGTACACCATCGTGACCAAGCCGGTCGCGCCGTTCAGCCTGGCCAGCACCATCGCGCCCTTCGTCGCGAAGTGGAAGGCGGCTGGCATCTGCACCTATGGAATCGGTACCGTTTCGCATCAGTAACCAGAATTAAGTGCAGGTTCACGTTCAGCCCGGGGTCCCGGGCTGAACGTGAACCTGCAGATTCTAACCTCCGATAGAAATGGAGTAATGCGAAGTGGATATCTCTCCTGCAGGGGCCGACGCATCAGAAGTGATTACGTCATCTGGCGTCGTTGACGCGGATGACCAGACGGCCAGCGCGCCGGTGGTGCTGGAACACCGCAAGGGGGCTGCTTATCGCTTCTTCGATAAGTGGGCGACGCTGATTGCTTTCGTCGTGATGATCGCGTTCTACTGGATCAAGGAACCGAGTTCATTCGGAACCTTCTTCACGTTGACGTCGATCCTTCAGCTCAGTTCGACCACGATCCTTCTTGGCGTTGGCCTGACCGCCGTGCTCTCGGTCGCGGAATTCGATCTTTCGTTTCCCTATCTCTTGACTTTTACGTCAGCAGTCACGATGTTGACGATCGCGAATTACAACGGGGGCACGATCAGCGCCATTGTCGTTGGTGTTGGCGTCGGTGCGGTCTGCGGCGTCGTCGCGGGCTTCGTCGTATCGCTGCAACGCGCGTCGTCGTTCATCGTTACGCTGGCGCTCGGCTTCATCTGGACCGGCATCGCCGACGGCATGACCCAGTCTCAAGCCATTGTGCCGATTTCTCTTCCCGTATCGTTCTCTACGCTCACGAACCACGACTGGCTCGGGGTCTCGGACACGGCGTGGATCGCCCTCGTCTTCGCGGTGATCGTGGGCTCCTTGATCAAGTGGACCGTTCCGGGTCGCTACATGACGGCGATCGGGAGCAATCCCGAAGCGAGTCGGATGGCCGGCGTCAAGGTCGGTACGTATCGAACGATGGCTTTTCTCATTTTGGGTATCGCGGCCGGGATTGCCGGTGTCTTGTTGATGGCCCAGCAGAGCTCCTACACCCCCGGCGTCGGCACGTCCTTCTTCTTGCCGCCGTACGTCGCGGCGTTCTTCGGCATGTCCGTGCTCGGTACTCACCGATTCACGGTCTTCGGCACCGTGATCGGGGGACTCTTCATCGCGACCTTCCAGCAGGGACTCCTTATCATGGCCGCGCCGACGTACCTTGCCGAACTAATCGAAGGACTCGTGCTGCTCGTGATTCTCACGATCATCATTCGTAGCGACCGGACCTCGAGGTAAGTGCGGTGGCCATCGAAGCGACCACGACCGCGTTAGCGCCATTTCGTGTTGAAATCCGGGGCATTGGCAAAACCTACGGTGCGACCTCGGTTCTCTCGGACGTCTCCTTTGAGTTGCACGGCGGACAGGTCGTCGGACTGATCGGGGCGAACGGAGCTGGCAAGAGCACCCTCATTAAGTGCATGACTGGCGTCGTCACGGCCTCGAGCGGCGAGGTGCTGATGGACGGCGTCCACGTCTTGCTCGACTCACCCCTCGCTGGGCTGCGCAGTGGCTTCTCGGCGGTCAGTCAAAAAGTTATCCTTGCTGAGCAGCAGTCGGTCGCAGAGAACGTCATGCTCGGACTGCTACCAAACCGGTTCGGCGTGGTGTCGCGCCGTCGCCTCAAGAGAACCGTAAAGCAACTGCTCGACAAAGTGGGCCTCAAGGTCGATCAAGACCTTCCCGTGGTCGCCTTGACCCCGAGCGACAAGCGACTGGCCATGATCGCGGCCGTTCTTGCGCGCAATCCCAAAGTGATCATCTTCGACGAGCCAACGGCGGCGCTCCCCGCCGAGGCCACCGCCATCGTCGTCACCTTGGTGAAGGAA
>JAYVZV010000054.1:0-15019 GCA_043782995.1 Acidimicrobiales bacterium | reverse complement strand
CCTGGTACAACATCGGTGGTCGGGCTGCCGGGATTTGAACCCGGGACCTCTGCGTCCCGAACGCAGCGCGCTACCAAGCTGCGCTACAGCCCGCGGCGAGTTCCCCCGCAGCCCGATAATCCTAGCCGCCGCGCCCAGAGCCCCACCACGTCTAGATGACGGAGGGTAGATCCAGCTCAATCGGAAGGTGGTATTCGATAACGATCTCGCTGATGCGACGACGCTCAACTGACTGCACGCGAAACGTCCAGTCCTCGTAGGAGTAGGTGGTGCCGGCGGGGGGGATCTCGCCGGCCAGGAAGAGGACGAATCCGGCAATCGTCACGTACTCCCCTTCGGGGATCGTGATGCCGAGAGCGGCCTCGACCTCGTCGACGTGGGTCTGGCCGTCGACGAGCCAGCGGTCCTGGCGAATGCGCACGATCGTCGGCTCCTCATCCTCGTCGAACTCGTCGCTAAGGTCGCCGACGAGTTGCTCGAGGATGTCGCGGATCGAGACGACTCCCGCGACCCCCCCGTGCTCGTCGAGCACCAGGGCGAAGGTTCGACGCTGCTTTCGCATCTCCCCGAGGCTCTCGAGGAGATCGAGCGTCTCGGGCAGCATGAAGGGGCGACGGATCTTTCGAGCGATCTCCTCGGTCGTCGGCAGCGAGACCCCAATGGCCCGCTTCACCGTAGTGCTGCGGAACAGGTCGTTGACGAACAGGACGCCCTCTACCTCATCGAGGTCGCCGCTGACCACGGGAAAGCAGGAGTGGCCGGTATCGCGGACGGCCTCGGCAATCGCCTCGGGGGTGACGGGAGCGGCGAGGTAGACGACGTCGACGCGCGGAGTCATAACGTCGCGCAACTCGAGCTCACTCAACTGGTCGATGCGCTCGTGGATCGCGACCGCCTCGGGTGACGGGGTCCGGACCTCCTCGCGACCCGTGATGTGCGCACGGAGCCGAGCCAGTCCCGACGCAAGGGGCTGCCGGTCGCTCATCGAGCGGTGGTGCCGCCCGCGCGCACAGTGGCGGGACGAAGCGACTCGTCCTCGTAGCCCTCACCCGCCAATAGCGCGCGAAGCGCCGCTCGCACTCGTTGGGGGTCGAGCGGCTTCACGACGAAGCCTTCGGCGCCGCTTCGACGGGCGAGGAAGACGTCGGGTCGACGGTCGAGCAGCATGAGCACCGAGACCGGGTCAGCCGCCCCGTAGGACTCCTCGTGGCGTAACTCCATGCAGATGGCCATTGCGCCCATCGAGCCGATCTGCAGGTCGAGTACGACGAGGTCGACTCCACCCCCTTTCACTCGGGCGATGACGTCGGGTCCGTTGGACGCCTCCTCGATGAAGACGTCGGGGCCCTCGAGCATCGTGCGCAACTCGTGTCGCAGAGAGGCGAGATCGCTGGCCAGGAGGACGGTTGCCACGTAAATCAGCGTAGCGGAGTGGGGATTTGGCAATCTGTTGGTCGTCTCGGGACGACCTAATTGACTCTTGCCCCGCGAGGTCTAATTGATTAACCTCCTCTACGGGGTCACATCTGGGGGGAGGGACTCATGGCAATCACGCCATTGCAATGGTCCGACGCTGCGGCCTGTCGAGACAGTGAAAGTTCACTGTTCTATTCCGCCGACAGTTCAGAGCGCAAGGACGAGCGGATTGAACGCGAAAAGGTCGCCAAGCGTATCTGCGCGGGGTGCGCGGTGCGCGAGGAGTGCCTCGAGGCCGCAATGGTCCGTCACGAGTCCTACGGGATATGGGGTGGCCTCAACGAGTTCGAGCGGCGGTCGCTACTGCGCGCCTGAGCGCGTCCAGCCGAGCTGGACGGGACTGATCGTCGTGAGCACGATCAGCAGGGCGAACGTAATGACGTGTACGCCCGTGCAGTACTCGCAGAGGTGCTTGATGATGATTAGTTCGGCGAAGACCAGCCACAGTACGAAGCCCATTGCGAGAACTGCGAGGACGAAGCGCGAGAGGTGGATCCAGTACGATGTCGCACGCCACGCCCACGGCGAGTTCAGCGCGGTCATCACGATGAAGTTCGCGAGGCCGAGCACCGCCACCGGGATGCCGAGGATGTACGACTGGGCCGACGTCGTCACCACGCTGCAGTTGACCACGCCCGCCACGGGGCAGCCCGCCAGCCGCGCGCCGGTGTAGTGGGAGACTGTCAAGTAGATCGACAGCCCGAGGCCGGCGAGGCTGAGTAGGAACGTCACGACCACCGCCCAGCGGGGGACTTCGTGCTCCGCGAGGATCACTTGATCTTGAGCAACTTCTTGGCGGCCGTCACACCCTTTGAGGTGCACACGGCACTCGGCTGGTTGTGGGTGAGCGAGCAGATTGCCGCCGTCTGCTCATTGGCCGCCGTGAGGATGCCGTCGGTGATCGGGCTCGCCGGGCTGCTCAGACCGGCCGCGATCTGGTTGCGCGAGACACCGTTCCAACCGGCCGACGTGTACATAGGTCCGGCGACCAGCGATTGGTTGGCGAAGTTGATGAACGGGAAGCCCTGGCCGTGGATGCCGGGGACGAACTTGCCCGAGTCGTACTTGGCGTACATCTTGAAGTCGGCCGACGAGAGCTTCTCGAGCGGGAAGTAGTAGTTGTTCGCGGGGTCGGGCACCCGGGTGTAGAGCTCGTAACCCTTGAAGACGATGTACTTCGAGGTGTATGTCATCCGGTGGAAGGTGAAGGTCGGCGTGTTGGGGTCGACGTCGACCGAGCTGCTCGTCGTGTTGCCCAACTTAGCGATGGTGCCGAATCGGCTGAGGGCGATGATGAGCGACCAGCGCTGGGCGGCGCAGTAGGGACAGAACTCCGCTCCGATGTAGACGACCCGAGGCAGCGTCGCGCCCGAGGCCGACTTCGCCGTCATGACCGGCTGACCCTTCAAGAAGAGGGGCGGGTAGACCTTCACGACCGGAGAGCTCACCCCGACCGCGTCGAGGGTCGACGCAGGGACCCCGGTCACCTGGGCGACGACGGTGGGGTCCGCGGCCTGCCACGCCGAGTTCGTGCTCGACGAGGGTGATCCGTTGGCGACCTTGATCACCACGAGCGCCGCCACGACGATCACGACGAGGCCGACGGCGACCCAGGTGAACAGACCGGCCGGCCGGCCTCCGGCGGACCTGGCCGGAGCCTTCCGGGCGTTGGCCTTGTTGACATTCGTTCGGCTCGACGAGGGCTTCTTCGTCGCGGGACTCTTCGAGGTGGGGGTCTTTGACACGATGCTCCTTGTGATGTCAGAACACCAAACTTAGTAGAAGGGCCGTCGGGTTCGGATTCAGGCCCGAGGGCTGGTTAGTTTGCGGTATGGCCGAAATCCTCAGCCCCCGCCCGGCCGCGACGGTGATGACGCTGCGCGACGGTCCGGGCGGAGTGGAGGTTCTGATGCTGCGACGCAACCTCAACAGTGACTTCGTGGGCGGCGCGTACGTTTTTCCGGGCGGGGGCGTCGATGAGGTCGACGCCGGCCCCTCGGCGCAGCGTCTCGCGCTCGGGGTCAACGACACGGTCGCCTCGAGGCGACTGGGCCTCGAAGCCGGAGGACTCGCGTATTACGTGGCCTGCCTGCGCGAGCTCTTCGAGGAGGCCGGACTGCTCATCGCGTGCAACCCCGACGGCGAGACGCGGCGCTTCGACGACGAGGCGACCATCCGGCGCATGGCGGCCCACCGAAGATCGGTGAACGAGGGGTCGCTCGGCTTCGTCGCAATGATGGAGCGAGAGCAACTCCATCTCGATCTTCGGGGTCTCGAGTACGCCGCGCACTGGGTCACCCCCGTGGGACCGCCACGGCGCTTCGACACGCGGTTCTTCGTGGCGCTGGCCCCGGAGGGCCAGGTCGCGACCCACGACGCCGGCGAGACCGTCGCCGACCAGTGGATTCGGCCGCGCGACGCCCTCGAGGCCCACGCCCGGGGCGACCTGGACATGATCCTCCCCACCATCCGCAACCTCGAGGCGATTGCTCCGTTCGAGACGGCCCGTCAGGTTCTCGACCACGTGAGGTCCCTTGAGCACGTCGTGCGCGTGGAGCCGCGCATCGTCAAGCGTGACGGTCAAGTCACCATCCTCCTGCCCGGCGACGACGACTACGAGGGCTAGGGGCTGTCTGCGACCGCTCGGTCGAGGGCGTCGAGCATCCGAGCGGAGCATCCAACCGCTCCCGCCGGCGGGGCGACGTCGGTGAGGATTCGCTCGGCCAACCGGTGCAAGACGCCGTCTGATTCCTCGATGAGCACGGCCGGGTTGCCGTGGTCGCCCGCATCGGAGATCCCCGGGTCGAAGTCGATCTCGGCCAGCAGCGGGACCGACAACGACTCGCTGAGATCGCGTCCGCCGCCCTCGCCGAACAGGTGGTGGCGCTCGCCGCAGGCGCAAGTGAAGCCGCTCATGTTCTCGATCACGCCGAGCACGCGGATGTTGGACTTGCGCGCGAAGTCCGCGGCGCGCGCCGCCACCCGCTGGGCGGCCATGGCCGGGGTGGTCACGAGCAGCTGTCCCATCTGGGGCAGGAGGCGCGCGAGCGTCATCGCGATGTCGCCGGTCCCGGGTGGGGTATCGATCAATAGGTAGTCGATACCCGACCAGTCGGCGTCCTCGATGAACTGCGCCACGGCCTTTTGGACCATCAGCCCGCGCCATAGCAGGGCCTGGTCCTCGTCGGCGAGCAGCCCCATCGAGAGCAGCTTGATGCGTCCGGCGCCGATCTCGCGCTCGAGCGGAAGCATCTTGCCGTCACGGGCCTGGACCTCGCCGCTCACCCCGAGCAGTCGAGCGAGCGAGAAACCCCAGATGTCGGCGTCGAGCACCCCGATGGTCCGTCCGGTCGACGCGAGCGCGACGGCGAGGTTCGCCGTGATCGACGATTTGCCGACCCCACCCTTGCCCGAGGCGATCATTAACACCGGGGTCTGGACAGGGATCGAGGTGAGCGGCGCACGTTCCTGGGCGATCGTGCGCGCTCTGCGCATCAGGGAGGCCTTCGCCGGCCCATCGAGCACGCCCATCACGAGTTCGACGCCCGTGACCCCGTCGAGGGCGAGGGCGGCCTCGCGCACGTCGCGTTCGATCTGCGCGCGCAAGGGACAGCCGACGGTCGTCAGCGAGACCCGCACCACGGCGTGGCCGGCCTCATTGACCGTAATCTCGCCCACCATGCCGAGTTCGACGATGGAGGCGCCCAGTTCGGGATCGAGCACCTGGTCGAGGCGTTCCCTCAGTCGTTGCGAGAGTTGCACGCTGCGACGCTAATGGTCCCACCCCGGGGGTGTTCATGACCGCTCCGTGTCACTACAATGGAGGTCAGATCTCTTTAAGGAGTGCCGTGTCCAACATGACTACCACCAGCGTCAACTTCTCGAAGAAGGACGCCGACCCGATAACCCTCACCGACGGCGCCGTCGTCAAAGTCGCCGAATTGATCGCCGCCGAGGGAGTCGACGAGGACCTGGCGCTGCGCGTCTCGGTCAAGCCCGGCGGCTGCTCGGGCTTCAACTACGACATGTTCTTCGACTCGGAGTTCGCCGTCGACGACATCACTCGGGAGTTCTCGGGCGTGAAGGTCGTGGTCGACGCCGCCAGCGCGGAGCTGCTAGTCGGTTCGACCCTGGACTTCGCCGACGGCCTTCAGGGAGCGGGGTTCCACATCACGAACCCCAACGCGACGCGCACGTGCGGTTGCGGCAACTCGTTCAGCTAGAGGAGAGGTCTCCCCGATGAGTACCCCCGTCGGCCCCTACTCCCATTGGCGCCGGGCCGGCGACCTCGTCGTCATCTCGGGCCAGCTCGGCGTCGTGCCGGGCGCGAGCGGGCCGACGCTCGTCGATGGTGGGGCATCGGGTCAACTCCGTCAAGCGCTGGCGAACGCCCGTCGAGTCCTCGCTGAAGCCGGTGCGACATTCGACCAAGTCGTCAAGGCGACGCTCTTCCTTCTCGACATGGACGAGTTCGGCGCGTGCAACGAGGTGTGGAGAGAAGAGTTCGAGCCGCCCTTTCCGACGAGGTCGGCCGTCGCCGTTGCCCAGCTGCCGCTCGGGGCGCTGGCCGAAGTGGAGCTGTGGGCCTACTCGCCCGGGGCCTAGAGCGTGTACTCGTTGGGCGAGGTGCCGAATTTGTAGCCGACCGATCGCACCGTCTGGATCAGGTGGGCGTGCTCTTCGCCCAGTTTCGCGCGCAGTCGCCGGACGTGCACGTCCACGGTGCGCGCCCCCCCGTAGTACTCATATCCCCAAACCCGGCTGAGCAGCGTCTCTCGCGTGAAGACCCGGTTGGGGTTGGTCGCGAGGAAGCGCAGGAGCTCGTACTCCATGTAGGTGAGATCCATGACCCGTCCGACGATCGAGGCCTGGTAGGTCTCTAAGTTCATCGACAGGCCGCCGTGCTCGACTCGCGGGGCGACGCTCTCGTTACCCGCCCGTCGCAGCCGATGGCGCAGACGGGTCGCTAGCTCGCTGACGTCAAAGGGGCCCACTACGAAGTCGTCGAAGAGGTCCTCGCGGAAGGTCAAGTCGTCGAGCTGGTAGTGGTCGAGGAGCAGGATGATCGGGCCGACGGCCCGGTCCCGAGCGCGCAGCTGGCGACAGAGGCTCATGGCCTCGGTGAACGGGAAGGCCGCGGCGTTGATCACCGCGCTGGCGAATCCGTCGGCCGGCTCGAGCGCGGTGATTTCGTTCATGCGGCCCGTCACCGACACCGCCGGCGTGACTCCCGTGACCTCGCACGCCTTGCGGACCGGTCCCTCACACGCGGGCACGCAGAGCACCACGTCGATCGTCATAGCAGTGGGAGGTACCGCTCGAGCTCAAAGGGGGTGACCTGACCGCGGTAGGCGTCCCACTCGGAACGCTTGTTTCTGAGAAACCACTCCACCTGGTGGGCGCCGAGGGTCTCGTGGAGCAACTCCGAGCACTCCATGAGGTCGAGGGCCTCGGCCAGCGACTGGGGCAGCGGTGCCGTCGGTTCGCCCTCGGGCGGCAGTTCGTAGTCGCCGACCACGCCGCGCAGCCCCGCCGCCAGGATGACCGCGAAGGCGAGGTAGGGGTTGGCGGCCGGGTCCGGCGAGCGGAACTCAATTCGCGTTGAGTCGATCCGTCCGGGCTTCACCGAGGGAATGCGCACCAGGGCGGCGGCGTCGTAGCGGGCCCAGCTGGCATTGACTGGCGCCTCGGCGCCGGGCACGAGGCGCTTGTAGGAGTTCACCCACTGGTTGGTCACTGCGGTGATCTCGGGCGCGTGGCGCACCAGGCCTGCGATGAACCTGGTCGCGACGTCGCTCAGCCCGTGGGGTCCGTCGCCGATGAAGGCGTTCTGCTCGTCGCGCCACAACGAGAGGTGGGTGTGCATTCCGGACCCCTGAACGTGGGCGAGCGGCTTGGGCATGAAGCTGGCCGCGACCCCCGACTGGCGGGCGAGCTCTTTCACGACGTGGCGCACCGACATGACGGTGTCAGCCATGGTGAGCGCGTCGGTGTAGCGCAGGTCGATCTCGTGCTGGCCCGGGGCGTCCTCGTGCTGGGCGTGCTCGACCCCGATGCCCATCTCCTCGAGCATCAGCACCGTGCGTCGGCGCAGCTGGCTCGCGGTATCGTCGGGCAGCAGGTCGAAGTAGCTTCCGCGGTCGATCGGGGTCGGGGCTCCCGTAGCGTTCAAGTCCTCGAAGTAGAAGTACTCGACCTCGGGCGCGACGAAGAAGGTGTAGCCCTGGGCCCGCGCGTCGTCGAGCACGTGGCGCAACTGCTGGCGGGGGCAGCCCTCGAACGGGGTCCCGTCGATGTTGACGATGTCGCAGAAGACGCGCGCGACGCCGGCGCCCTCCTCGTACCACGGCAGCAGCTGGAACGTGGTGAGGTCGGGTCGGGCGAGGACGTCGGACTCCCGGACGCGAGAGAAGCCGTCGATCGAGCTCCCGTCGAAGGTCATGCCCTGATCGAGAGCGTCCTCTAGCTCGGCGGGCGTGACGTGGAAGGCCTTGTGGCGTCCGAGGACGTCGGTGAACCAGAGCTGGACGAAGCGCACGCCCCGCTCCTCCACGGTTCGAAGGACGTACTGGGCCTGGCTTTGCATAGGGGACATTCTCGCACCTTCTCCGTTCGGGGCCACTCGGTCGAGCGTCATACGCCTCCCGCCCGCGAAATGCGAGAGGAGGGCGAGGTCCTAGCGGCGGGCCGTGGCCTTCTTCGCGGGCGCCTTCTTCGCGACCCGCTTAGCCGGCGCCTTCCGGGCGACCTTCCGGGCCGTGGTCTTTTTAGCAGCGGCCTTGGCCGTCGGTTTCGCGGCCGCGCACGCCGCGCCGCAGATCGTCTCGATCATTAGGCGCGCCACGGTGTAGGGGTCGACGTTCGAGTTGGGTCGACGGTCCTCGAGGTAGCCCTTCTTCTCGCGGGCCACCTGGCCGGGGATGCGCACCGACGCGCCACGGTCTGACACGCCGTACGAGAATTTCGACCAGTGCGCGGTCTCGTGCGCACCGGTGAGCCGGTCCTCGATGCCGTCGCCGTAGAGGGCGATGTGTTCGCGGACCCGAGTACCGAGCGCCTCGCATCCGGCGACGATCGCCGACCAGCCGCCGTTGGCGCGCATCTGCTTGGTCGAGAAGTTGGTGTGCGCTCCGGCGCCGTTCCAGTCACCCTTGACGGGCTTGGCGTCGAAGCTCACCTCGACCTCGAACTCCTCGGCGATGCGCTCGAGCAGCCAGCGCGCGACCCAGAGCTGGTCGCCGACCTCGACAGCGCCCAGCACGCCGACCTGGAACTCCCACTGGCCCATCATCACCTCGGCGTTGGTGCCCTCGATGCCGATTCCTGCGCGCAGGCAGGCCAGGGTGTGGGCTTCGACAATGTCGCGCCCGGGCATCTTGGTCCCGCCGACGCCGCAGTAGTAGGGGCCCTGGGGCGCCGGGAAGCCGACCTCGGGCCAACCGAAGGGGCGTCCGTCCTTGAAGAAGGTGTACTCCTGCTCGATGCCGAACTTGGGCTCGAAGCTGTCGTACTTCTTGGCCGCGACCAGTGCGGCCGCACGGGTGTTGGTGGGATGGGGCGTCATGTCGGAGTTCAAGACCTCGCACATCACCAACACGTCGTTGGCCCCACGGAGCGGGTCCGGGCACGTCCACACCGGCACGAGCACGCAGTCCGAGAAGTGACCGGTCGCCTGGTTCGTGCTGGACCCGTCGAAGCCCCACGTCGGCGGAGTCTGTCCGTCAGCGACGATCTTGGTCTTGCTCCGAAGCCTTCGAGTCGGCTCCGAGCCGTCAATCCAGATGTACTCAGCCTGATGCGACAAGGGTGCTCCTTCGAAGGTCGTGACCGCTGACGCCGTCTCTGCCAGTCTGGCGGTTGACACTGTGCGCCAGGTCGAGTTTTGTTAACCGCGTGTGAAAGGTTGCCCGGAGTGCGCCAAATGGCCCGCCGGTAGGCTCGGGGCGTGCCCGTCCTTCGACTCGCTCTGGCCCAGATGAACGCCGTCGTGGGGGGTTTTGCGCAGAATGTCGAGACGTTGGGACGATTTCGCACCCAGGCCGCCTTCGCCGGCGCCGAACTGGTCCTCACCCCCGAGCTGTCCCTCACGGGCTATCCGCCGGAGGACTTGCTGTTAAAGGAGGGCTTCATCGAGGCCTCTCGGGTGGCCCTGATCGAGATGGCCCTGTTGCAGAACGTGCCGCCGGTCCTGGTCGGAACGGTCGTCGGCGACGGGCTGGAGGGCATAGAGCTGGCGCCGTCGAGCGACGGGCGCGACGTGACCCGCCCGGCGGTTGTCGAGGCCGGGCCGCGGCACATCGCCAACGCCCTGGTCGCCCTGGGCGACGCCGGAGTCGTGGCCACCGCCACCAAACGATTGCTGCCGAACTACGACGTCTTCGACGAGCAGCGCTACTTCCACCCCGGGGTCGGCCGTCACACGATCGTCAACGTGAATGGCGTCGCGGTGGGGCTGCTGATCTGCGAGGACGTGTGGACGAGTGACGGCCCCGCCGCCGAGCTCGCTCGCAACGGAGCCACGCTGATTGTCGTCGCGAACGCGTCGCCCTACGCGCGAGGCCGTCGCGAGGACCGCGAGGCGATGCTGCGCGAGCGCGCCCTCGAGACGAACTGCCCCATCGCCTACGTGAACCTGGTCGGCGGTCAGGACGAACTCGTCTTCGACGGACAGAGCATGGTCGTCAACGCTCAAGGCGACGTCATCGCCCGCGCGCGGGCCTTCAGCGAAGAACTCCTCGTCTGTGACATCGAGGCGCGCGGGTCGTCGGTCGGAGTGCCCCTCGACCTCGCGTACGCGCGCGACGAGGACCGCCTGACCGCGCTGCACGTCAACCGAATCGCCGGTCCGCTGACCGAGGTCGAGGAGATCTACGGGGCGCTGGTGATGGGCACCCGCGACTACCTACGTAAGAACGGATTCCGCTCGGCGATCCTGGGACTCTCGGGAGGCGTCGACTCGTCGCTGGTGGCGACCATCGCGGTCGACGCCGTCGGCGCCCGGGCCGTGCACGGCTTCGCGATGCCGAGCCGCTACTCGTCCGAGCATTCGGTCGCCGACGCCGTGGAACTCGCTACCCGGCTTGATATTGAGTTGACGACGTTGCCGATTGAGCCCTCCCATCAGGCCTTCGCCACGGTTCTCGAGGCGGTGCTCGAGGGGGAGCCCGCCGGTCTCACCGACGAGAACCTCCAGTCGCGCATCCGCGGCGTGCTCTTGATGGCGATCTCGAACGCAACCGGAGCCATCGTGCTCACGACGGGCAACAAGTCCGAGATGGCGACGGGCTACTCAACGCTCTACGGCGACTCGGCCGGCGGCTTCGCGGTGATCAAGGACGTCCCCAAGACCCTCGTCTACGAGCTCTGCCGATACCGCAACTCGGTCGCCGCCGCCGACGGCGAACCCGAGCCGATTCCCTCGGCGGTGCTGGAAAAGCCGCCCTCGGCCGAGCTGCGTCCGGACCAGCGCGACGACCAGTCGCTGCCCCCCTACGAGGAGCTCGATCCCCTGCTCGAGCTCTACGTCGAGGATGACGCGACCGCCGAGGAGATGATTGCCGACGGCCACGACCCGGCGCTGGTATACCGGATCACGCGCCTCGTGGACCTCTCGGAGTACAAGCGGCGCCAAATGCCCCCGGGGGTCCGGATCTCTAAGAAGGCCTTCGGCCGGGACCGGCGCATGCCCATCACCAACGCCTTCCGTCCCGAGGCGATGTGACCCCCTCGAATCGCGAGATGGCCAAGCACCTTTTCGCCTGCTTCGACGCCCTCTACCGGGTCTTCGGGGAGGGCGCGCCGACGCTCACGAACGACGCCTTCGTCGTTCGTGCCCACGAGGCTTCGAGGGCCTTCGGGACGCTCGCCCTGGAGACGAGGAGCCACCTCGACGGGGCGCTCGAGGAGCGCTTCGCACTCCTCGAGGGAGTGCTGCGCTTCGCCTTCGACCACGACGAGACCGGGGCGATGGCGATGTTCGCCCTGGCCGTCGTCGTGGGGCCGCGCCTGCTCGTGAGCCTGCTCGACGCCCGTGACGCCATGACCGAGGACGCCGGGCTGCGACTCCTCTGGGACCGCGCCTCCGACGTCACGGTCACCCAGATCCGCGCCGTCGGCGAGGCCGCGAAAGACCAGTCCCCAATTGAAGATCCGAGTTGGCAGCTCGCCGCACGGGACCTCGTGGCGACCTTAGAGTCGGCGGGGAGCGCTGAGAGCCTGGGGATCTCCCGCTAAGTTGCCTACCTCCGTATAACTAGAAGTACCGGACTTTCCGGTGTCGGGAGCATCAAGGGAGAGCCATGGCTAAAGACCGCGTCGATCGGGACGATGAAGACCTCGTACGCCTCTACCTCTCGGACATCGGCCAATATACCCTTCTGACCAAGGACGATGAGGTCCACCTCGCCCAGACGATCGAGGAGGGTCGTGAGGCGAAGGCCGAGCTCGACGCCGCCGAAACCGACAAGAAGCTCAAGATCACCCCGAGCAAGAAGCTGGCTCTGAAGCGCACCGTGCACCGCGGCGACCAGGCCGAGCGGGACTTCGTGCAGTCGAACCTGCGCCTCGTGGTTTCGATTGCCAAGAAATACCAGGCGTCGGGCCTGCCGCTGCTCGACCTCATCCAGGAGGGCAACCTCGGGCTAATGCACGCCGTCGAGAAGTTCGACTGGCGCAAGGGCTTCAAGTTCTCGACCTACGCCACGTGGTGGATCCGCCAGGCCATCACCCGAGGCATCGCCAACACCGGACGCACGATCCGGCTTCCGGTGCACGCCGGCGACACGCTGGCGCGCGTGCAGAAGGCCCAGTCGCGCCTCGAGCTGAAGTTCGGCCGGCCCCCCACCATCAAAGAGCTCTGCGAGGAGTGCGAGATGCCCGAGGACAAGCTCATCGAGGCCCTCCGCTTCCGGTCCGAGCCGATCTCGCTCTCCGAGCCACTGCGCGAGGACGGCGACGCCGAGCTCGGCGACGTCGTCGAGGACCGCTCGGCGGAGTCCCCCTTCGACGTCGCCGCAGTGAAGATGATGCCCGCGGCCATTGAGAAGCTCCTCCAGCCCCTCGACGAGCGCGAGCAGAAGATCCTGCGCATGCGCTTCGGACTCGACGGTGCTGGCGAGATTCGCACCCTCGAGGACGTGGGGGCCGAGATGAACCTCACCCGTGAGCGGATTCGCCAGATCGAGGCCCGCGCAATGAGCAAGCTTCGCCACCCGTCATCGGACACCGGAGCGCGCGACCTCCTGACGCTCTAGCGGTGCTGGTACCGCGACCGGCCGAGCACGGCCGCCGCGCCGATGACCATCGCACTGACGAAGAACGGCGTGTGCGACTTAGAACGGTCGTGCGCGCGCACCGGGTGCGTGAAGCTGAGCAGCGGCCACTGGTTCTCGTGGGCGATCTTGGCGAGCGGTCGGTCGGCGTTCACCGCGAAGGGGTGCCCGACGGCCATCAGCATCGGGATGTCCGTCTCGGAGTCTGAGTAGGCGTAGGAGTCGGCCAGGTCGATGCCACGCTGTGCCGCTATTTCGCGCATCGCCAACGCCTTGTTCTCGCCGCGAGCGAAGAACTCCATCTCGCCGGTGAACTTCCCCTGCTCGTCGATGGTGGCGCGCGACGCGATCGCGCCGGTGATCCCCAGTAGCTCGGCGAACGGCTCGACGATCTCGGTCGGCGACATGCTCACGAGCCAGACCTCGTCGCCCTGGTCTAGGTGGTGGTCGATGAGTTCGAGCGCCTCGTCGTAGATCAGGGGCTCAATCACCTCGTTGATGGTCTCGGCCACCAATTTCTTTACCTCGAGGTGGTCCCACCCCTTGGTGGCTTTGAGGACCGACTCGCTGATCCGGCTCAGCCGGTCCTCGTCGGCCCCGTAGCGAACGAACATCATCTGGCTGAGGACGCCCCAGATCAGCGTGCGTCGGTGCAGCAGGCCGCGGGCGTGGAACTCCGGGCCGAACGCAACGAGTGAGGACTTGGCGATCACCGTCTTGTCGAGGTCGAAGAAGGCAGCGCGCACCGTTCCATGCTAGGTCCGTTCCTCGGGGCGGCCTCGGCGGCGAACGCGCTATCCGACGAAGGCGGCGGCGCACTCCTGGGTCGCGCCCTCGCGCGCAACCAGGATGACGTGGTCGTGCTCGAGGAAGTGCATTGAGTTCGATGGCACCATTGGCTGGCTGCTGCGCACCACTGCGACGACCCGCACCGAATCGGGCAGGCGCAACTCGTCCAGCGTGAGGTTGCGCGCGACCGCGGGTGCGCTCGACGCGAGCGTCACCTCGATGAGGCGCATCCGACCCTGCGCGAGGTCCATCAGCTTGATGATCGAGCCGACCTCGACGGCCTCGTCAACCAATGAGGTGATCAGCGCCGGAGTCGACACGGACACGTCCACGCCCCAACTCTCATTGAAGAGCCACTCGTTGCGCGCGTTGTTGATCCGGCTGATGACCCGGGGCACGCCGAACTCCTGCTTGGAGAGCCAGCTGACCACCAGGTTGTCCTCGTCGTCGCCCGTCGCCGCGATCACGACGTCGGCGCTGCGCAGGTCGGCCGCAGCGAGGTTCTTGTACTCGCAGGCGTCGGCGGCCATCACGTTGACTCCCGGCAGTAAGGTCTTCAGCTTCTCCGCCGTCGCCGTCACCTGCTCGAGCAGCGTCACGTCGTGATTCCGGTCGAGGAGGTCCATGGCGATCGACGTGCCGACCGAACCACCGCCGGCGATGACGACTCTCACGGCTGCTCCGCCACCAGGAGCGACGGGAGCCACTCGAGTCCCTCCGTCGTGACCAGGAACTCGAGGACGTCGTCCTCCTGCGCGAAGAGGCCGTCGATCTTGACCCGTCCCTGTCCCCCGCGGATCAGACCGACCAGGCGCACGTCGTCACCGAGGTTGAAGCGGGCCACCGGCCGGCCGGCGAGGTGATCGGGCACAATGCGCTCGACCAGGTGCATCGTGCCGGTGCCGTCGGTCCATTCGACCGAGTCGTCTGAGGGCATGAGCCAACGCTTCACCTGCTGGGTCGTCCACAGCGACGTCGCCACGGTCGGGATGCCTAGCTTCATGTAGATGTCGGCTCGTGCCGGGTCGTAGATCCGAGCGACCACGTTCTTGATGTTGTAGTTGTCCCGCGCGATCCGAGCGCACAGGATGTTCGAGTTGTCGCCACTGGTGACCGCGGCGAGACCGTCGGCGCGGTTGGCCTCGGCCTGGAAGAGGATGTCACGATCGAAGCCCGAGCCGACCAGCGTCTTGCCGCGGAACCGGTTCAGGCGCCCGAAGGCGTCGCGATTGCGGTCGACGACCACGACCGAGTGGCCCTCCTCGGAGAGTTGCATCGCGAGTTCCGATCCGACGCGGCCGCAACCAATGACGACGATGTGCACCCCGTCATATGACCACACTTGTCGTCGAAGACGCAACTGAGCAGTGGGGGGCTCGGCCCTTTCCGTGATCCAGTGAAGGCGTCGTTAGTATCACTTGGGTGTCCGAGGCAGATAAGCAAATCTCCAGCAACTCGCCGATTCTCACCTCGCACGCCAATCT
>JAYVZV010000053.1:0-4994 GCA_043782995.1 Acidimicrobiales bacterium | reverse complement strand
CCCAGTCCGGCCGCGGGAAGTGGCAGGTGTAGCCCTGGGGGTAGCGCATCAGGTAGTCCTGGTGCTCGGGCTCCGCCTCCCAAAAGGCGCCATTCGGCTCCACCTCGGTCACTACGGAGCCGGGCCACAGGCCCGACGCCTCGACGTCGGCGATGACGTCGATCGCGGTCTGGCGCTGGACCTCGTCGAGGTAGAAGATCGCCGAACGGTAGCTCGATCCGCGGTCGTTGCCCTGACGGTCCTTCGTCGTAGGGTCGTGGATCTGGAAGAAGAACGCGAGGACGTCCCGGTAGGACGTCGCCGCCGGGTCAAAGACGATCTCGATCGCTTCGGCGTGCCCCTTGTGGTGGCGGTACGTGGCGTTGGCGACGTCACCGCCGGTGTAACCCACTCGCGTGGCGAGCACGCCGGGTTGCTTGCGGATGAGGTCCTGCATCCCCCAGAAGCAGCCGCCGGCGAGGACCGCGGTCTCGGTGTGATCGGTCATTGGACGGCCTCCTCGGTCGATGCAGCGTGGTCGAATAGTGAGACGTACTCGCCGTAGCCCTCGGCCTCCAGGTCGGCGTAGTGGACGAATCTCAGGGCGGCGGAGTTGATGCAGTAGCGCAGTCCGCCTTCGTCGGCCGGGCCGTCGTCAAAGACGTGGCCCAGGTGGCTGTCGCCGTACTTGGACCGGACCTCGGTGCGCGCCATGCCGTGGCTCTTGTCGACGATCTCGACGACGTTCTCCGCCACGATCGGCGTCGTGAAACTGGGCCACCCGCATCCGCTGTCGAACTTCTTGGTCGAGGTGAACAACGGCTCGCCCGAGACGATGTCGACGTAGAGGCCGGCCTCGTGCTGGTCCCAGAACTCGTTTCGAAAGGCCGGCTCAGTGGCGCTGCGTTGGGTCACGTCGAACTGATGAGGGCTCAACTTGCCAATCGCCGCTTCGTCCTTCACGTAGGACTTGCCCATGGCCACTCCTTCTTTCCGGCGCCTTGCGACGTCGGAGATTTGACTTATCCAATGGTATCGACGGGGCAGACTCACGTTACAGGTTCGCCCTCTCCGGGGGCCACGATTGGACGACGTCATTTCTACGGGCCATCGGGGACCGCGTCGCTCGATAGTCGAATTCACTGCACCGGTGACGGGCCTGGTGGCGTGTCTACGTGGCGACAGTTGCCGAGGCGACCGGCCGTTCGAAGGGTCCTCCGTTATGGTGACTCGGTGGAGTTGGAGTTCAGCGGCGAGGTCTGGGAGTGGAGGGGGCCGTCGCCGTTCTTCTTCGTGTCCGTGCCTGAGGAGGAGAGCGCTCAACTGCAGGCGGCGTCGGCTCTCGTCACCTACGGCTGGGGCATGATCCCGGTCGACGCCCAGATTGGTTCAACCCGGTGGACGACGTCACTCTTCCCCAAGGATGGGGGCTACGTCGTCCCACTGAAGGACGCGGTCCGACGGGCCGAATCGATCGACGTCGGCGTCACGGTGAACGTACGCCTGGAAGTGAGTCTCTGACTCGACGGCGACTCGGGCAGTCCACCTCGGTGGCCAGTGAACGACAGTGATACGAGCGGGCCCCGGCGCGATCAGCGCGGACCGGCCACGACGCCGAGTGACCGGGACGATTACTCGCTCAGCGCGAGGGGCACCATCTCCTCGGCGAACTCCTCGGCGCTCGGTCGTGGCAGCGATCCGGGACGAATGGCGCCGAAGGCAACGGCGAAGGCCACGACCGCGAAACCGGCGCCGGTCATCATCGCGGCCGATTGGCCGTGCGACGCGGCGACGCTGGTCAGCACCGCGACGCCCAACGCCGCGCCGGTCTGCTGCATCGTCTGAAGCATTCCCGACGCCGCGCCGGCGTCGGCGCGCTCGACGCCCGAGAGGATTGTCACGCTGAGCGGCAGGAAGCAGCATCCCGCCCCGAGGCCGAAGAGCACGAGCGGCCCGAAGAGGCCGCCGAAGTAGCCGCTCGCCGGCGTCGCCTGAGCGATCCAGACCGAGGCCACCGTCAGCGTCGCGAGGCCGAAGAGCAAAATCGGCCGCGCGCCGAACCGGGCGAGGAGCCGCGGCGTGACCCGCGAGCTCGCGAAGATGATGCCGGTCAGGGGCAGGAACGCGAAGCCCGACTGGAGGGCGCTGAAGTGAAGTACGCCCTCGAGGTACTGGCTGACGAAGAAGAAGACGCCGTACATCACGGCCGGGATCATCATCATCGTGACGTACGCCGGTCCCCGCAGTCGGTCGGTCACGAGACGCATCGGCAGTAGCGGCTGGACCTGGCGCCGTTCCACTCGCACAAAGGCCCCGAGCAGCACCAGGCTTAAACCGAAGACGGCGGCGGTCACGCCCTTAGAACCGTGCTCGGCCAGGCGGATGAAGCCGTAGATCAGGCCGGCGAGGCCGCCGGTGACGAGCGTCGCTCCCGCGAGGTCGAGCCGGCCGCCGTTGCGGGCCGGCTCGGGGACGTAGCGCGGGGCGAGCGCAATGATGGCGAGGCCGATGGGCACGTTGATGAAGAGGACCCAGCGCCACGAGACCCACGAAGTCAAGGCCCCGCCGAGGATCAGACCCAAGGATCCGCCGCCGGCCGACACGGCCGTGAAGATGCCGAGGGCGCGGTTCCGCTCGGGCCCTTCCTCGAAGGTCGCGCTGATCAGACTGAGCGTGCTGGGGGCGGCGAGCGCCGCGCCGACTCCCTGGACGGCGCGGGTGACAAGCAGCCAGGTGGCGGAGGTGGCGAACCCGCCGAGCAGGGAGGCCAGAGTGAAAATGGCGAGGCCGACCGTGAGCATGCGACGGCGCCCAAAGACGTCGCCGGCCCGTCCGCCGAGCAGTAGCAGTCCGCCGAAGGCGAGGCTGTAGGCGTCGATCACCCACGAAAGTCCGGCCGGGCTGAAGTGCAGCGAGTGCTGGATCGGCACGAGGGCGATGTTGACGACGGTGGCGTCGAGCACCACCATCAGTTGGCAGGTGACGATGACGGCGAGCGCGATGGAAGACGCTCGACGGGGGTGGCGGTCGGTCTGGAACATGGGAACTCCTAATGGGGAATTGGTAGAATGAAATGGTCCGGGGGGAAATCGGCGGCTTCCTCGAAATGCGTTGCTTTCGGTCTCCGGAGGACCTAAGGTGAGGGTGCCTCCACATACTATACGGAGGTTGCCTCCGATTATCAGCATTACTGTAGAAATCTTGGGGCACGGGTGTTCGAGGAGTGAGATGAGCCAGGTTCCGGTCGCCAAGGGCGCCCGTCGCGCCGACGCGCAACGCAACTACGAACTCATCCTCGCCGCGGCCCGCGCGGGAATCGCCGAACGGGGCGCCCACATCGTGCTCGAGGACGTTGCGCGCGACGCCGGCGTGGGCATCGGCACCCTGTACCGGCACTTCCCGACGCGCCAGGATCTGCTCGAGGAGGCCTTCCTCGAAGAGGCCTTGGCGCTGAGAGTTCGCGCCGAGGCGCTAGTCGACTCGTCCGAGGCCTTCGACGCGCTCGTCGCGTGGCTGCGTCTGCAGTTGGAGTTCGCGTCTCGCGGGCGAAGCCTCGGGGCCGCCGTCATGGCCGCCAAGCACGTGGAGGGTTCGGACCTTCAGGTGGCCTACGCCGCGATGCGCGACGCCGGCGACACCTTGTTGCATCGGGCGCAGGCCACGGGCGACGTGAAGGAATCCGTGGACATGATCGACGTGTTGAAGCTCGTCTACGGCATTGTGATGGCCTGTGAGCAGGCCCCCGAGCCCGAGCAGGTCGAGCGGATGTTCGAGCTGGTCATCGCCGGCATCGAGGCGTAGCTCCACGCTCAGTCGGGCGTGACGGGACAAAACTCCAGACGGTGGACTCAACCCGCCGAGTCGACAAGAATACCTACGTGGCCTCCCTCTCGGTGCTCTGGGTCCTGCTGATCTTCCTCGGCGCCTCGGGCGCCACCTGGGTGGCCGGAGTGCAGTTATCCCGGTGCACCGACGAACTCGATCGGCGTCTCGGGCTCGGTGACGCCATCGGCGGCATGGTGTTGCTGTCGGTGGCGGGCAGCCTGCCCGAGCTCGCCGTCACGATCACGGCGGCCCGGTCGGGCCACCTGGGGCTGGCCGCCGGCAACCTGATCGGCGGCATCGCGACCGCAACAATGGTGCTGGTCGTCTGCGACCTCTTCGCCGCGCGTCCGCTCACGTACCTCGTCGGCTCGCTCGTCCCGGTCCTCGAAGGGCTGCTCGTCATACTTTTGGTGGCCATCGTCCTCGGGGGAGCTCTGCTGCCTGCCTCGGTGAGGATCGCCGGACGGATCAGTCCGGCCTCGCTGGTGCTCGTCGTCGTCTGGGTCGGCGGCGTCTGGGTGCTCAACCGGACGCGGAGCCATCCGAAGTGGGACGTGAAGATGGAGGGCGCCGCGCCCGGACGGCCCCACCGACGGGTGCGCCACCCGGTCGCGGACCGCGCGAGCGCGCAGTACTCGACGACGCGAGTCGTGATCGTCTTCGTCACCTCCTCGGTTGTTACGCTGTTCGCCGGGGTGATGCTCGCCGTCAGCGGCAACGAGCTCGCGAACCGCGCGGGCATCAACGGCGTGGTCTTCGGGGCCACGTTCCTCGCCCTGGCCACGGCGCTGCCCGAGGTCAGCTCGGGCATCGAGGCCGTCCGACTCGGTGACCACCAGCTCGCCATTGGCGACGTCTTCGGCGGCAACGCGTTCCAGCTGTGCCTCTTCCTCGTCGCCGACCTCGTCGCGGCCAAGCCCGTCCTGCCGACGACCGGAGCGGCCAACGCGTGGCTGGCCGCCTTAGGAATCGCGCTCACCGTGATGTACGTCGGCGGGGTCATCGTGCGTCCCTCGAGGCCGAGCCGAATCGGACCGGACTCCATTCTCGCGCTCGTGTTCTACGGGACCGGCATCGTCGGGCTCTTCGCGGTAGTGAAGTGACCGGCGACCGGCCCCGCGCTTCGTCGGTTGAGAGTCGCGTCCGCGACGACGGGGGCGCCACAGCCCGAGGCGCCACTCAACGACGAA